>JAIOQA010000020.1 GCA_021413675.1 Deltaproteobacteria bacterium | reverse complement strand
CCGCCGCACGCCGCGAGCGCGAGCGCCGCGATCCAGACGTGGGTCCTCATGGGGTCAGCGCGAAGCAGTAGAAGCCGCCGTAGCCGCCGCCGTTGCCGACCGTGTTGGCCGAGTCCGAGGGCGGGCCGGTCTCGATCAGGTTCACGCCCGGCGCGCAGCCCGACTCGATCAGCGACGACATCCAGCTGTCGATGTTGCTGCCGCCGGGGCCGCCGGGGCCGCCGCCCGTGCCGCGCGGCCACGAGTGCCCGATGCGCGGCTTGCCCTCGAGGGTCTTGTTGCCGGCGTTCGCGGTCCAGTCGAGGCAGGTAACTGTCGCGCTCTCGAGCGCGCCGCTGGAATTCGAGCCGGTGAGGAAGTCGTGGTTGTCGACCTCGCCGGTGCCGTCGGGGTCGTGGTTGGGGACGCCGTCCTCGTTGGGGAAGTCGTTCTTGATCGCGGCGTCGGCGTCGGTCGGCCGGGTCGCCATCAGCGCGGTCTTCGACGACGCGAACAGCCGTCCGGTGCGGTCGTACCAGGGCCCGGCGCCGATTCGATCGATCGCGTTGACCTGGTTGCCGTTGTCGTCCTTGCTGGCCGACAGGAACGCGCGCCACTGCTTGGCCGACGCGCCGGGCATGCTGCGCTCGGCGATCGCCGCGCAGATCTTGTCGGCGCCGCGCAGGCCGGCGCCCTGGCCGGTCTCGCCGTACCGCAGATCGCCGCCGAACCCGTTCTGGCTGCCGGACAGCTCGCGCAGCGCCTTCAAGCTGGTGACGAAGAAGCTGAAGTGCGCGAGCCCGGAGGTGTTCGCGTCGGGGCTGCCCGGGGCGCCGTCGCCGGAGCCGCCGTCACCGGCGATCGCGCCATCGCCTCCCCCGCTGGCATCGACGGCAGCGCCGCTGTTCGATCCACAACCCGCGATCGCGATCAGGCTCGTCGCGATCGCGCCGCTCCACATCCTCGTCCTCATCATGAAAGGCTCCTTCACTGGCAAGTAAGGTCGGGCTGGCAGGACTGCCCGGATGGACACTCGGTGTCGTCGGTGCACGAGGTCACGCCTGGCACGGCGACCGCGCGCTCGACGGTCGAGGCCGCGACCAGGTCGACGTGGCCGGTCGCGACCGCGGCGTGGCCGGTGGCGCTGCGCGTGACGATGATCGTCGGGTAGCCCGCGGCGCCGAGCGCGAGCAGCGCGTCGACCAGCGAGGCGTCGATCGCGACCGCGCCATCGTCGGCGGTGTCGCACTCGATCTTCCCCTTCGAGCCACCGTGGTGGCTGATGTCGAGCTTGACGTGGACGGCCGCGGTCGCGTCGGCCGGCGCGGTCCAGGTCAGCGCGAGCGGCTGACCGCTCGCGAGCGCGAGCGGATCGGCGGCGAGCTCGAGCGGCGCGATGCCGTGGGTCGCGAGCGTGAACGCGGGCGCGAAGTCGCTGCCGGTCGCGTGCATCGCGACCGCGTCGCCGGCGGTGAACGGCGGATAGGCGAGCACGGTCGCGGCGCCCGGCTGGTAGCCGTTGACGATCGGGCTCATCGTGAACGCCGCGGCGCCCGCGGTGGTCTTCACGCCGGTGACCTCGACGTCGCCGACCGCGTGCGACGACGGATAGGCCTGGCAGGTCTCGTCGGCGACGCACGCCGCGGTCGCCCCGCACGGCGTCGTGCAGCGCGGGACCGACGGTACAGACAGCGTGCAGTCGCCGGCGGTTGCCTGCGCCGTCCAGATCACGGTCTCGGGCTGGACGCCGTCGTAGATCTTGCCGACGACGGTGGTGTGCGCGGCGGTGGTCTCGCCGGTCGACGCGGTGAACGCGGCGACCAGATCGATCGTGAAGCCGCCGAGGCGCGGGCCGACATCATCATTGGCATCGATGGCGGTGGTCGCGTCGACCGCGCTGGCCTCGCCACCGCCGCAGGCCGCGAGCGCGGCGAACAGGGTCGCCGCGATGTCACGTCGACGCATCGCTCCTGTCACCGAGAGCAAGACGCGCGAAGCCCAGCGTGGCGGCATCGGAGTCTTATCGACGCGCTGTCTTGCTCGCGAATGTCGCCAGTGTGTATTCGTGTATCAGTCGCGTGCGAGGCGCGTTCGCGCTCGGCCTCGCGCGTGGTGCGCGTTACGGTCGATCGCGTGAACGCGCGGATGTGTCTCGCTCCGGCGCGCGATCGCGCGCCAGGTTGGCTCGCTTCGCGCGGCCTCGCTTCGCTGCTCGCGGCGTGCGGCGGCGGCGCGGCCGCGGCTGACGCCGCGCTCGATGGTGGCGCGGCGATCGACGCCGCGCCCGGCTGCGGGTGCACGCTCGGCGCGCCGGCGCTGACCGGCACGATCACGCTCGCGGCCGCCGACGAGCTCTCCGGTCTCGCGGTCAGCCGCGCGCGGCCGGGCGTGATCTGGACCCACGACGACGGCGCCGCGACGGACCTGTTCGCGTTCAGCCTCGACGGCACCAGCCGCGGCGCGCTGCACCTCGCCGGCGCCGACACGATCGATCTCGAAGATCTCGCGATCGCGCCATGCGGCGCGAGCTGGTGTCTCTACGCCGGCGACCTCGGCGACAACGACCTGACCCGCACCAGCGTCGCGGTCTACGAGGTCGTCGAGCCCGCGACCACGATCGGCACGGTCGATGTGACCTGGCGGCGCTTCGAGATCGCGTATCCCGATGGCCCGCACGACGCCGAGGCGCTGATCGTCGACCCGCGCGACGGCGGGTTCTACGCGATCACCAAGGTGCAGGGCGGCGCCTCGGCGATCTACCGGCTACCGCGGGTCGCGAGCGGCATCGCGACGGCGGAGCGCGTGGGCAGCTTCACGCCGCCCAGCGGCGATGCGCGCGTGACCGCCGCGGATCTCGCGATCGACAGCTGCGGCGCGCGCCTGCTGATCCGCACGCACGATCGCCTGTTCGAGCTCGCCGGCGCGGAGGGTGTCACGATCGCCGGGCTCTTCCAGGCCGCGCCGGTGCGCGTGCCGGTCGCCGACGAGGATCAGGGCGAGGCGGTCGGGTTCGACGTCGACGGCCGCGGTTACGTCACCACCGGCGAGGGCATCGCGCCCGCGCTGTCGGCGGTGAGCTGCGCGCCGTGAGCGATCGCGGCTACGGCGCGAGCCCGCGCGCATGCGCGTTGATCGCCGCGTCGTAGCCCGGCGTGCCCCAGCGCGGGTCCGCGGGATTCGTGAACGCGCCGAACACGTGGCGCAGCGTCTTGTGGCCACCGGTGGCGTAGCCCTGCGCGCCGCCGCGGCGGATCGCGGCGTAGTCGCCGCCCTGCGCGAGCGCGAGGATCGCGCCCTCGAGCGCCGCGCTCGACGCGAGCAGGTAGTCGCGCGTGAACAGGAGCGGCACGCGGGTCGGCCCGACCGCGCGATCTTGCAGGTAGACCGCGGTGTGGCACGCGATCGCGATCGCGCCGCGCGGCTGGGCATCGGCGGGCGCGGGCCACGCGAAGTGATCGAGATCCATGAAGCGGTTGTGACCGACATACGCCACGACCTGCGCGTCGCCACCGGCCGCGATCGCCGTGCCGTCGGGCAGCGCGATCGCGTGGCCGGCCGCGCCCGAGAGATCCGCGGCGTAACGCGCGAGCGCGGCATCGATGCGCTCGCCCCGCCACGCGAACGCGACGACGTACAGGCGGTACCGCGCCGGCGCACCGCGATCGCGCCAGGCGCGCGGCGTGGCGATCCGGCGGGTCCAGACCCGCACGTCGAGGACGTCGGGCTCGTCGATCGCGGCGCCGTCGGTGTGGAGCACCTGGGTCCAGCCACCGCCGCGCCGCCCGAACCAGCCGCGCGTGCCCTCGGTCGTGCCCCAGTAGAGGTTGTCGTCGGGCGACTCGCCATCGCCGAGCCGCGCGTTGCCGCACGCGATGATGTCGTTGTCGCAGAGCGGCACGTGGACCTGCACCACGAGCGGCCGGCCCGCGGCGAGATCCGCGGCGATGCGATCGTCGAGGCCCACGCGCCACGCCTGCGGATCCGCCGCGCGGTCGTCCGCGTGCGCCGCCGGGATCGCGAGGAGCAGACACGCGATCGCGCCGAGGATCCGCATGCGGCGAGCGTCCACCGCGCGCGCGTCGTCCGCAAGCCGGACGTTCGGCGGCGCGCATTCCTTACACGGGCGTGACGTCAGTGGCGATCCGCCGCGCCACGGCGCGTGACCGCTACCAGCCGCGCTCGGCGCGCACGGTCGCGAGCAGGCCGCGGCACGCGGCGACGCACTGATCGTAGACCTCGTCGAAGCCGCGCTGACCGCCGTAGTACGGGTCCTCGACCTCGGCGCCGGGTGGCGCGTCGGGATCGAACGCGCGCAGGAGCGCGATCTTGTCGCCGCCGCGGTTGCCGACGATCGGCGCGATGCCGCGCACGTGGGTGGCGTCCATCGCGAGCAGCCGATCGAACCGGTCGATGTCCGCCGCGACCAGCTGCCGCGCGCGGTGAGTGAGCGCGACGCCGCGGCGCCTGGCGGTCGCGATGGTCCGCGGGTCGGGGAGCTCGCCGGCGTGCCATCCGCTGGTGCCGGCGCTGTCGAGCTCGAGGCGATGGGCCAGGCCGGCCTCCCCGACGAGCGCGCGCATCACGCCCTCGGCGGTGGGCGAGCGACAGATGTTGCCGGTGCAGACGAAGCAGATCCGATACACCCCAGCAGCTTCGCACGGGCGCGCGCAGGCACCTACACGCCGCGCGTCACGAGGCGGATCAGCGCGCTGCCGTTCCGCCGCCCGCCGCAGTACGATGGAGCCATCATGATGTTGTCCAGTCATGGCCGCGGACGGTGGATGGCCGCGGTGCTGCTCGCGCTGGGCGGGTGCAGCTTCGATGCGAGCGGGCTCGGCTCCGGCGCCGTCGACGCACGTACCGACGCCGCGATGATCGATGGCGGCGCCGACGCCGCGGACGTCGATGCGGCGGAGGACGCGCGCGCCGACGCGACGACCGACGCGCCGGCGATCGACGCGCGCCCGGTCGACGCGCGCCCGGTCGATGCCGCGGTCGACGCGCGCCCGCCCGATGCCACCGTCGACGCGATGCCGGATGCCATGCCCGACGCGATGCCCGATGCGATGATCCTGATCGAGGACGTCGTCCACCTGGCGACCGCCGACGAGTTCGGCGGCACCGCGGACCTCGCGCTGAACGCGAACGCGACGATCGACACCAGCGCGCTGACGATCGGCGGCGCGTCCCCGCCCGCGGGCATCACCTTCGAGGCGCGCCCGCAGGATGTCGGCGGCCCCGAGGTCGCGGTGCTCCACGTGCGCAGCCTGAGCGTCGGCGCGGCCGCGACAGTGCGGGTGATCGGCACGCGGCCGCTGGTGATCGTCGCCGGCGATACGATCACGATCAGCGGCTCCCTCGACGCCGCCGGCCATCGCGAGACCCCGGGCGCGGGCGGCGATGGTCCCGGCGCGGGCCTGGGTCACGGCGGCAACGGCGTGCACCAGGGCATGCGCAACGACAGCGGCGGTGGCGGTGGCGGCTACGGCGCGACCGGCGGCATCGGCGGCGCGGGCGGCTGCAACGCGATGGGCATGTGCGGTGCCGCCGGCGGCGGCGCGGGCGCCGGCTACGGCGATGGCACGATCGCCGTGCTGTACGGCGGCTCGGGCGGCGGCGCGCCACCGACGATCGCGAACTGCGCGCAGGCAGCCGCGGGCGCCGGCGGCGGCGCGATCCAGCTCTACGCGCGCAACGCGATCGCGATCGGTGGATCGATCAACGCGGGCGGCGGCGGCGGCGGCGCGGGGGCGGCCTGCACCCTCGACTACGCCGCGGCGGCAGGCGCCGGCTCGGGCGGATCGATCTACCTGCAGGCGCCGATGGTGACCGGCAGCGGCACCGTCGCGGCCAACGGCGGCGGCGGCGGCGGCGGCGCGCACTTCCCGGGCGGCGCGGGCGGTAACGGCGGCGATGGCCCGACGAGCAGCGCGGGCGGCACGGCGGGGTCGAGCCCCGGCACCGGCGACGGCGGTACCGGCGGGTTCGCCGCGACCGCCGCGACCGCGGGCGGCAACGCCGCCGACAACGGCGGCGGCGGTGGCGGTGGCGCGGGCCGGATCGTGATCACGACGCACGGCGCGGCGCCCACGGTCGCCAGCTCGCCGGCCGCGGTCGTGCGGACCTACTGACCACCGCGCGAACGCGCCGAAAACGCCGAAGCCCGATCGCCAGGGCGATCGGGCATCCGCATCGATGACAGCATCGCGGAGAGCCCGTGAGGCTTCGCCTCCAGGCTCTCGTTCGATCGATCGGCCCCGTCGAGGACGACGGTCCCGATCTCGTCCGGCCCCTGAGCCGCCTCGCTGCGCTCGGCTCAGTTGATCGAGTCCGTCGCCCGCGGCAGCACCGCGAGCGCCGTGCCGCGCAGCACGATCCGGCGACCGTGCAGCTCGACCTCGTCGACCGACGTCAGCGTCCACCGGACCGGAACGAACGGATCACGGCCGTGCTCCAGATCGGTGAGCAGCTCCTTGCCCATCGCGAGCAGCACGACCGCGAAGGTCTCGGCGTCGACCTCCGCGAGCACGCCGAGCGACGGCCAGCGGAGCGCGCGCAGCTGCGCCTCGAGCTCGTCATCGGGATCGGGGTACTCGCGCATGTCGGCGAGCCACTCGGTGTAGGCCCGGAAGAAGTCGGCGCGCAGATCGGCGAGCGAGAAGGTGACCTCGTACGCGATCGCTTGCGGGATCGCCGCACCGGTGTCGACCGCGCGAGCGGGTGGCGCGAGGACGTTGGGGTCGACGCCAACGCCGGCGATGGTGGCCTTGCGAACGCGCATGGTGATCTCCTCGAGTGAAAAGGCCCCCGCGGCCGCGCGCGGGGGCGGTTTACCGGGAAGCGACGACCCAGCCGGATGCACCGGCAACACCCCGACCGATCGCGATGGAGCGCGGGTGCGCTCCGGCCGGGGAGAAAAGGGGGGCCGCGCGCGCCAGCACGCGGCCCGTGCATCGGCCGACGGTGAGAGGCGTCGGCGCGCGGAAAAGGAGGGCTGCCGCCGAGGCGAGCTAGCCCGTGCGTCGGGTCGACGGGTGGGGTCCGTCGCCGCGCTGAAAGGAGGGTCCGACGCGCGCACGCACGCGGACCCGTGCATCGGTCGATGGGTGAGATCCATCGACGCGCGGAGAGGGGGGCCCGTGTGCAGCACGGGCCCGTGCGTCGGTCGATGGGTGAGATCCATCGACGCGCGGAGAGGGTGGTCCACGCGATGTGCGCGCGGACCGGCGTGGGCGGCGCCGGAGCGCCGCGCCCGGACCGTTACTCCTGGTTCAGCTCACCCGTCCAGTAGAGGTAGTCCCGCCACGCATCCGGCACCGACTTGAGGCTGATGCGGATGGTCACGGCGGTCACCCAGTTGGGCTGGTGCGGCTGCGACAGGAGCTGCATGCCCGCCTGCTTCGGCGTGCGTCCGCCCTTCTTGCGGTTGCACTCGTAGCAGCAGGTCACGATGTTGGTCCACTCGGTGACGCCGCCCTGCGACCGCGGGGTGACGTGGTCGTACGTCAGCTCGCTGATCGAGGCCTTGTCACCGCAGTACTGGCAGCGGTACCCGTCGCGCGCGTAGATGTTGACGCGCGAGAACTTCACCGGCTTGGCGTGGCGACGGAACGAGCGCAGCAAGCGCACGACCGCCGGGATCTTGATGACGACGCTGACCGAGCGCAGATCGTGGTCGTACTCCTCGATGACCTCGACCTTGCCGAGGAACAAGAGCGAGATCGCGCGCTGCCACGAGATGACCTTGATCGGCTCGTAGCCTTGGTTCAGCAACAACGTGCGGGCTGTGGCACCTCCCTCCATGTTCGCAGGCTCCTTTCCAGTCTGTTTCTAGGGGGTTAGATGTCGCGCCGGGTACACCAATGAAGTGACTCTACCATTGGTGTACGACGGCGCGGTCGCATGAGCCAGTTGCGCTGGTCACGCGGCCGCCATCGGGAGAGAGATGGCGGCGCGCGATCCGTGGGCCCGGATGGCCAAAACGGTCGCGTTCTGGAGCAGGTGACGGGGATCGAACCCGTGATTCCGGCTTGGCAGCCCAGCGTGTCGCCACAACACTTCACCTGCACAGAGACTCGCGATCGCCCTGGCGAATCGCGTGGAGCAGAAGACGGGAATCGAACCCGTGATCCCGGTACGGCAGACCGGTGTGTCACCTCAACACTTCATCTGCGCGGCGCTGGCGGTAGGGGCGCCGGCCGCCGGCTCGCGCCGCGCCTCCGGTGGCGATCGGACGTCGCGCCGCAGCGAGGGAGGGGCCTCGCGTGCGCGCGATCGATCCGTCGTCATCCGTGGCGCGGCGCGGCCGGCGGCCGGCACCCGTTCCTGTGGAGCGACCAGCGGCGGCGGGGGGACCGTCGCTGATCGCATGTGGAGGCGCTTCCTGGCCTCCTTCGGCGCGAGAACCGCCAGTCGCGGGGCTCGCGCGTGGTCCCACCCGCCGGGGTTGCACCGGCGATCCGACATGGATGCGCTGGGCGGTGGGGCGCGCCGGCCTCGTGGCGGCCGGCGCGTGTCGTCGCTTCTCGGTTGTCAAAGAGCGCGCGCGACCGCGCACGGCGCGAGGTCGCACGGATCCCGCGTCGAGTGCAGGGCACCCGAGGACCGGAATCGGAGATGGAGATTCCCTGTCGCGAACACGGGAGTCGTGATCACGAGATCGGGAATCGCTGGGGTGGTGGGAGGAGAGCGCCGACGGGGCCGAAGAACCAGCGAGGCCGAAAAGCAGAAGGGCCACCTGGTTTCCCAGGTGGCCCGCCGCGGTCAACGACCTCTCACGAGGCGTCTACGCTGGTACCGTTCCTGGGACCTCGCCATCCAAGCTGGCGAAGCTCTTGTAGTTTTCCGTCGAACCCTGACGACCGCACCCGCCTGGGCCCTGGACCACGGACGCATCCAGACCTCGACCGATGCCGGTCAGGGCCGCTGCGCGCGCGTGCCAAAGGGAGGTGGTGAAGGTCGACACAGATGTTCTCCAGATTCGAGGTGACGTACGAGATAACAACAACCAGTCTCGATGTCAAACGGAATGATCGAAGTTTCGGTCTATCGAACTCCAGCGTCTTCCGGAAGTTCGGGTATCGCGGGTGGCGCGCGCGCCTCGACGGGCCCGCTGCCCTCGACGAACCCACCGACGACGCGAGTGCGAAGCGCTGGAAATCACGCCCTCGAGCGAGGGGAGGAGTCGGCGCCGCGCCGGCGTGACCGGATGAGACCCGCCAGGCCCCGGCTCGCCCGCGAGAACCGCGGCGAGACTCCCGGCGTCTGGCCTCGCGTCGGCAGCGCCCCTTGCCACCGACGAGCCACTCGCGGCCGCGGCATGGTGTCGCGGCTCCGGGCGGAAGTTGAAAACCATTTTCAATAATGCTAGCGTCTCGATCGCAGTGCCCGATCTGGCTCACACCAAGAAGAAGACCTCGGTCGTGATCCGCTCGATCGGCGGCTCCCGGGCCTTCCGCCGCCGCCTGATGGAGATGGGTCTGGTGCCCGGCACACCGGTACAGATCATCGATGTCGCGCCGCTCGGCGATCCGCTCGAGATCGAGGTCCGCAACAGCCGGCTGTCGATCCGGCGCAACGAGGCGGCCCAGATCGAGGTCGCGCCCGCGCCGTGAGCCCTCCCCCGCCCACCGCCGCGCTGCGGACGCCGCTGGTCGCGATCGCCGGCAATCCCAACACCGGCAAGACCACGCTGTTCAACGCCCTGACCGGCGCGCGCGCCAAGGTCGGTAACTACCCCGGCGTCACGGTCGAGCGCCGCAGTGGCACGGTCACCACCAAGCGCGGGCCGATCGAGCTGGTCGACATCCCCGGCTCGTACAGCATCATCGCCCGCACCGGCGAAGAGCAGATCGCGTTCAGCGCGCTCGCCGGCCTCGGCGGGCCGCGCCCGGATGCCGTGGTCGTGTGCGTCGACGCGACCCACGCCGCGCGCGGCGCGTACCTCGCGCTCCAGGTCCAGGAGCTCGGGCTGCGCGTCGTGATCGCGCTGACGCTCATCGACGAAGCCGGCGCCGCCGCGCCCGACGCCAAGGCGCTCGGCGCCGAGCTCGGCTGCGAGGTCGTGCCGATGGTCGCGCGCCACGGCGTCGGCATCGCGGAGCTGATCGCCGCCATCGAGCGCGCGCTGGCCGCGGGTCCCGCGACCGCGATCCAGCGCTGGGAGCCCTCGCCCGCGCTGTCCGCCGCGCTCGCGCCGGTCCGCGCCGCGCTGCCCGACACCTGGCCCGGCGGCGACGCGATCGCGCTGTGGGCGCTGCAGAGCCTCGACACGGACGACGAGCTCCGCGACATCCCGGAGTCGGTGCGGCGCGTGGTCGCCGCCAGCGCGCTCCACGGCCACGCCATCGACGACGAGGTCATCGCCGCCCGCTGGCGCTGGCTCGACGCGCACGTCGCGCCGCTGGTCAAGCGCCCGCCGGATCGCTCGCGGACGCTGCGGGTCGATCGCATCCTGCTCCACCGGTTCGCCGGCTTCGCGATCTTCGTCGGGATCATGGTCGTCGTGTTCATGGCGCTGTTCTCGTGGACCGCGCCCGCGATCGACGCGATCGACGACGGCTTCACCTGGCTGCGCACCACCGTCCACGACGCGCTGCCCGACGGCTTCCTCGGCGACTTCATCTCCGATGGCGTGATCGCCGGCGTCGGCTCGGTGCTGGTGTTCCTGCCGCAGATCCTGCTGCTCTTCCTGTTCATCGGGCTGCTCGAGGACTGCGGCTACATGGCGCGCGTCGCGTTCCTGATGGATCGCGTGATGAAGGCGATGAACCTGCACGGCAAGGCGTTCGTCCCGATGCTGTCGGGCTACGCGTGCGCGGTGCCGGCGATCCTCGCGACCCGCACGATGGAGCGGCAGCGCGATCGCCTGCTGACGATGCTGGTCGTGCCGCTCATGACCTGCTCGGCGCGGCTGCCGATCTACACGCTCATCATCGGCGCGCTGTTCGCGGGCTCGGGCTGGACCCAGAGCCTGCTCATGGTCGGGATGTATGGCTTCAGCGTCGCGACCGCGCTGGCGGCCGCGTTCATCCTGTCGCGCACGATCAAGCCGCTGAAGGCCAAGCGCCTGCCGTTCGTGATCGAGCTGCCGCCGTACCGCCTGCCCAGCGTGCGCGACGTGATCCGCCAGATGTGGGACCGCACGTCGATGTTCCTGCGCGAGGCCGGCACCGTGATCCTCGGCTGCACGATCGCGCTGTGGGCCCTGCTCTACTTCCCGCGCGAGCTGCCCACGGGCTCGCCCGACTACGACGCGATGATCGCGCGCGCGCCGACGCCCGAGCTCAAGCAGGAGCTCGGCAACGAGAAGGCCGGCGCGCTCCTGCGCAACAGCTACGGCGGGCGGCTCGGCCGCGCGATCGAGCCGGCGATCGCGCCGCTCGGCTTCGACTGGAAGATCGGCGTCGGCATCGTCGGCGCGTTCGCGGCGCGCGAGGTGTTCATCTCGACGATGGGCGTCGTGTACTCGGTCGGCGCGGACGCCGACGAGGACAACCCGCGGCTGCGCTCGGCGATGACCGAGGAGAAGCGCGCCGACGGCACGCCGGTCTACACGCCGCTGGTCGGCCTGACGCTCATGATCTTCTTCGCGCTGGCCTGCCAGTGCATGAGCACGCTCGCGGTGGTGAAGCGCGAGACCGGTGGCTACAAGTGGCCGCTGTTCCTGTTCGCGTACATGACGACGCTCGCGTGGATCGTGTCGTTCGCGGTCTACCAGGGCGGGCGACTGCTGGGCTTCTCGTAACGCGGGCGGGGCGCCGCGGAGCGCCGCTCAGCGAGGCGCGAGCGGGATCGTGAGCACGACCGGCAGGTGATCCGACACCTGCGGGTACGGGTTGTACTCGGTGTCGAGGCGCGGGACGATCGTCGTCGGCGCGGCCAGCACCGGCGCGGCCGCCGCGGTCGTCACGATGTGATCGATCATCGAGTGCGCGGGCAGGAACGTCGCCTCGCCCGCCATCGACAGCGGCTGGGTGCGGATCGTGTAGACGTCCGGCGCCGCGGTGATCGGCGCCCACACCGTCGGGCCGTCGTAGGTGTCGAGCTCCTGGTTCCAGTCGCCGAGGAAGATCGTGCCGGGATCCGCGGTGCGCGCGCGCTGCCAGCCATCGATCGCGACCAGCGCCAGCTGGCGCCGCGCGATGTCCTCGCTGGCGACGCCGGCCTTGAGGTGCAGGCCGACAAGATCGAGATCGACCGACGCGTGCGCGCCGTCGTCGTAGTGCAGGTGCGCGTGCAGCGGCGGCCGCGGGAACGCGTTGGTGTCGTCCTGGAACAGGAGCTCGACCTGATCGATCGACACCGTGGCGGTGCGATAGATGATGCCGATCTTCTGGTACGAGGTCGCGTTGTAGACGTGGGTCGACAGCACGCCGTCGTGCTCGGGCAGGCGCGTGAGCAGCTCGTGCCACGCGTCCTCGCTGGCGATCTCCTCGACGACGACGACATCGAGATCGAGGCTGGTGATCAGATCGGCGACGTCTGACGGCGTCTGCGTGACCATCGGGAAGTTCTCGATGTTCCAGCAGGCGAGATCGAGCGTGTCGGGGCTGCCGAGCGCCGGCACGACGCCGGGCTGCGGCGGCGGGAAGCCATCGATGACGGTCGCGTCGGGCGCGGGCGCGGCGCGGGTCAGATCGCAGGCGCCGAGCGCGGCGAGCGCGAGCGCGCGCCAGCGACCGGTGCGCGGAATCGAGGCGTGGAGCGCGGGCATCGAGCTGGCCTGATAGCACGCGGGCCGCGATCGCGGCATGCGATCGATCACGGCCGGGCGATGGCGCGCGCGATCCGCATGCCGTCGAGCGCCGCCGACACGATCCCGCCAGCGTAGCCCGCACCCTCGCCGCAGGGATACAGCGCCGCCACCGTCGGGCTGACCAGCGTGCTCGGATCGCGCGGCACGCGCACGGGACTCGACGTGCGCGACTCGACGCCGATCAGCACCGCCTCGTCGGAGACGTAGCCGCGCATCTGGCGATCGAAGACCGTGAGCGCGGCGCGCAGGCGGTTCGCGAGCGGCAGACCGCTGGCGTCGAGGACATCGGCGACGTTCGTCGCGGTCAGGCCCGGCGCGTAGCTCGACGCCGGCACCGTCGTCGAGCCGCGGCGCGCGAGGAAGTCGGTGACGCGCGTCGCCGGCGCGCGCAGCATGCCGCCGCCCGCGGTCAGCGCGGCGCGCTCGATGCGCTCCTGCAGCTCGACGCCGCCGCGGGTCGCGCCGAGGCCGATGCCCGCGAGGTCCGCGAGCTCGACCGACACCACGAGCCCGGAGTTGGCGTACGGCGAGTCGCGCCGCGACAGGCTCATGCCGTTGACGACCAGGCCATCGCGCTCGGTCGACGCGGGCACGACCCAGCCGCCCGGACACATGCAGAACGAGAACACGCCGCGGCCATCGCGGGTGTGCACCAGCTTGTAGGCGGCGGCCGGCAGCTTGGGGTGGCCGGCGGCGCGCCCGTACTGCGTGCGATCGACCCACGGTTGCGGGTGCTCGATGCGCACGCCGACCGCGAACGGCTTGGCCTCGAGGATCGCGCCGGCCTCGGCGCAGATGCCGTGCACGTCGCGCGCGGAGTGGCCGGTCGCGACCACCACCGCGCGGCCGCCGAGCTCGGTGCCATCGGCGAGCGCGACGCCGACCGCGCGCCCGCCGCGGGTCAGGATCTTCGTGACGCGCGCGCCGAACCGGAACTGCACGCCGCATTCCTCGAGCCGCAGGCGGAGCGCGGTGATGACCTTGGGCAGCTTGTTCGAGCCGATGTGCGGCCGCGCGTCGACGAGGATGTCGGCGGGCGCGCCGTGGGCCGCGAGGACCTCGAGCACGTCGCGCACGTCGCCGCGCTTGTGCGAGCGCGTGTACAGCTTGCCGTCGGAGTACGTGCCTGCGCCGCCCTCGCCGAAGCAGTAGTTGCTGTCGGGATCGACGGTGCCGTGCTGGGTGAGGCCCTTGAGATCGCGGCGGCGCGCCTGCACCTGCTTGCCGCGCTCCAGGACGATCGACGCGACGCCGGCGCGCGCGAGCTGGTACGCGCAGAACATGCCCGCGGGCCCCGCGCCGATGATGATCACCGGCTCGCCGCTGACGGCGATCGGCGCGGGATCGCCGAGCACGATCGGCGCGGTCGGCGCGGCGCCGACGGTGACGTGGAAGCGGACGCGGCCGCGGCGCGCGTCGATGGCCTTGCGGCGCAGCTCGAGCGGCGGCAGCGCGGCGACCGGCATGCTGAGGAGCTGCGCGGCGTGCGCGGCGAGCGTGGCGGGATCGTCGGGCTCGTCGAGGCCGAGATCGAACGAGACCTCGAGGTCCTCTTCGGGCGCGGCCGGCTGGTCGCGGTCGGCGTCGTCTTCGATCGTCATGGGCAGCGAGCTCCGCCGGCGTTCACCGTGATCGTGTCCTTCATGAGCGCGGCGTCGAGGGTCAGGTACGAGGCCTTGAGGCCGGCGAAGAAGTCGACGTGCATGCCGACGATGCCGCCGCCGGTGTCAGCGGCGATCGCGCAGCCGTCGTGGACGAAGCCGCCCCACGGCGGATCGCCGGGCATCGCGACGCCGTCGAACGCCGGCAGGTACAGCGAGGTGCCGTAGGCGATCACCGAGGGATCGACCGCGATCGAGCGATACGGCTCGAGCGCGCGGTCCTGCACGCCGTAGCCCCACGGGTGGGCCGCGTCGACCGCCTCGTAGCAGGGCGAGCGCAGGCACGGGCAGCCGCCGCTGACGTTGATGACGGTGCCGTCGGCGAGCCGGCCGGTGCCCTCGATGTCGAGCGAGCTGGCGAAGCCAGCGGGCACGGTCGCGAGCGCGTCGCAGGCCGGCGTGTAGATCGTGGTGTCGGCCGCGCCGCCGAACTCGTCCTCGGCGGTGACCCAGTAGTAGGTGAGCTGGAAGTCGCCGAGCGAGGCGCCGGCGGGAGGCGCGTCGCCGGGGACGGCATCGATGGTGGTGCTGGCGTCACCGGTGAGCGCGGCGTCCGGGCCGCCCGGATCGCCCGAGCCGCAGCCGGCGATCACGAGAGCGAGGGCGAGCGCGCGCATCGCCCGACCTTGCCACAACCGCGGCTGCGGCCGCGCGTGACTCAGTGACAGTTCGCCGCGCGGTACGCGTCGTTGGCGTAGTCCTCGAACGTGCCGGGGTACGCCGCGCCCGCCGCCGGCCGCAGCTCGGCGCCATTGACGATCGCGTACCACTCGATCTCGGCGTGGGCGTAGCCAGTCGCGGTGATCGTCGTCGGGATCTCGGGGCAGTGGTAGCTGCGGAACGGATCGATCGAGCGCAGGCTGACCGCCCAGCGCGCGTCGTTGCCGACGCGGCGATCGAGCGGCGCGGTGACCTCGCGCCACGGCTCCGACGAGCCGCGCGCGCGCCACACGATGCGCGCGTCGAGCTTCTGCCAGAGGTTCGGGTCGTCGTGATCGGTCACGCCCGGCTGCCAGGCGCGGAAGCACAGGTTGGTCATCGCCGCGCGCTGCCGCGCCCAGGTCTCGAAGTTGAAGCCGCCAAGGGCGGGCGCGCCGTTGCACGGATCCGAGGTGTCGCGCGTGATCAGCACGCGCGCGTCGCCGAGCCACGACGGCGGCGCGAGGACGTCGTAGCGGTAGTTGGCGCCCATGTTCGAGTCCCAGGCCTGGCAGCCCTGCGACGCGGTGTTCTCGAACCAGATCTCCACGCCGCGCGCATCGAGAGGCACGGCGAAGGTGGCGGCGCCGCTGTGCACGCTCGCGAGCTCGGTCGCGCCGCTCGGCAGCCAGCGCACGTGCGCGCCGATGTCCCAGAGGTCGTGGCCGTTCTGCGAGTTGCGGCACGCGGTCAGGCGGCGGGCGTCGTACTCGACGCGCAGCGCGCGGCCGGGCGAGATGCCGCCGTTCTGGGTCTCGCTGAAGTCGGGCGCGAAGATCAGACGCGCGGTCGGGGTCGTGGTCACCGCCGGGCACACCGCGGTGCTGGCGCGGACCTGGAAGTCGCCGCTCGCGTCGATCACGTACGAGGCGAGGTCGTCGCTGTTGCGGTTGTGATCGAAGAGGCGGCCGCCGCCGGCGAGGCGCAGGAAGGGCACCATCTGGACCTTCGCGGTCGAGAGCGAGGTGCCGCTCATGCCGGGGCCGGGCAGGTGCGCGTCGAGGCGGATGTCGAAGCGCGCGAACCCGGCCGGCGCGGTGACCGCGCTCGTGGTGCCGATCGCTTCGTACCAGGTCGGATCGGAGCCGTACTGGTAGAGCATCGACGGGACCAGGCCCTCGGCGGCGGCGGCGGCCGAGATGTCGACCGCGCCGTTCCAGACCCAGCTCGAGCCGGCGGTCTCGTAGCCGCCGGTGCCGTTGCGCGGCCGCGCGAGCTCGCGCAGGACGACGTTGCAGGACCGATCGGCGGAGTCGACGCTGCCATCGACGCCGACCAGCGGCGCGCCGGTCGAGGTGTCGACGTCGGGGGCATCGAGACACGCGGCGAGCCCGGCCAGGGCGATCAGTGCGGCGGACCGAATGGCGATCATCGAGCGCTGCCAACGCAGGTTGTGTGCCATGCGCACACACGGAAAAGCCCAGGAATTCCGGGAGAGAAATTAACCCCGGTCGTTTTGGGGGCGCTGCCAAACGCAACGCTGGCCGATCGGGGCGCCAGCGAACGCTGCTTGACGAGGCGCGGCAACGGGCGTATCAATTTACGCGAATGAACGTTCATTCGCGTAAATCACGTGCCGCCGACGGACGTGCGCGAGGGCGTGGCCGGCCGGTCACCGGCGGCAAGAGCACCGCCATCCTCGATGCCGCGCTGGCGCTGTTCGCCGAGCGCGGCTACCACGGCACCGCGATCCCCGAGATCGCGAGCGCGGCTGGCGTCGCGGCCGGCACGATCTACCGCCACTTCGCGAGCAAGGACGAGCTGGTCAACGCGGTCTACCGCCGCGCCAAGCAGCAGCTGATGGCGCAGGTGCTCGATGGCCTGCCCGGCCCGGGCGCGGTCCGCGAGCAGTTCCACGAGCTGTGGCAGCGGCTGCGCGCGTTCGCCCACGCCGAGCCGATCGCGTTCGCGTTCCTCGAGTTGCACCACCACGCCGACTACCTCGATCACGAGAGCCGCACGCTCGAGCTGCAGGCGCTGCTGCCGGTCGCGAAGTTCCTCGAGGCCGCCGCCGCCGCCGGACACGTGCGCGCGATCCCGCCCCAGGCGCTCATGGCGATGGTGTGGGGCGCCTTCATCGGCCTCATCAAGGCGCAGCGCACCGGCTACCTGCGCTTCACCGACGATCTCTCCGCCCAGACCTGCGCGACCCTCTGGGACGCGATCCGGGCGCCCTCTCACACCCTGGAGCCCCGCCCATGAACCCGACCATCGCCACCTCCGCATCGCCTGTCGCGCCCGCGTTCGATCTCGCCGGGCCGCGCACCCTCGACGATCTCGCCGCGCTCGACTCGCCCGCGCTCGAGCGCGTCTACCGCGCCGGCCGCGCGTCGACCATCGCCGCCCTCGACGGCGACCCGCGCTGCCGCATGCTCGCGGTCCGCGGCGCGCCCGGCCCGGTCGGCGCCGCGCTGCGCGCGTTCGCGGCGTCGTCGCGCTTCCCGTGGGCCGGCAAGAGCTTCGCGAGCGAGAGCGCGAGCCGCGGCTCGGGCATCAACCGCGTGCGCCTCGCCGGCGATCGCCGCTGGTTCCCGTTCGTGACCACGATCGAGCCGAGCGCGATCGACGGCCAGCCGTGCGTGTTCCTCGACTATCGCCTCGCCGCGAACCCGAAGCCCATCCAGATGATCCGCGACGAGCTGCGCGAGGTCGCGCCGGGGCTGTTCCTCGGCCCTGCGATGTTCGCTGATGGCAAGCGCCCGCCGGTGCTCGCGCTCTGGTTCGCGTGTCACCACGTGTCGCAGAACTGAACGGGTGGCTGCGGCCCCCGACGATGCGAGCCTCGCGGCCTCGCGCCCCCAGCGCCGCGATCGAACCGCTTGATCATCCATGACCGAGCCTGGCGCAGCGCGTGCACTGCATGGCCGGCGATGCACCTCCGCGCGCGCCTCGCGCCTCTGTTCCTGATCGCGGCCTGCGGTGGCTCCGATGATCTGCCGGGCCCGGCCCTCGACGGCTTCGTCCGGCAGGACGTGACCTCGACGGTCGACCTGCACCTGGTGCCGTTCGACGCGAACGCCGAGGATCTGCTCGGCCCCGACGATCACAACGCGATGTACGGCAAGCTGCCGGAGATCGTGTCGTCGGTGCGCACGAACGGGCTCGATGTCGCGCTGACCTCGTACGCCGATCCGGCGAAACCGCGCGCGTTCGTGCTGCGCTACGACGGCACCGACGCGCGCACGCTCACCGCCGCCTACGAGGTCCCGACCCTCGGGCGCCTGCTCGGGTTCGTGAGCGCGCCCGACGGCGGCTTCTACTACGCGACCGGCTCGAACGATGACACCGTGACGCCCGAGTACCCCGCCAAGGGCGTGCACCGCGCCAACGTGGTGCGCGTGTACCGCGCCGACGCGGCAGGCAAGATCACCTTCGACGTCGATCTCGATGTCGCGCGCGCGATGGTCGATCCCGAGGCCGCGCCGCTCATCCACCCGGGCGTGGCCTCGAGCGCGCGGCTCGCGCTCGCCGGCAACCAGCTCGCGCTGGTCCACGGCATCAACACCGCGTACGACCCGAACGTGATGGCGCGCCACCAGATGGCGATGAGCACGTACCTCGACGCGACCACCGGTGCGATCACCAGGACCGCCGGCATCTGGGTCAGCCACTCGTTCGATCAGCGCTACCTCGCCGACGGCGACGATCTCTACGAGCTCCACCTCGGCGACGCGTATCCGCGCGAGGTCGTGGTGTCGCGGATCCGCGGCGGCGCCGCCGCCGATGGCGTGTCGCTCTACCACCCGAAGGGCGCGACCGGCGACAACAACACGTACACGCGGCTCGGCGGCATCGCGCGCACCTCCGGCGGCTACCTCGCGGTGTTCGCGACCGAGCACGGCGACGTCACCGGGGAGCGCGTGAACAGCGCGCGCGACCTCGCGCTCGTGCGCACCGTCGCCGACTTCGCCTCGGGCGATCCCGCAGCGGCGCTCGATCCGAGCTTCGGCACGACCTTCGACGTGACGTCGGCCGGCGCGACGGTGACCAACCGCGTGGCGTGGCTGACCGGCTACGACGCGGTCGACGCGAGCACCCACGCCGAGCGCCCGAAGCTGGTCCCCGTCGACGGCGGGTTCGTCGTGCTGTGGGAGCGCTGGACGATGGGCGCTGCCCAGACGTTCGATGGCACGTTCGCGCTGCGCCTCGACGCGACCGGCGCGGTGGTCGCGCCGGCCACGCGAGTCTCCGATAGCCACCTGCCGCGCGGCGATGACGCGTTCGCCGACCGCGGCCAGGCGTGCTGGCTCACCGGCGCAGCGGCGACCGGCGTCGTGACCGAGCACTGCGTGTCGTCGGCGCTGGCGCTCAGCGAGACCGCGCTGCCCTGATCACGGCAGCAGCTCGGCGAGCACCAGCACGGCATCGCGCGCCTTGCCCGCGCGCTCGACGGTGAGCTTGATGCGCGAGCCGACCGGTGAGGTCGTGAGCCGCTCGCGCCACGCCGGCAGCGGCCTCGACGCGACCGGCGCGCCGTCGATCGCGAGCACGCGATCGTCCGCGGCGATGCCGAGCTTCGCGGCGGCGCTGCCCGGCGCGACCGAGACCACGCGCAGCGCGTCGCCGGCGCGGATCAGGAACAGGCCGCTGCGATCGTAGGGATCGGGGGCATCGGCGACGGGCCCGGGCGCGAGGTACATGCGCCCCTCGACGTACTCGAAGGTCACGACGAACCGGCGCAGGAGGCCGCTGCCGACGTTGGCCGAGGCCTCGGTGTCGGCGAACGCGCCCTTGTCGCCGGTGAACAGATCGCCGGCCACGCTGCGGATCGTCGCGTCGCCGATCGCGACCGTCGCGAACCGCACCGGCGACGAGCGCACGCCGCCGCCCACGCCCCAGCCCGTGGTGGTCTCGAAGCGCGGGTGGTACTTCGCGAGCAGATCGTGGGCCTTGATGAATGGCGCGGTCACGGTCAGCGACGTGCGCGAGCCGGTGTCGATCGTGAAGGTCGCGGGCAGCCCGTCGATCGCGCCCTCGACGATCGGCGTGCGCTCCTTGAGCGTGAACGGGACCGCGGTGGCCCCGGGCTGCGGCGTGAGCGTGCCGGGCCGCGCGAGGGTCAGGCGCTTGCCGGGGTAGTCGATGCGCACCGCGAGCCGCGTGAACATCTCGAAGCCGATGATGCCGTCGAAGTCGACGCCCTCGACGTCGGCGAGCACGCCCGTGTCGATCACGAAGAACACCGGATCGGCGAGGGTCGCGTCGCCGACCCGCAGGTGCTTGCCGCGGGTCAGGCCGAAGTCGACCTTCTCCGCACCGACGCCGCCGCCGGCCAGCGTGCCCTCGACGGCGAGGCCGAGGCGCTTCGCGGTCGCCGGCGTGAGCATGTTGAGCCCGCCGGTGTCGACGATCATGCGGACCGGCTGGCCATCGACCTCGGCCGCCACATAGATGTGGTTGTTGATGAGCTCGAGCGGTAGCTCGGTGCGGGTCGCGCCGTTCGCGAAGGTCACGCGATCGTCGGTGCGTGGCGGCGCGTAGCTGTCGTCGGCGACCGGCGCGCGGAGCGACGCCTCGGTCGCCGTGATCGTGATCGTGTTGCGCGCGTCGCCATCGTCGATGACGACCGTGAACGGCACCTGCGCCGCGCTGCCGGCAGCGGCGCGCCAGTCGCGGAAGGTCGTGACGATCGTGCGCACGCCGTCGTGCTCGACGGTCCGCGCCAGCGCGCCGGTGGCGTCGTCGATCCACAGGGCGATCGGCGCGCCGCCGTCGGGCGTGACCTCGACGACCTGGTAGCCGCGATCGCCGTCGCGCTGCGGCGTCAGCGCGCCCCAGCGCGCGCCGTCGTCGCGCAGGTAGCCGCGGCGGCTGAGCCAGGCGGCGGTGCGGGCGCGCGCCAGCGCGGCGGGCGCGTCGGTGATCGCGATCGCGCCGTCGGGGCTGGCCTCCCACGCGTGGTCGCCATCGAAGCCATCGCCCATCACCAGCGCGCCGAGGTGCATCCACGCGCGGTGCCGACCGGTCGCCGCGTCCTCGATGCTCGCGATCGAGCCGGTCATGCCGCCGATCGAGGCGGTGCCGGTGATCGCGAGGACGCGATCGCTCGCCCAGCCGGCGCCCGCGATCGCGCGCAGGCGGGCGATCGCGGAGGGCGGGGGCGGCGCGGACGGGGGCGGCGGCGCGCCGTGAGCGCAGGCGGCGAGCGCGAACAGCAGGATCAGCGAACGGGACATCGGGAACCTCTTGCGACGGCGATCGACTTGTTGAAATATTGCACGATGTTTCAACGAGCGCAAAGGCGATCGAAGCCCCGCCCCGCGGCGATCGCGCAGCCGGCGACGATCGCGCTGCTGGCCTCGGCGGCGCGCCAGGAGCTGGTCGACACGCTCGAGGCGCTGGGCGGCACCGCGACCGCGGCCGAGCTCGCCGCGCAGCTCGGCCGCCCGGTCGACGGCCTCTACTATCACCTCGCGCGCCTGCGCAAGGGCGGGCTGATCGAGGAGCTGGCAGGGCGCAGCGCCGCCGGCCGCGGCGAGCGGCGCTTCCGGATCGTCGCGCCCCGCGGCCGCGCGCTCGCCCTCGCGTATCGCCCGGACGACCCGCGCAACACCCGGGCCGTGCGCACCGTGGTCGCGAGCATGCTGCGGATCGCGCGCCGCGACTTCGATCGCGCGATCGCGCGCCCCGACGCGGTGGTGCGCGGTCCGCGCCGCGAGCTGTGGGCCGCGCGCGGTCAGGGCTGGCTGACCGCCGCCGAGGTCACCCGCGCCAACCAGCTGCTGCACGAGCTCACCGAGCTGCTGCGGCGACCGCGCACTGACAAGCGCGACCGCCTGCTCAGCCTTTGCTTCGTCGTGGCACCGGTCGCGGCCCGGCCGGCCCGGCGCTGACCGCCGGTCACGCTGGCCGAACATTGCCAGCGCGGCCTCACGGCGGCCCTCCGTTCCGGATGACCGCCGCCTTTCGATCGATCGGCCCCGTCGAGGACGCCGGTCCCGATCTCCTCCGGACCTGACCCGGCTCGCTTCGCTCGCCTCGGCCCGGTTTCGGCCGATCTGGCTGGGCGCGCGCCACCGGCCGTGGCAAGGTCCGGCCCCCTCGACCTCCCCGGTCGGGGCCTGCCTACGAGACGACGATGACCACAGATACCCGCTTCGAAGACCTCGGCCTGATCGCGCCCCTGTGCGCTGCTGTTCGCGACGAGGGCTACGTCACGCCCACGCCCATCCAGGTGCGCGCGATCCCGCCGGTGCTCGCCGGCCGCGACCTCCTCGGCCTCGCCCAGACCGGCACCGGCAAGACCGCCGCGTTCGCGCTGCCGATCCTGCAGCGCCTCGACGCCAGCCGCGTCGCACGCCCGGGCGCGCGCCCGACCCGCGCGCTGATCCTCACGCCGACCCGCGAGCTCGCGTCGCAGATCGGCGAGAGCTTCTCGGTCTACGGCCGCCACCTCGCGCTGCGCAACACCGTCATCTTCGGCGGCGTCGGCATGGAGCCGCAGAAGCAGACCCTGCGCGCCGGCATCGACATTCTCGTCGCCACGCCCGGCCGCCTGCTCGATCTCGCGGGCCAGGGCCACGTCCACCTGCGCGAGCTGGAGGTCTTCGTCCTCGACGAGGCCGACCGCATGCTCGACATGGGCTTCATCCACGACGTGAAGCGCGTGATCGCGCTCCTGCCGCGGGTCCGCCAGACGCTGTTCTTCTCGGCGACGATGCCGCGCGAGGCCCAGGAGCTGGCCGACGTGCTGCTCCGCAACCCCGAGACCGTCGCGGTCACGCCGGTGTCATCGACGGTCGAGAAGATCGATCAGGAGGTGATGTTCGTCGACAAGAACGACAAGCGCGCGCTCCTGGTCGAGGCCCTCGCCGACAAGGCGATGCGCCGCGTGCTGGTGTTCTCGCGGACCAAGCACGGCGCCAACAAGATCGCCGATCACCTGACCAAGGCCGGCATCGGCGCCGAGCCGATCCACGGCAACAAGTCGCAGAACGCGCGCGAGCGCGCGCTGGCCCACTTCAAGGCCGGCACGATCCGCGTGCTGGTCGCGACCGACATCGCGGCCCGCGGCATCGACATCGACGACATCACGCACGTCATCAACTTCGATCTGCCCGAGGTCCCCGAGACCTACGTCCACCGCATCGGCCGCACCGCGCGCGCCGGCGCGTCGGGCCACGCGCTGACGTTCTGCGACGCCGACGAGCGCGAGCTGCTGGTCGCGATCGAGCGGCTCACCAAGCAGCGCGTGCCGGTGGTCGAAGGCCACCCGTTCGAGCCGGCGTGGTCGAAGCAGCCGTTCGGCCGCGGCCCGTCGACGCCGCGCCCGCCGCAGCGCGATGATCGCGGCCCGCGCCGCGATGGCCCGCGCCCGCAGGCGCCGCGCAACGATGGCCCGCGCCCGGCGCTCCGCGCCGATGGACCGCGCCCCGAGGCACGCCGCGATCACGAGCCGTCGGCGCCGCGCACCGGGCATCCGCCGGCGTCGCATGCGCGCGACGGCCAGCGTCCGGTCGGCGGACCGACGCCCGCGCCCGGTCCGGGCGGCGGACGTCGCCGCCGGCGCGGTGGACCGGGTGGTGGCGGTGGCGGCGGTCGCAGCTTCGGTGGCGGCGGCGGCGGCGGCTTCGGCCCGCGCTGACCGAGACCATCACGCGAGCTACGGCGCTGGCGAGGCGTTGCCCTCGTCCATCTCGCGGATCACCCGCTCGAAGTTCGCGAGCCGCTCGACCCGCTCCGGGTCGCTCCACTCGGCATCCGAGAAGTCGCCGGCGCGGTAGGTCTGGGTCGTGTGCGGCGCGGGGTGGCTCCACCACACGTCGCTCTCCTCGCCCTCGGCGCGCTTCAAGCCGTGGATCGCGCGGACCACGTACGGCCCGTCGAGCCCGCGATCGCGCAGGACCTTGCCGAAGAACACGAGGTCGGCGCTGCGCCGGCCGGCCTCGAGCGGGTAGCTCCGCTTGGTCGTCGCGATCGGCGTGCCATCGGGCGCCTCGAGGTTCGCGTAGAACGTGTACGTCCCCGACTCGAGCACGTCGCAGTCGAGGGTCGCGACCAGCGAGCCGTCCTGCACGCGATCGCGAACCGCGCGGACCTCGAGCACCGGCCGCGGCGCGAACACGAAGTCGCGCACGAGCTGGCGCGGCTCGCGATCGATCTCGACGTATGCCTCGATCCGCACCGCGGTCGCGCGGCTGAGCTCGTCGCGCTCCGACGGCACGAACTGCGTCGTGATCAAGCCGTCGCCGGGGCGCTCGTCGCCGCCCTGGCCGTCGTCGCGAAACGTCACCTCGAAGGCCTCGCCGACCTGCGGCCCGGTGGTCACCGACACCACTGCGCGGGTCACGCGCACCGGCAACGGCCGGCGCTCGCCATCGACGACCCGCCACGCGCTGATCCACGCGCGGTAGGTCTCGCCCGGGAACACGCGGCCGGCGCTGCCATCGAACCGCACGAAGCCGTTCGCGCCATCGAAGCTGGTGTCCTCGGTGACCGCCTCGTTCCAGCGCAACGCGAAGTCCATGTCGGGCGTCAGCGGCTGCGACCAGTGGGGATAGACCGAGGCCTTGCGGTAGTTTTCGTACTCGCGCTTGATCCGCGCGAGCGCGGGCTGACCGGCGGCGACGATCGGCCGCACGACCTCGCGGCGCGGCCCGGGCTCGGCGACGCGCGCGGCCGGCGTCACGCCCGCCGCATCGCGCGCCGCGACCGAGGCGACCGGCGCGGCGCGATCGCGGCTCATCCACCACACCGCGATCGCCGCGGCGACCGCGGCGACCGCGACCAGCCCGCAGCGTTGGCCTCGCGTCATCCGATCATCATCCGGGTCACTGGTTGACGATGTCGCAGTGCTGCGCGACGTAGTCGCCGCACTTCACCGCGCTGCCCGCCGCGCAGCTGCAGTAGCTGCCGCCGGGGTTGGTGCCACAGCGCGCGGCGCACGAGGTCGTCGAGCCGGTCGCGCCCCACGCCGGCGAGGTCGTCGCGGTCGTGCCGGTCGCGCCGGTCGCGTAGCCGTCGGCGTAGGTCGTGCCGAAGTCGCGGTTGTTGGTGTTGGCGTAGGCGGTGTCGCAGCTCGAGGTCACCGAGCACACCGCGTCCGAGGCCTGCGCGTCGCTCCAGTTCCAGTGGGCGTAGAGCGCGCTGCCGTTCTGGATGTCGGCCTCGAGGATCGCCTCGGCCACGTCGGGCACGCCGAAGTGATCCCAGGTCACGCCGTCGGCCTTCGAGGTGCCGTTGCAGTTGATGTAATAGGTGTCCGTGCGGTGGTTGGGGTACTTGTCGAAGACGTTCTTCGAGGTGTCCTGCTCGTCGGCGTCGCTGACCGAGCACAGGCTCGAGCGCGCGGTCTGCGCGCTGAAGCCGGCCGACGAGGCCCACGGCACGACGCCGTCGTCGGTGCCGCCGATGAACGAGGCCGAGCAGATCTTGATGAAGCCGAGCAGGCGCTTGCAGATCTCGCCGCTACCGTCGACGCGCCAGTAGTTCACGCCGATCTGGTCGTGGATGTACGCGTAGGTCGTGCGCATCGACGACCGGGTCAGGTCCTTGTCGACCGGCTCCTGCACGCCGAGCACCTTGGCGATGATGCCGGTGAACTTGCCGGTCGAGATCTCGGCGAGGTCGGTACCGCCGTCGGCGCAGCCCGAGCCCTCGATGTAGAGCAGGCCGCTCAGCGAGTTGGCGCCGCCGCCGACGCCGTTGCGGATGTTGTCGATGGCCTTGTCGACGCGGGCGCAGCCGGTCGAGTACGCGTGCACGATGCAGGTGTTGCCGGTGCCGGTGCCGCAGTACGTGCGCAGCGCGTAGTTCACGCTCTGCGTGTTGGTCGTGCTGTCGGTCTCGGTCGACGTGAGCCGCGCGCTGCCGTTGAAGGTGAAGGTCTTGTTGATCCAGGTCGTGCCCGAGGTCGCGGCCAGGGTCATGCGCGCGCCGTTGGGATCCGACTTCCAGGAGCCCTGACTGCGACCCTGGAAGTGGAGGATGTAGTTCGCGGCCTCGGCCGGAACGGCCATGGCGAGCGCTGCGACTCCGAGGATCAACGGCAATACCTTCATTCGCGGCCCCCTGTGGTTTGCGTCAGCCGCCTTACGAGCAATGCAGGTGCCACTCCACAAGTCCCCGAAATCGTGTATTCACCCTGCCGGGGTGAAGCTCAGCCACCGCACAGCCCGCCCGCCCGCTGCGCAAGTTGCCCAACTCTTGAGCAGCCCCAGCGATACCCCAGGACTGACCAGCGATCTCGATACGATGGACCCACGACATGCACCGCGGTGACGACACCGATGAGGTCACCGGCGACCTCCCGTCGCCGCGTCCCGGCCCGCTCGAGCTGGTGATCGTCGTCGGCCACGAGGTCGCGACCCACCCGCTGCCGCAGAGCGGCGCGATCGCGATCGGCCGCCGAGGCGAGCTGCGGATCAGCCACCGGTCGGTGTCGCGGCGCCACGCCCGCCTCGATGTGGCGGCGCTCGCGATCACCGATCTCGGCAGCCGCAACGGCACCGTGATCCGCGGCGAGCGGGCCATCCCGGGCACGCCGGTCGCGGTGGCGATCGGCGAGCCGATCCGCATGGGCGATGCGGTCGCGATCGTGCAACGGGTCGGCGCCGCGGCGCCGCGCGCGGCCGCGCCCATCGTGCAGGAGCTCCCGCTCGAGCTGCGCCTGGTCGAGGAGACCGCGCGCTCGGCGCGGCACGGCGCGCCGTTCGTGCACGCGCGCGTCCACGTCGCCGCGAGCGGCGCCGACCTCGCCCGCGACGCCATGGCCGATGCGCTGCGCGGCTCGGATCTGATCGCCGAGGATCTGCCCGGCCAGTTCCAGCTGCTCTTGCCCGCGACCGACGGCGTCCACGGCCGCGTCGTCATCGATCGCCTGGTCGCCACGCTCGCGCAGCACGGCGTCGCCGCGCGGGTCGGCGTGGTCGCGTATCCGTTCGACGGCATCAACGCCGCGCAGCTGTCGGCGCGGGCGCGCGCGCTGGTCGAGGCCACGGCGGGCGCGCGGACCGCGATGGACGAGGTCCGCCGGATGGTCGCGACGGTCGCGAGCGGCGATCTCAGCGTGCTCATCACCGGCGAGACCGGCGTCGGCAAGGAGCTGTTCGCCGAGATGGTGCACCGGCTGTCGGCGCGCGCGCACCGCCCGTTCCTGCGGCTGAACTGCGCGTCGATCTCCGAGACGCTGCTCGAGAGCGAGCTGTTCGGCCACGCGCGCGGCGCGTTCACCGGCGCCGACAGCGCGCGCGTGGGGCTGATCGAGGCCGCCGACGGCGGCACGCTGTTCCTCGACGAGATCGGCGAGATGGCGCTGCGCCTCCAGGCCACGCTCCTGCGCGCGATCGAGGAGAAGGCGGTGCGCCGCGTCGGCGAGTCCGAGCTGCGGCCGGTCGACGTGCGCATCGTCGGCGCGACCAACCGCTCGCTGCGCGACGAGGTGCTGGCCCAGCGCTTCCGCCAGGATCTCTACTACCGGATCAGCGGCGTGACCCTGGCGTTGCCGCCGCTCCGCGAGCGGGTCGACGAGATCGCCGGCATCGCGCGCGCGTTCGCCGCGCTCGCCACCGCGCGCACCCGCCGCGCGGTCCCCGAGATCACCGAGGAGGCGCTGCGCACGATCCGCGCCCACGCCTGGCCCGGCAACGTGCGCGAGCTGCGCAACACGATCGAGCGCGCGGTGCTCCTCGCCGGCGATGGCGCGATCCGCGCCGGCGATCTCGGGCTCGGGCTGGCGACCGGCACGCTCGGGCCGAGCGAACCGGTGCGCGTCCCGGCCTCCGCCGATGGCGCGCTGTCGAGCGAGATCGCCGAGCTCGAGCGCCGGCGGATCGTCGACATGCTCGAGCAGTGCGGCGGCAACCAGACCCGCGCGGCCCGCGCGCTCGGGCTGTCGCGCAACACGCTGCTCGCGCGGCTCAGCACCTACGGGCTGCGGCGGCCGCGCAAGCCGTCGGGCTCGCCCGGCCCCTGACCCCGGTCAGCAGATCACGGGACGAGCACGCGACCGGTGCGCGCGGGGACCGAGACGTCGATCGTCCCGCCCGCCGCCACCGTGAACGTCTCGCCGTTACCGTTCGGCGACACGTCGCGCAGGACCGTGCCCGCCGGGAAGCTGGTCTGCATGCACGCGCCGCCGTCGCTCACCGCGGCGCAGGTCTCGCTCGACTGCTCGGAGGTGTTCATCACGACCAGCGCGGTCTCCTCGGGCGCCACCCGCTCGAACGCGAAGATGCCCGCGTCGCGCCGCGCGCCCGCCACCGACGTCGACCACTTCACGGCCACGGTCCCGCGGCGCAGCGCCGCGTGCGCCTTGCGCATCGCGATCAGCGCCTGCACGTACTTGAACTGCGGGTGATCGGTCGCGAACGGCGCGTAGCCGCGCGTCGGGTTGCCGAGGCTCATGTCCTCGCGGTTCTTCGGATCCACGCCGCCCGCGAAGCTCTGCTCGGTGCCGTAGTACAGGCACGGGATGCCGTCCCACGTGTAGTTGTAGAACAGCGCGACCCGCAGCATGTCGTCGGTCGCGATCGACGCGCCATCGGAGAAGAGGAACCGCGGCAGGTCGTGGTTGTCGAGGAAGTTGACGAGCAGCTGCTGGGGCGCGACGCCCACGCCGCCGTCGGCCGACGCCGCGATCGGCGCGCCGTAGAAGTCGGGGCCCGCCGGGAAGCCGTTGCCCTGGCAGAACGCGTCGGTCGGGTTGGTGCCGGTGCGCGAGTTGTAGAGGCACTCGAGGTTGTGAGTCGGCGCGCCCTTCTTGAACACCGGGTTGATGCCCCGGTAGTACTGCGAGAAGTAGAACACCGAGTCGAGGCGCCCGAACGCGCCCTTCGCGTCCTGGCCGGGGAACGTGTACGCGCCGATCAGCGCGTCGTTGCCATCGAAGGCCTCGCCGAAGATGAAGAAGTTCTGCTTGCCGAGGGACTTGGCCTTGGCGCGCATGCGGTCGGCGAACATGCCCCAGAAGCCGCGCACGTTGAGATCGAGCTCGGGCCGATCGATGTGCTTGACCGTGTCGATGCGGAAGCCGTCGAAGTCGGCGACCTCGATCCAGTACTCGAACGAGCGCGCGAGCGCCTCCTGCACGTCCGGGTTGTCGGTGTCGAGATCCTTCAGGCCGCCCGGGAAGTCACCGCGGGTCTCCTGCTCGCGCACGAACTCGCGCGAGTAGTCGCCCTCGTGCCACCAGGTGTAGACGCGGCCGTTGCGGTGGTACCAGCTCGGGTCGTCGAACCAGGCCTTGTCGTCGGGCCAGCCGAACCACGCCGGCGGGCGCGGCGGCGGCGTGCGGTTCTTGTCGGGCCAGTCCGGGAACCGGATGTCGGCCGGGCCGCTGAAGCCGAGCGACGACCAGCCCTGGATGCCGCGCGGGTCGTACTCGGGATCCCACTCGATGATGCGCTCGAGGTAGTCCTTGCCCTTGCTGCAGTAGGTCTGCTCGTCGGCGGTGCACTCGCTGGCGCGCTCGGGGTTGCTGCAGACCTGCACGCAGGTGTGCGAGAGCCCGCCGCCGCTCACGGTGTCGTCGGGCTGGCCGTTGCCGTTGATGTCGTAGAAGAACAGCTGGCCGACGTGGTTGGTGACCACGTCGAGGATCACGACCATCCCGCGCTCGTGGGCCTTGTCGACCAGCTCGCGCAGCTTGGCGATGTCGCCGAAGTGCGCGTTGGGCCGCAGGAAGTCCTGGGTCCAGTAGCCGTGGTAGCTGGCGAACCCGGCGTCCTCCTCGGTGTTCTTGACCACCGGCGAGATCCACAGCGCGGTGACGCCGAGCTCCTCGAGGTAGTCGAGGTGATCGATCACGCCCTGCCAGTCGCCGCCGTGATAGCGGCCGGGCACGGACGGCTCGACGTTGATGTTGTTGTTCGGATCGCCGTCGGCGAACCGGTCGACCATGATCTGGTAGATGACCTGATCGCGCCAGTCGAGGTCGGCGTTGCTCTGGTGGGGCAGCTTGCCGGGATGGGTGTCGTCGGTCGCGCCGGTGCAGGCGGCGGCGAGCGCGAGCGCGAGAATCGCTGTACGACGCATGGGTTCTCCGATCGACCGGGTCAGCGATACGAGGACGAGTTGAACCACCACTCGGCCTGGACGCCGAGGAAGTGGACCCACGGCCGCGCGTGGCGCGGGTCGTCGGGGACGTAGAGATCGAGCGCACCCTGGTTGAGGTGCGCGGCGCGATAGACGAGGCGGATCTGCGGCCGATCGTAGGCGCTCGGCCCGAGCGGCGAGTACACGATCATCGGCGCGATCTGGACCACGCCCGCATCCTCGGCGACCTGCGCGGTCGGGTTGAGGCCGCGCGGGAACCGGGCCTGGAACGACAGATCCGCGCCGCCGTAGAAGTCGCCGCCGAGCTTGCCGAGCGGCCGGACATCGAGCGCGTACTCCCAGCCCGCGTTGGGATCCGAGGTCGCGGGCCCGGCGCCGATGAAGCGGCGCGACAGCGCGCCGATCAGGATGTTGAAGCGATCCGCGTCCCAGCCGCCGCTCAGGCCGAACACCAGCTCGGACGCGTGCGGGTAGGTCTTGAGGTTGGCGTCGAGGGCGGTCGCCGCGGCCAGCTCGTCGAAGGCGGTGAGGCCCTTCGACCAGCGCGCGAAGCCGTTGAGGTGGCGGCGCAGCGCCGGCCGCTTGTCGCCGATGCCCGAGCCCGGCGCGCCGAGGCCGAGCTGCCACGCGCCGAGCTCGGCGCCGATCGTCGTGCCCCAGTCGCGCGGCAGCTTCTCGCGCGTGGCGTCGTCGCGCAGGCGCGTGCCCTCGGGCAGCCCGGCGAGCTCGGCGTGGACCTTGAGCGTCACGCCCCACTGGTGCGCGAGCTCGTCCTCGTTCGAGGCATGCGGCTGCAGGAGCTGGTACGCCGCGGTCGCGCTCGCGACCATGCGCTGGCGATCGAGCTGCGTGACCGTGGCGGAGCCCTGCGCCGGATCGGGCACCTTGTGGGTCTGGTACTGCAGATCGTTGAGGAGCCGGTTCACGCCGGCGTGGCCGGCGACCCGCAGCTTGTTCTTGCCGTACGCGGCGCCGGCGCCGACGGTGTTCTGATCGTCGAGCGGCCAGTAGTCGAACAGGTAGATGTCGTCGCCGCGGTACATGCGCGACCCGGCCCAGAGCTCGACGCCGCTGTCGAGCTCGGCCTCGCCGTAGAAGTTGCGCAGCGCGGGCTGGGCGTCGAAGTCACCGGTGTAGTGGAAGAGGCGATCGCCCCACGCGACGGTCGTGACGGTCTTGAAGTGACCGTGGCGGGTCGCGAACCGGTACGCGAAGTCGAGCTCGAGGTACGACTTCTCGACGATGCGCGGGCCGTGCGCGACGACCGCGACCGGCTCGGGCGAGCCGCCGCGCAGATCGCTGCCGGCGAGGACGCGCCCGTACGACCCGAAGCGAAAGCCGACGTCGTCGACGACCGGCGGCGGCGGCGTGATCGGCGGCACCGCCGCGGTCGTGGCGACGACCTCGTCAGGCGCGGGCGCCGGCTCCGGCGGCGGTGCCGGCGGCTCGGTGTCCGGGTTGGGACCAGGGTCCGGCGCGCCATCGTCCGTCTCCGGCGCGGCCGGCGCGGGGTCGGGCGACGGCTCCGGCTGCGCCGCGGCGAGGCGTGCAGTCCCGGCGATCAGCGCGATCACGGCGATGCGATGCGACATCGCGCGAGACTTGAGCACGATTCGTGCCCGACGCGCGTCATGTCCACCCTGTTGCCTTTGCATGGCGCCGAGTTAGCCGCCGCGTCCGCGCGTTGCCAATCGCAACGCGATCGCGCCATCGTGCGCAGGTTCGCAACACGCGCGTTACCCGGCCGCCGCTAAATGTCCCTCGACAACTCGCCGCGGCTGGCGCGAGCATCGCGTGGCATGGCGCTTGAACCAACCTCGCTCGTGAGGATCCTCGTCGCCGCGTCTCTCGCGCTCGCGCTCGCGGGCTGTCCGTCGAATCAGTCACCACCGGCGAACGGCGACGGAGGCGTTGGTGACCCCGACGCGACGGTCGAACCAATCGTCGACGCGATGCCGGCACCCGACGCCTACGTCATGGAGCCGTGTTCGACGCCACAGCCGACCTGCACGCTGACGATCGACTATCAGGGCAGCGCGACCTCGGTCTCGGTGCGCGGCGACTTCGCGCCCGACGGCTGGACCACCGGCGTCACGATGACGAAGACCGCTGGCGGCTTCACCGCGACCATCCCCGCCAGCGACGAGCAGATCATCCTCTACAAGCTGGTGATCGACGGCCAGTGGCAGGCCGACCCGGCCAACCCGCGCATGTCGCCCGACGGCTTCGGCGGCAACAACTCGGTGGTGCGCGTCGACTGCGATCACTGCCCCAAGCGGCCGACGATCGACTGGCGCGACGCGGTCATGTACTTCGTGATGACCGACCGCTTCGCCGACGGCAACCCGGCGAACAACGCCTCGGTCGGCGTCGAGGCGCCCGCCGACTACGACGGCGGCGACTTCGCCGGCGTCACCCAGAAGATCGACAGCGGCTACTTCGACGACCTCGGCGTGAACACGCTGTGGATCACCTCGCCGTTCGACAACGCCGACAACAAGTACCCCGGCACCGATGGCCACCAGTACTCGGGCTATCACGGCTACTGGCCCAAGGACCTGACCAAGGTCGAGTCGCACGTCGGCACCGAGGCCGAGCTCAAGGAGCTGATCGACCACGCGCACACGCACAACATGCAGGTGATCATCGACTACGCGATGAACCACGTGCACACCGAGAGCCCGATCTACCAGCAGCACCCGACCTGGTTCTGGCCCGACGACAACGGCCACGGCGGCAACTGCGTGTGCGGCGACGGCTGCGACTGGGACAACGATCGGCTGCGCTGCTGGTTCACGACCTACCTGCCCGACTTCAACTTCACGATCGACGACGCTCGCCACTGGTCGGTCGACAACGCGATCGCGTGGGCCAAGAAGCTCGGCGCCGACGGCTACCGCCTCGACGCGATCAAGCACGTCGAGACCTCGTGGCTGACCGATCTCCGCGCCCGGCTCAACGCCGAGGTCGCGTGGGACCAGGTGTTCTATCTGGTCGGCGAGACCTTCACCGGCGATCGCGATCTGATCAAGTCGTACATCAACCCGTCGACGATGCTCGACGGTCAGTTCGACTTCCCGCTGCGCTACCAGCTGCTCCACGCGATGCTCGGCCGCCAGGGCTCGATGACCGACGTCGCCAATTTCATGGACACCAACGCGGCCTACTACGGCCCCGGTTCGGTGATGTCGACCTTCCTCGGCAACCACGACGTGCCGCGCATCATCCACTTCGCCGAGGATCAGCCGCAGTTCCACGACTGGGACGGCGGCAAGGATCGGGCGTGGGTGAACCAGCCGCAGCTGCCGACCACGAAGTCGCCGTTCGAGCGCGTCGCGACCGCGTACACGCTGCTCATGACCACGCCGGGCGTGCCGCTCATCTACTACGGCGACGAGGTCGGCCTGGCCGGCGCCGGCGATCCCGACAACCGCCGCATGATGCCGTGGACCGGCCTGACCCAGAACCAGACCTGGCTCCGCGATCGCCTGTCGGCGCTCATCAAGACCCGCTCGGCGCACGCCGCGCTCCGCCGCGGCACGCGCACCACGCTGTCGGTCGCCAACGACACCTTCGTCTACGAGATGCAGGCGCCCGGCGACGTCGTCTACGTGGCGCTCAACCGCGGTGACACCGCGCAGCCCGCGACCAACCTGCCCGCGGGCGACTACACCGATCTGATCACCAACGCGACCGTGACCGCGCCGACGTCGATCCCGCCGCGCACGGGCCTGGTGCTGGTCGCGAAGTAGCCGGCCCCCGATCAGCCCGCGTCGCCCGACGCGCTGGTGCTGGACATCGGGGCGCTGTCGGACGCGCCGGTGCTGGCGGCCGGCGCATCGTCGTAGACCACGCCACCATCCGCGCCGACCACCGGCGCGATGAGCAGGCTCGCGGTGTACACGCCCGCGTCGAGCACTGCGATGATCTTCGCCGTGGCGCCCGCGGCGACGAACGGCATGTCCTTGCCCACCGTCGCCATGACCGTCGGCTTGGTCATGCCCTCGCCGGGCAGCGCCGGATAGATCTCGGGGATGCACGTGCCCTTCGGGCTGCACTCGGTGCCGGTGGTCACCATCTTGCCGATGGTCCCCTGCCACGCCTTGATGTACGGGGTCTTGTCGATGGTCCCGACGGAACCGCCGTTGCCTTCGATCGGCCCGCCGTACTGCACCCAGATGTTCTGATAGGCCAGCTCCGGCGTCGTGACCGCCTGGATCGCGACCAGCTCGGCGTGGAGCGCGGTGGCGGTCGCGAGCAGCTGGCCGGCGGCGTCGGTCGCCCGGATCGCGGCGGCGCCCGCGCCGCGCAGCTGATCCATCTTCTTCTCGATCTCGGGGATCGAGAGCGGCGCGACCTGCACGCTCTTCGCCTTGCCCGACGGATCGGGCACCGAGACCGTCGACGGCTTGCCGTCCTTGTCCTTGCTGTCGAGCGCGCCGGCGTTCGCGGTGATCGAGGCGGCAAGCGGCGCCGCAGCCTGGCCGATCTCGGCGAGCGAGCCCACCACGCCCACCAGCGCGGCGTTCGCCGCCCACAGCTCCTTCGCGCTGGCGATGTCCTGGAGCAACGAGGAGTCGGGCAGCGCCGTGTCGGAGATCGCACCGGGCTTGCCGACGGTCTTGTCGGTGACCGCCTCGGTCGCGGCCTTCACGCCCTTCTCGAGTAGCCACTTCAAGACCTCGACGCCTGCGTCGCCGAGCGGCCCGACGAACTTTTCGGCGACGCCGCCTACCACCAGGCCCAGCACCTTCTCGAGAGCACCCGAGACGATCGAGGCCTCGAGCTCCTTCATCGCCTTGTCGTGCTCGGCCAGCTTGAGCGCGGCCTTGCACGCTTCCTTCTGCGCGCCCGCGTAGACCCCGCCGATCTCGCTGGTGATCTTCTTGGCCGCACCGAGCTTCGCTTGCGCCGCGCGCGCCATCGCGAGCGCCGGCGACGCGGCAAGATCTTGCGCGATCTTGGCGGCCTCGGCCTGCAGGTTCTTCATGTACTGCACCGACGTGGACACGGCGTCCGGATCGGTCGCCGCCGCATCTCGCATGACCTTCCGCGCCGCGCCACCGTCGGCGCGCCCGACGAGCGTCGGCGCGCCCACGACCATCGCATCCGCAGCGCGATCGGCCTCGAGCTCGGCGGCGTCGACCGGCGTCGACACCGCCAGCTTGTACTGCGTGGTCGGCGCGCCGCCGGCCTGTTGCTGCGTGTGCGCGACCTCGTGCGCGAGCAGGTGGATCCCGAAAGGATCGGTCGGGGCGTAGGAGCCGGCGCCAAAGTGAATGTCGTTGCCGATCGTGTACGCGCGGGCGCCGACCGCCGCGGCGGCTTCCGCCGACGCATCGCCGGTGTGGACCCGGACGTCCGACAGATCGCTCCCGAGCGACTGCTCGAAGCGCTCGCGCACCTCGGTGGGCAGCGGTGCTCCCGTGGATCCCGCCGCGCGGCGCACGGTCACCTCGGCGTCGGCCGCGACGCCATTGCCATCGCGGGGCCCGAAGCGGTCGGCGAGCGCGGCCGCCGCCTCGGCGCTCTCGACCCGAAAGACGATCGGCGTGGCCGCGCGCGCCCCGACCCGGGCAGTCGCTGGCACCCGGCCAGGCGCGGGCGTGTACGTGGCCTGTCCATCGTCGCGGCTGTCCGATGCGTAGCGTCGAAGCATGTCGTCCTCCGCGGCCTTGGTAGCGGCGCGGATCGACTTGTGACGATGAAAGCGAGCCCGGTGTCTCCGCGCGCGGAGACATGTCTCCGCTGACTCGCGTGACGATCGGCGAACCACGCGCGGCGCGCGGACGGAACCAGGGAATCTCGCGGGGTTGCGACGGCGATTTCGTGGCGTCGCGGTCGGCGGCGCCGGCCTCGCCGCGGTCGCCACCGACGTGGTGCTCGGCCTGCAGGCGCGCGGCCTGGCCGATGTCGCGCGCGCGCGGTGTCTCTCGCCGAGCATGCCGTGCGCCGACGCCGTGTGAGGACGCTACGCCGCCAGCTGGCTCGCCCGCCGCGCGACCAGCGCCGCCGCGATCGCCGCGAGCAGGAGCGCCGCGGTCAGCGCGCCGAGCACGCTGCGCGCGCCGAGGAACAGGCCGGCGAGGCCGGCGTCGATCGGCCGCGCGAGGACCATGCGCGCGATCTCGTCGTCGCCCGAGAGCCCGGTGAGCGGCCGGGTCTCGACCAGCCAGTCGCTGCCGTCGACGGTCACCATGGTCTGCGCGCCGTTGGCCTGCGCGAGGCCGGCGTCGGCGACCGCGCGCGGGACCGTGCCGCCGCGCGCACCATCGGGCGCGATCACGCCGAGCTGGATGCCCTCGCCGAGCGTGACGTCGGCGAGCAGCTTGTCGCCATCCACCACCTGGATGAACAGGCCGCGGGTCACGCCGCCGATCGCGAGCGCGCGCGCGAACACGATCCACACGCCCTCGCGCGGGGTCGCGCCGAACAGGCCGCTGGCGAGCGCGAGCGGATCGTCGCCGCGCACGACCATCGCCGCCTGGCCGTGCTCGAACGCGCGGCGCGCCACCGGCAGCTGCAGCAGATCCTTGCCCCAGGTGCGCGGCGCCGCGCTGGTGTAGAGCAACCGGCCCTTGTAGTCGCCGACCGCGATCACGCCCTTGCTCGCGGCCTTGGCCCAGGTGATCCAGTCGGCGGAGGCCAGCGTCTCGTGCAGCGCCTCGAGCGCGTGCGCGTCGTCGGCGGGATCGCCGAGCCCGAACTCGGCCTGATCGCGGTTGCCGGTGACGTCGCGCATGACCTGCACGACGTAGGACTGATCGGCGATGCCGACGAAGCCCTCGTAGCGCAGCGCCGCCGAGCGCACCAGCTGATCGCCGGCGGCGCGGAACGAGATCCGCGTGACCGCGAGCGCGCGATCGCGCGTGACCCAGTCGGCGAGCAGCCCGACCGCGGCGATCGCCGCGAGCGCGAGCGACGCCCACGCCAGCGTGCGCGGCACGCGCGTGCGATCGCGCCCGAGCGCGGCGACCAGCTCGTCCATCGTCGCGAAGCGATCGCCGGGCCGCACCGACAGGCCGCGCAGCACGATCGCGCGCAAGGACGCCGGCACGCGCCGGCCCTTGCTCGGCGGGCGTACGTTGCCCGCGGCGACCTCGGCCGCCAGCTCGGCGAGGTTCTTGCCGGCGAACGGCCGCTCGCCGTAGAGCGCCTCGTACAAGGCGACGCAGAACCCGAACTGATCGCTGCGCGTGTCGACGTTGGCGCCGTCGTGCTGCTCGGGCGCCATGTACGCCGGCGTGCCGACGACCGCGCCCGACATCGTGAGCGCCTCGTCGACGGCATCGCCGCCGCCCGCCGACACCGGGCGATGCGTCGGCGCCTGGCGGCCATCGGCGCGCGCCAGCCCGAAGTCGGTGACGCGAACGCGCCCGTCGGTCCCGACCAGGACGTTGTCGGGCTTGAAGTCGCGGTGTACGAAGCCGGCGGCGTGGGCCGCGGCGAGGCCGCGGCCGGCGGCGGCGAACACCCGCACCATCTCGCCGATCGTGCGCGGCCGCTCCTTGAGCCAGCCGCGCAGGCTCTGGCCGATCACCAGCTCCATCGCGACGAAGACCTGATCGTCGTGGGTGCCGACGTCGTAGACCGCGATGACGTTCTCGTGCGAGATGCGCGCCATCGCCTGGGCCTCGCGCTGCAGGCGGGCCTCGCCGATCGCCGCGCGCAGATCCTTGCGCAGGAGCTTCACCGCGACCCGGCGCGCGAGCTCGGGATCGTCGGCGGCGTACACCACGCCCATGCCGCCGGATCCGAGCAGCTCGCCGATGATGTAGCGCCCGACCGGCGCCCCGGGCGCGAGCCGGCCGGGCGGCGTAGCGGGCAGCGGGCCGCGCGCGGCGACCGTCGCCGCGGTGCCCGGCGACAGCCCGGTCGCGTCGAACGCGGGATCGATCGCCCCGGCGGGATCGGTCGACGCGTTGCCGCGCACCAGCGCCGCGACCAGCGACCGGCAGTCGTCGCAGCCGTCGAGGTGGGCGTCGATCGTCGCGCGGAGCGCGGGCTCGACCGAGCCGCTCATCAGCGCCTGCACCGCGTTGGCGTCGAGGCACCCCACCGCTCGCGATTGTGGGACAATGCGGGAACTCCGGCAATGCCAGCCCTCGACTCGTTTCGCGACGCACTCCCCGCCGAGTTGCGCGGCACCGTCGACGACGACGTCGGTGCGATCCTCGACGCGGCGATCGCGACCGCGCGCGCGGCCTGGCCCCAGCTCGCGGTCCCCGATGCGGCGTTCGCGGCGTTCCTCGCGATCCGCGTGGGCGAGGCCAGCGACCTGCGCGCCGCGGTGCGCAACCTGCCCGCCGCCGATCTCTACCTCGCGTGCGCCTGCGCCGCGGGCGATCCGGCCGCGCACGCCGCGTTCGATGGCCTCCTCACCGAGGTCGACGCCGCGGGCGGTGCGGTGCGCGCCTCCGCTGACACCGTCGACGAGGTCAAGCAGATGCTGCGCGCGCAGCTGCTCCTGCCGCGCGAGGGTCGGCCACCGGCGATCGGCGGCTACGCCGGGCGCGGCTCGCTGCGCGGCTGGCTGCGGATCAGCGCGACCCGCGAGCTGGTGCGGCAGGTCAAGAAGATGCTGCGCGATGTCCCGCTCGAGCAGGCGATCCTCGATCAGCCTGGCGACAAGGATCCCGCGCTCGAGCGCCTCAAGGAGCAGTACCGCGCCGAGTTCTCGACCGCGCTCGGGCTTGCGCTCGCGGATCTCGAGCCGCGCGAGCGCACGCTGTTCCGCATGCAGCTGATCGATCAGCTCGGCATCGACGAGATCGGCGCGATCTACAACGTCCACCGCGCGACCGCGGCGCGCTGGCTGGTCAAGGCCCGCGCCGGCCTGGTCGAGGCCACGCAGCGCCACCTCGCCGCGCGGCTGCGCCTCGACGACGACGAGGTCACGAGCGTGATCCGCATGATCCAGAGCAAGCTGGATGTCTCGGTCGAGCGCCTGCTCGACGAGGCCGAGCGGCGATAGCTACCGCTCACTCCTCCTCGAGGAACGCCCCGGCCTCGCTGAACGTGGCCTCGTGCTTCCCGTGCTCGGTCGTGAAGCCGAGCTCGAAGCACACGCTCTTGTCGGCGTGCTGCTGGCGCTGGGCGCGCGACGCCTCGGCCTTCGGGTACTTCGCGGCGAACGCCTTCAGGACCGCGGCCGGCACCTGATCGACCGCGACCCGCTGCTCGATCTGCTTGATGGCGCCGTCGGGCGCGACGTCGACCTCGACCCGGGTCGTGCCGGTCTTCACGACGACCGCGAACTGATCGGCGCCGTCGTCGTGCTCGGCCTTGCACGAACGGATCGCGCCGCGCGGGAACGCCTTCTTGATGGCCGCGGTCACCGCCGCTGGGCACTTCGCGGGAGCCTTGGCGAAGGCGCGGGGCGCGGCGAGCGCGGTCGCGAGCACGCACGCGGCGAGGGCGACGGAAGACGAGCGGGCCATGCCCCGGTTCTATCGCGATCGCGCGGCGCGCGGCGGCCCGAAATCGCGATCTAGTGCGCGCCCGAGGCGCAGGTCATGATCCGGCCCATCGCCTCGGTGACCACGTGCTCCTGCGCCGCGGTCGGCACGACGCTGTTGAACCGCGCGGTGTTGGCTTGCTCCCAGGCCTGGAGCTCGCCCTGGACCTTGCCGCGGCAGGCCTCGTCGGCGCACGCGCACATGCGGTCGGCGAAGACACCGATCGCGGTGATCACCTCGCCGAAGTCGGCGCCGGTCGGCGCGAACTTCGCCTGGCAGGCATCGGCCTCGCCGAGCAGCGCCATCGCGCGCTGGTTCTGGGCCTCGGTCGGCTGGAGATCCTTGGGCGGTGGATTGCGCAGCACCTCGTGCTGCCAGTCCTTCGACGCCGCCGCAGCGCACGCGATGTCGGCGCAGGCGCAGACGCGATCGCGAAACACCTGCTCGCTCGCGAGGAACTGCTCGATGCGATCGGGCGCGGCATCGGGCGGGGGCACCGCGGCCGGCGCCGCTGGCGCCGCCTGGTTGCCGCCACAGCCCAGGGCGGTGATGAGCGCGAGTGCGAGGGCCCGTCCTGCCATCGCGCGATCGTAGCAGATCGCGCCGCGGCCCCGACTACCGATACTTGTCCGGATCGCGATACGCCTCGCCGTACTTGTTCGGGTGCGCGAGGTCGGCGGCGTGGGTCAGCTCGAGCGCGACCTTCGCATCGGCGCCGTCGACGACGGTGATCTTCGCGCTCGCCGGCCGCACCGACTGCCGCGCGTACGCGAACACGGTCCAGGTCCCCGCGGGCACGCCGTCGATCGCGAACGTGCCATCGGCGCGGACCCGCGTGTACTTGCGGTTGGGGAGCACCAGGATCGTCGCGGCCATCTCGGGGTGGATGTTGCAGTAGACATCGACGACGCCGGTGGTCGGGAACGCCTTCGACTTGGTCTCGCCGCGCCGGTAGCTGCCGAGATCGAACGGCCGCGCCGCCGAGCGCGAGAACACGTTGTGGAACAGCGGATCGCCGTTGGGGAACGACACCGCCTGGCCCGCGGTGATCGCGATCAGGTCGGGCACGAAGTGCTTGTTCTTCTGCTGGACCTCGGGGGTCGCGGTCGGCGCCGGCTCGGTGAAGCCGACGACGTAGACGATCGCGTCCGCGGCGTTGCCGCCGCCGGTCAGCGCGACCGTGCCGACGACGCGCCCGCCGGCGTGGGCGCGCGCGGCGAGCGTCACGAGCAGCGCGGCCACGAGCGCGCGCATGATCAGAACGCGATCGCCCAGGTGACCCGCGGCGCGACGCGGATCTGGTAGAGGCCGACCGGCAGCGCGGCCGCGATCCAGAAGCGGCCGTGGTTCCACGCCAGGTTCGGGCCGGCGGCGACCCAGCTCTCGTCGCTGTCGCCGGTGAGCGCGAGCTGCGCGAAGGCCTCGGCGCCCAGGCGCAGCTCGTCGGTGACGCCGAGGCTCACGCCGGCGCCGCCGCGCGCGGTGGTCGCGTTGGCGTCGGGCTGGACCACCTGCAGCACGCCGGCGTTGGCGACGACGTGGACCCGGCCGCAGTGGTACGAGCCGGCGATGTCGCCGGCGACCTCGAGCGCGTCGCGCTCGGTGACGAGGCGGTTGACCGCGACCCGGACCAGCGGCGCGAACGCGGGCGCGTCGACCGGATCGTTGGTGACGAGGCGCCAGCGCAGCTCGCCGCCGAACCGCGTGAACGCGGTGCGCGCGCCGGCGGTGTCCGAGGCCTCCCAGGTCCACTCGACCGGCAGCGCCAGCTCGAGGCGATCGGTGATGCCGATGACCGGCGCCCACGACAGCGTGGTCTCGTCGCGGTTGGCGGCGCCCTGCTGATCCTCCTCGGTGGTCCACTGCTCGAGCTCGACCGCGCGCTCGGGGATCACGTCGGTATCGAGCAACCAACCGAACCGCGACAGGCCCGCGTGAGCGGCGCGTGCCGGGATCAGCGCGAGCGCGGCGGCGGACACGACCAGGCGAAGGCGCACGCCGCAGCGTACCACTGGCCGGTTGGTAGATCCGACCACGGCCTGATGCGTTGCCAGCTCGTCATGCCTCGCGCCCTGCCCTGGCTCCTCTCGCTCGTCACGATGCTGATCTCCGCCTGTGGCGCCGCGCCGCCGCCCGGCGATCCCAACCTGGTCGAGATGAGCGCCGAGGCCTCGACCGTCCTGGTCACCGCCGGCGCGCCGAGCGAGGTCGCGGTGCGGATCCGGGTGTCGGCGGGCAAGGTCGCCTCCGACGTGCGGCCGCCGCTCGATCTGGTGCTCTTGCTCGACACCTCGGGCTCGATGGAGGGCGCCCCGATCGCCGCGGTCCGGGCCTCGGCGCGCGCGCTGGTCGAGCGCCTGAACGACGGCGATCGCCTCGCGATCGTGACCTTCGACTCGACCGCGCGCGCGCTCGTGCCCTCGGCGCCGATCGACGACGACGCGCGCGCCGCGGCGCTGACCGCGATCGATCGCATCGAGGCCCGCGGCACGACCGCGCTCGCCGACGGCCTCGCGGTGGCGCTCGCGCAGGTCCGCGCCGGTCGCGTCGCGGGCAGCATCGATCGCATCGTGCTGCTCGGCGACGGCGTGCCCAACGATCCGGCGCCGATCGCCAACCTGGTGACGCAGGCCCGCGCCGACGGCATTTCGATCACGTCGCTGGGCTTCGGCCTGGAGTTCGACGAGAGCGGCCTGCGCGCGATCGCGAGCGACACCGGCGGTGTGTATCGCTACCTCGCCACGCCGGCCGCGGTCGCCGAGGTGTTCGATCGCGAGCTGGTGCGCATGCAGACCGTGGTCGGTCGCAACCTGGTGCTGCGCGTGCAACCCGGCCCCGGCGTCACGATCGAGTCGCTGCCCGGGATCGATCAGGGCGGCACGACCCGGGTCGTGGTCCTCGGCGATCTTGCCTCGGGCGACATCCGCGACCTGATCGTGCCGCTGCGGGTCAGCGCCCACCGCGACGGCGCGCCGGTGGAGCTGCTCGACGCGACCCTCGAGTTCGAGGACGCGGTCAACGGCAGCGGCGCGCACCAGCGCACGACCTACTCCGCGGTCCACGCCTCGGCCGACCCGACGCAGGTCGCGAAGGCAGTGAAGGTCGACATCGAGATCGCCAGGGCCCGGGCCCACGCCGCCAACGAGATCGTCTGGGCCATCGGCGCGGCCCGCAACGGGATGATCGACAACGCGCGCGCCGCGCTCACCGCGGCCGAGGCCAACGCGCGCGCCGACGCCGCGCGGCTGCACGACCCGGAGCTCATCACGCTCGCCGAGCGCATGACCGAGGTCGCCAGCCGGCTGGCGGCGCTGTCGCGGGTGACGAGCGCGGCGGCCAACACTCCGGCCGCAGATGCCGTGGCGGCCGCGCCGTCGGCCGATCCGGTGGCGCCCGCGGCGCTCGCGAAGGAGCCGGAGAACCGCGCCGGCGAGCAACTGCACGAGGCCTACCGCCACGATCCGTCGACGCCGGTGAAGGACGGCAAGAAGCTCGAGCTCGACAGCGACGGCGAGCAGGTGTTCCGCGTGAACTACGCCGCGGCCCAGGACGTCCTCGATCAGCGCAAGTAGCGGCGCGGTCCGCGATCGTGCCACGCTGCGCGCGTGGTTCGCGCACCGCAGGCGGCTCCCGACCGCGCCGCGCTCGCCGCGCACCTGCGGCGCGATGGCCTGTCCGACGCCGACCTCGCGCTGGCCCCGCCGGCGCGGATCATCGCGCTCGCTCGCGATCAGGCGGTGCTGTCCGCCGGCGATCGCGCGGTCGACGCGGGCGTCGTGCTGACCGGCGCGCTGCGCGAGTTCTATCCGCTCGCCGACGGTCGCGAGGTCACCCGCGGGTTCGCCGGGCCCGGCGCGTACCTCGGCTCGCTCTCGGATCTGCTCGCCGAGGCGCCGGCGCGCTCGACGATCGCCGCCGAGGTCGCCTCGACGGTCGCGCTCATCCCGTGGGCCGCGATCCGCGCGCTCGCCGCGACCCACCCGGGCTGGGCCGCGATGGTCCATCGCGTGACCGAGCGGCTGTACCTGGCCAAGGCCGAGCGCGAGTACGAGCTGCTCGCGCTCGACGCCGCCGCGCGCTACCAGCGCTTCCGCGCGCGCTACGCCGCGCTCGAGCCGGTGATCCGCCAGCGCCACGTCGCGTCGTACATCGGCGTCACGCCGGAGCACCTGAGCCGACTCCGGGCGCGCGAGCCACGTCCGGCGACCGGACAACCGCGATCGCCAGCGCGAACCCGGCGATGAAGCCGACCCAGCGGCCCATCGAGCCGATCGCCTGGAGCTCGAGCGGCGCGACGTAGAGCCACGCGCCCTGGACCAGCGTGCCGATGGTGAGCAGCAGCGCGAGCGCCGTGCCGGCCAGGCGCGTGCGCGGCACGGTGAGCCCGAACAGGAACAGCCCGAGGTAGCTCACGTTGAACTTCACCTGGCTGAGCGTGTGCTGGAACGCGATCTCGCCCGCGCTCGGCGGCGCCCCGGCCTCGGTCGAGCCGAGCATCGCGAGGATGTGGTGGTCCTCGATCATGTCGAGGACCGCGGTCAGCAGGACCGCGCCGACGGCGATCGCCAGCATCGTGCGGGTCGCGGGCGTCGCGACCCGCTGCGCGAACATCAGGAAGAACGCCGAGTAGAGCACCAGGAACACCGTGTCGATCGCGAACACGACGCGCGTCGCGGTGCCGTGCGCCTGCAGATCGGCGGCGTAGGCCGCGGCCGGGCGCGCGAGCTCGAACTGCTCCTGCGAGGCGCCGGTCGCGAGCGTCACCGCGAACATGGCGACGAGGCAGGCGATCGCCGCGCCCGCGGTCGGGACGGTCCAGTCGGTGCGTTGGGTCATCCGGCGACGCTACGCGCGCGTCGCGCGCCGCGCATTGATGCAGGTCAAGACCGCGCCGGATTCGCGAGCGCCGCGCCGGCGATCAGCGCGCGGCGCAGGCCACGAGCGCGTCGAGCACGCGATCGCGCGCGGCCTCCCAGGCCTGCTCGTCGACGGGCCACGCACCGGGCGCGGGCGGCAGGCCGGCGGCGGCGAGCGCGGTCGGCATGATCGGTCGCGCGATCGCCTCGGCGGCGGGGCGACCGGCGCAGCGCGCGAGCGCGTCCAGCAGCGCGCGATCGGTCACGCCCCGGCGGATCTCGACCAGGCGCAGGCTCGCCTGCGCGTCGGGATACGCGAGCACGCCATCGAGGTTGCCGTGATCGCCGCCGTCGTCGAAGGTCTGGGCGTCGCGCGCGGGCTCCATCATCGTCGCCTCCTCGCCGCGGTGCTTCGCGTTGTGGCGATCGCGCCAGTAGATCGCGTCCCACACGTACCAGAGCGGCACGTCCCAGCGGAACGCGATCCAGCCCCAGGTCCGCGGCGCCGCGCCGTCGGTGTCGACGATCATCGAGCCGGCCTGCGGCGGCGCGCCGTTGTAGGTCCAGCGGCGCTCGGGCGGGCCGCTGCCAGGCGCGCCCGGCGCGATCAGCACGTGCGCGCGGTTGCCGTAGAGCCAGCTCGGGTTGTCGGTGACCGCGAGCCACACGCCGCCGCCCGCCTCGTCGATCCACTGCGCGATCACCCGCGCGGCGAGCGTGTCGACGAGCGTGTGGGGCTCGTCGATCGGGATCGCGAAGGCGTGCTGTCCCGTGCCCTCCATGCGCGCCTTCCAGCCGCGCGCCGCCGCCTGGATCGCGGCCTTGCCGCGCGGCAGGAGCACCGGCACGAACGTCACGCCGCGGATCGCCGGGGCGCGGCGATCGGCGTCGTCGAGGGTGAGCTCCGGGGTCGCGAACACGCCGTAGCCGCGGAACAGCTCGCGGTAGCGATCCTCGGCGGCCCAGGCCTCGGCCGATCCAGGCGCCAGCCCGAGGCCGCGCGCCAGCTCGCTCGCGTTGTAGAACGCCCAGACCCAGGGCGCGCCGTGGGCGCCGGGCGTGGCGCCGCTGCCGATCGGCGCGATCGCGACCGGCAGCACCTCGAGCTCGATCGGGATCGACCGATCATCGATCGTGATCGCGCCGCGATGCAGGCCCGCGGTCGCGTCGCTCGCGACCGCGAGCTCGAACAGCGCGACCCGCGGCGCGGTCACGGTCGCGCCAAGGCCGGGCACCAGGCGATCGGGATAGTCACCGGTGCCGGCGCTCGGCCCGTACATGCCGGTCGACGCGCGCACCACGCGGACATCGTCGACGCGCCAGGCTTTCGCGGGCACGCCCTCGACGTTCAGCGCCGCGCGCATCTCGCCGGCGCCGCGCCGCACGACCTGGAACGCCAGCGTCTCGCCGCGGGCCGCGCGCAGGTGCACGCGCGCGCCGTCGTAGATCGCCGACACTGGCGGCAGCGGATCGCCGCGCCGCAGCTTGGTGGTCTCGGTGACGATCGTCACCGGCGGCCCGGGCTCGCGCGGCGGCTGACACGCCGCCATCGCGATCGCCACGAGCCAGCCCCACCTCATCGCGGGAACAGATCGGCCATCGTCACCAGCTCGTAGCCGGCGTCGCGCAGGCCGCGCACGATCCGCGGCACCGCCGCCAGCGTCCAGTCCTGGCCCTCGTGCAGGAGCACGACGTCGCCCGAGGTCGCGGCCACGCTGCGGCCGGCGATCTCGTCCGGATCCCGGACCTCCCAGTCGCCGGAGTCGAGCGACCACATCGCGACGACGTAGCCGAGCGCCATCATCTGCGCGAGCGAGCGCGCGTCGATCGCGCCGAACGGCGGCCGCACCCACGGGCGCCCCGCCGGCTGCACGCCGATGAGCGCGTCGGTGCGATCGAGCTGATCGCGCAGCTCGCCCCAGCCCAGATCGGGGAAGCGGCGGTGATCGTAGCCGTGGGCCGCGACCTGGTGCCCCCGCCGGGTGTACTCGCGGACCATCGCGGGCCGCAGCTCGACGCGGCGGCCGGGCAGGAAGAACGTGGCCGGGCACGCCAGGCGATCGAGCAGATCGAGGTAGTGGCCGGTCATCTCGTCCGGGCCGTCGTCGAACGTCAGCGCCACGCGCCGGAGGTTCGTGGGCCCGCGGCGGATCACGCGGGTGTTGGGCAGCGCGTTGAGTACCGTCGACTTGACGCGGCTGCGGACCGAGCGGAGCACACCCCTGCGTACCGCGGATCTGCCACGCGAGGCAACGGCTCAGGTTCCCGCGAGCGCGACCGCGTCGCGGAACACGTCGGCGAACTGCCCGGCCTGGACCCGGCGATCGTAGCGATCGGTGCCGATCGCGCCGGCCTTGCGCGGGAACGTCCCGGCCTCGAACGCGCGCAGCGCCTTCTCGAGCGCGTCCGCGATCGCGGCCTCGTCGCGCGGCGCGATCACCGGGCCGAGCTGGCAGCGCTCGACCAGCGTGCGCAGCTCGCCCGCCGGCGCCAGGGTCAGGCACGGCCGATCGAGGTGCAGCAGCTCGAAGATCTTGGCCGGGAACACCCGCTCCACGCCGGGGACGTCGTCGAGCGCGCACAGCACCATGTGCGAGGCCGCCAGCGCCGGCATGACCTTGTCCTTGTCGATGTAGCCCACGCGCTCGACGCCAAGCGCGTCCATGCCCTCGAACGCATCGAGCTCGGTATCGACGATGCGGCCGATGAACTTCACGTGCAGCTTCTTCGCCAGCGCCGGCGCGCGCGCGTGCAGCTTCTTGATCGCGCCGAGCAGGCCGCGCGGGCTGGTCAGGTTGAAGACCGTGCCGGCGTAGGTGAGCGTGAAGCGATCGGTCGGCGGCTCGGGCAAGGTCGCCGGGAAGTCGTCGGGGTCGAAGCCGTTCTCGATCGTCACGACGCGATCGGGATCGAGAAACGGAAAGTGCGCCAGCAGGTTCTCGCGGAACGAGTCGGTCGCGGTCGTGATCATGTGCGCGCAGCGCAGCACCGCGTGCTCCATCGGCCCGCCGAGCACTGCGCCGAGCCGGCTCATCATCTCGTACTGCGTGCGGTACGTGATCCACTCGTCGCGGTAGTCGAGGACCAGCGCGCTCCGGCGCATCGCGCGCACGATCGGCGCCGACAGGAAGGTCGAGAACGGCGGCGCGGTGATGAACACCACGTCGTCGCGCTTGGCGCTGCCGAGGCGCGCGACCAGCGCGGCCTGCGCCGCCGGCTGCCACAGGATCTGCGGATCCGGGGCCAGCGCCTGCTTGCCGAGCGCGGCCGCGCGCCCGATCGCGCGCTTGACCAGGCTGCGCCGCGGCGCGCCCGCCGACTGGGTCTGCCAGGCCGCCTGCTTGGCCGCGTACCCGGGCTCGAAGGTCCGGGCGCGGATCACGTCGATGCCCAGCGGGATGTCCTTCTGCAGCGAATCGTCGCGCAGCGGCACCGACGGGTTCGCGACCGTCAGCACCGCGGGTGTCACCCCGTGCGACGGCAGGTACTTGGCGAGCTTGAGGACACGCCCGACCCCGGCCCCGCCGGTGGGGGGCCACACGTAGGTCACCAGCAACGCGGACAGCACGGCGGCACGCTACCACGCGGGGTATGCTCGCCACGATGCGCGAGCTGATCCGCTTGATCCGATCCGACCTGCGCGCCAAGGCGCGCTGGCTCTACGAGTCCGAGGACTCCCGCTCGCAGCTCAAGGCCGCGACCACCGATGGCACCGCGGCGATGGTGATCTACCGGCTGATGCAGGGCTCGCGGCGGGCCGGCCTGCCCGCGCTCGAGATGGTGTTCAACAAGCTCAACGCCGCGGTCGGCGGCGCGATCATCGGGCGCGGCGCCGAGTTCGGCCCGGGCTTCGTGCTGGTCCACTCGCAGGGCGTGGTCATCAACGGCATGGTCCGCGGCGGCTCGGACATCAAGATCGAGCACCAGGTCACGATCGGCGCCGAGAAGCGCGAGACCCCGGTGATCGGCGACGGCGTGTTCATCGGCGCGGGCGCCAAGATCGTCGGCGGCGTGACGATCGGCGAGAACGCGCGGGTCGGCGCCAACGCGGTGGTCGTGCACGACGTCGCCGCCGACACCACCGTCGTCGGGATCCCGGCCAAGCCGGTGACGCGGAAGACGTGATGCGCGCCCTGGTGATCGCGCTGGTGCTGATGGCGGTGACGACCGCCGCGCACGCGCAGCCCGAGCCGACCGGCCCGCACCCGCGGATCGTGCTCGACGCGCCGACCCGGGCCGCGTGGAAGCGCCAGGCCGGGTCCAAGGACGGCGCGATCGCCCGCGCGATCACCCGCTGCACCACGGTGCGCGGCAACGCCGCCGAGAACAAGTACTCGGGCTACCAGGGCGCCGAGTGGGCCACGACCGTGCAGGCCTGCCTCATCGCCTGGGTCGCCACCGACGACGACGCCCACGCGAAGACCGCGATGACCTACTTCGTCGCGCTGCTCGACGACCTCGACGTCGTCGGCGACGGCAAGGGCGGCGATGAGGCCGCGCGCCGCGATCACGGCTTCGCGATCCGGTTCCTCGGCGCGCCGACCGCGCTGGCCTACGACTGGCTGCACGATCACAAGCTCATGACGCCGGCCCTGCGCGAGCGCGCCCGCAAGCGCTTCACCGCGTGGACCGACTGGTATCCGGTCGGGGGCTATCGCCCGCGCGATCCCGGCACCAACTATCACGCCGGCTGGCTGACCGCCGCGACCCTCATCGCGGTCGCCGAGGGCGGCGAGGGCGGCGCCGACAGCACGCGGCTGTGGCGCCTGGTCGCCGACGAGCTGTGGGGCAAGGACATGGTCGCCGCGCTCGGCCCCGATGGCGTGCTCGAGGGCGGCGACTGGGCCGAGGGCTGGCAGTACGGCCCGTTCGCGACCGCGTCGATCGCGCTGTCGGCGCGGGTCGCCGCCGCCCACGGCATCAAGGTGCCCGGGGTGTCGGCGTGGCTCGAGGCCGTGCTCAAGCGCCACGTCTACGCGCTGTCGGCCACCGATCGCACGCTCGCGCTCGGCGACACAGAGGACGAATTGCCGAGCCTCGCGCCGTCGATGCTGCCGCTGGCCGCGGTCGTGATCGGCGACGCGCCGCAAGCGGCGCAGCAGCAGGCGCTCGCCGAGATCGCGCGGCTCAAGCTCGACGCGAAGGAGTTCCCGGTGTTCGACGCGCTGGTCGCCGCGCGCGCGCTCGCGCCGGTCGAGATCCCGCGCGCGTCGTGGCCGACCGCGTACCTCGCGACCGGCACCGGCGTGCTCTACGCGCGCACCTCGTGGACCCCCGACGCGATCTGGATCGCGATCATGTGCAACCGCACGCCGCCGGTCGATCACAACCACCCCGACGCCGGCAACCTCGTCGTCACCCGCGGCAAGGACGAGATCCTCGTCGATCCCACGCCGTACGGCTCGCTCTCGACGTTGACCAGCAACGCGCCGACCGTGGAGTCCGCGCAGCTACCCGACGACTACAAGCCGAGCCAGGCGTTCTGGTCGACCGGCACCGACTACGGCTTCGCGACCCAGACCGCCTCGGGTGCGCTGGCGGCGCGCTGCGATTACGCCGGCGCGTACAAGTTCCAGGACCGGCCGTCGGACGTGCCGCGGGCGCAGCGCGACATCGTGCTGTTGCCCCGCAACGACGGCAAGGACGCGACCGTGATCGTCGTCGATCGCGCGGCCTCGGGTGCGGCCGATCGCGCGCTGTGGCTGCGGTTCCGCACCACCGGCACGCTGGTCAAGGCGCTCGACGGCAACGGCGCGCGCGCCGCGGTCGGTCGCTCGATCATGACGATCCGCCAGGTCACCGCGAGCGGCGGTGAGCCGAACCTGCGCCACCTCGCCAAGTCCGACTGCTGGCAGCCCGGGATCACCCGCGGCAACTGCGACGTGCCGCGCTTCACCGTCGAGGAGTGGCGCACGAAGATCCCGGGCCCGACGATGCTCGCGGTCCACAGCCTCGACATCGCGGGCAAGCCGTCGGCGATCGCGCCGACCGACACGGTGACCGACGGCGTCCACGTCGTCAGCGTCGAGGGCGGCGCCCAGGTGGTCGTGTTCACCGACAACACCGGCGACACGCTGGCCTACGCGGCGCCGCGCGCGCCGGCGGGCGCGACCCGCGAGCACGTGATCCTCGACGCGCCGCTGGCCGACGACAGCACCACCTTCGTCAGCGCCAAGGTGGTCGGCGACACCTGCGCCGTCAGCCTGAGCAGCGCCGAGATCGCCGGCGCGACCCGCATCGCCGGCCGGCCCGCGTCGCTGCTGCTCGACGAGAAATGTGCGCTGCGCGACGGCGCGCCCCGGGCCCCGGCGCCGCGCACCGCCGCGCCGCCCAGCCCGCACGCGACCCGCGGCGGCTGCTGCGACAGCGGCGCGAACGGCACGGCCTCGACGGCGCTGACGCTGCTGGTGCTCGGCCTGATCGGGCGCCGGCGCCTGCGCTGACTCGCCGCAGGGACCGACACCGCCGCCACCGGCCCACACGCCGGTGCGCGATCCGTGACGTACGCGGTAGATCGAGGCAGGCTCCGCCGTACAATTGGGCCTATGCGCCGATCTTCGCTTGCCCCGTACGCCCTGCTGGCGGCCCTCGCCGGATGCGGCCAGGTCGCCACCCTCCAGGATGCCGCGCCCGATGCCTTCATCGCGGACGCCGACACCACCCCCGATGCCGCGGTCGCGGGCGTCGTGAAGGTGACCGTCCTCGATCCCAACAACGGCACCCCCGCGGTCAACGTCCCGGTGGTGTTCCAGAACGCCGATGGCACGGTGGTCCTGGACGGGCACTCGAGTGGCACCGGTACCGCGATGGCCACGATGCTGGCCGGCGGCAGCGTGTCGGCGGTCATCCCCGACGGCGCGTCGGCCTTCCAGGTGCTGACCGTGCTCGGCGTGGTGCCGGGCGACGACATCACGCTGGGCAACGCGGCCCGCGACCAGTCCAACATCGGCACGTTCACGATCACGAACATCCCGGTCATCTACTCGGGCTACACCGCGTACGTGTACGGCCCGTGCGGCTCGGTGAACATCCCGGCGAACACGACCTCGGTGGTGCTCACGCTGCGCAACGACTGCAAGGACAACACGACCGATCTGCTGCTCGTGCAGACGTCGGGCACCACGACCTACTCGCTGCTGAAGCCGAACGTCATGTTCCGCGGCAACACCACCGAGAGCGTGCAGGGCTTCGACTGGAACTACGACAGCGCGTTCACCGCCTCGGTGCTCGGCCTGCCGCTCGACATCGACAACGCGAACATCAGCCGCCGCACCGCGCCCGACTACGGCTACTCGGACTCGTCGCCATTCACCGTCGGCCAGGCCACGGGCGCGGTGACGCTGCAGGCCCCGCAGGCGACCACCGCGTACATGAACTTCTCGATGGGTCGCGCCAACTCGCAGGTGCTGCAGCTCGAGAAGATCGCCGGGCAGAGCCACACCTACGGCGTGGACGCGACCACGATGCTGCCGTGGATCTCCGACGTGACCGGTGACCTCGGCGCCAACACGATCGCGTGGACCGAGGCGACCGCGGGGACCGGCGACATCATGGCGCTCGGCTTCAACTTCAAGCGCGCCACGGTCCAGTACAACTGGATCGTCTTCGGCCCGCCGAGCCTCTCCGGGCTGACGCTGCCGACCCTGCCGGCGGACGCCGGCGGCGTGAACCCGGTCGCGACCGACACGCTCAACCAGATCTTCGTGTACCGCCTCGATCAGGCCAGCACCACGGGCTACGACGCGCTCCGGCGGGATCCGTTCCGCGCGTTCAACGGCGCGTTCGGCGGCCAGACCGAGACCAAGCTCCGCCTCAGCCTCGGCGCCGCCGGCGGCCTCAACTGACCGGGCGCGCCTCGCGCGCGCTCTGCCTTCGCTTCCCCTCGCCTGTCCTGGAGGTTTCCATGCGCGTCATCGCCACTTGCCTGTTCACCCTGCTCGCCGCCGCGTGCGGCAACGTCTCGAGCTTCACCGACGCCGGATCGACCGATAGCAACTCGTACGACTCGGCACCAACCATCGACGCGAACCCGCGCGGCCTGGTCAAGGTGACCGTCCTCGACCCGACCGGCACCGGCGCGCCGGTCACCGGCGTGCCCGTCGTGTTCGTCGAGCCCGACGGCACGGTCGCGGCGCGCGTGGCCACTGACGGCCAGGGCAAGGCCCAGGCCGAGGTGCTACCGGGCTCGAGCGTGACCGCGGTGTACACGGTCAGCACCAACGAGCACGCCATGCACACCATCACCGGCGCGCAGATCGGCGATGACATCGTGATCACGCCGCAGCTCAACAGCTCGCCCGCGGGCACGTTCACGGTGAACTTCCCGCCGCTGTCGGGTGCCACCTACTACTACGTGTCCACGCCCTGCGGGCTCAGCTACGCCGGGCTCCCCGCCAACAACCAGTACGTCGTCACCTTCTACCAGTTCTGCAAGCCGGCCACGACCATGACCGTCAGCGTCGTGGGGTTCACCGCCAGCGGCTTCGGTGGCTACCTCGAGAAGGCCAACGTGGCGGTGTCGGCGGGCGCGACCACCCTCACCGGTTCGTGGCAGACCGGCGTCAACTACTCCGCCAACTTCACCAACATCCCCACCGAGGCCGCGTACCTCAGCCACAATCGCGCCACGCCCGACGTGGCCGGGTACTCGTTCGGCAACAGCGCGCAGGTCACCGGCCCGATGATGAACCTGCAGTTCACCGCGGCGACGGGCGCGAGCGCGGTCGCGACCACGCGGCTGCAGAACACCCAGTACGCCCAGCAGCAGACGATCTACCAGACCATCGCCGGCAGCGCGCTGTCGTACAACCTCGACGTCGGCGCGAACCTGCTGCCGTGGATCGGGCAGCCGACGCTCGACGTCACGACCGGCGTCATCAAGGTCGCGACCAGCGGCGCCGGTACCGGCGACCTGTTCCGCGTCTCCGCGGGCTACTCGCGGACCACGGGCAACACGACCGAGTACTACCGGTGGGTCGTGTACAGCGCGACGGCGACCGACATCACGCTGCCGAAGCTGCCGGCCGAGGTCGGCGACGTCAACCCGAAGACCGGCGACGTCGTGCAGGACTACAACTGGGAGGCGACCCTCGGTGACTCCGACGTGATCACCGGCTACGACCAGGTGCGCGAGCACGCGTGCCAGATCTACGCGGCCTCGCTCACGCCGTACGGCAACATCAACCTGGGCATGTCGACCCTCGTGCGCGTGAGCTACTTCCAGAACGCGTCGTAACGCGCTCGGCGAAGCGGCACCTGGCGGGCATCGCGACGACGCGGTGCCCGTCGTGCGTTTCGGCCTGGTGCCGGGTACCTCGCCGCAGAGGTTCTGAACGGTTGACGCCGCCGATCCATCGCGAATCTCTTCGTTGCCTCGTCTCGAGTTACAGGCAGTAGCCCTTCGCCGAGGCGCCTCGACCTTCGCGCGCCTCGACACCCTCAACTCGTCAAGACCTCTGCGGCGAGGTACTAGAACCGACCCGACAGCGCCATGCCCACGCTGTCGCCGGTCCAGGTCGGCGCCAGCGAGACGCCCTTGTCGGCCTCGATCGGCGTGTCGTGATCGGTCGCGAACATGTAGATCGCGACCGCCGCGACCACCGCGCCGCCGATGCCGACGCCGATGCCGGCCTTCTTGGTCTCGCGGTAGTTGTCGCCGCGGGTCGTGCCGGCCGCCGGCACGTTGTCGAGCGCGATCAGCGCGCCGCCGGTCCCGAGCGCGGCCAGCGCCACGCCGCCGACGATCCACTTCACGCGGTGCAGGCTGCCGTGGCGCATGCCGACGATCCGGCGGCTCGACACCGGCGCCGGCTCGCGCGTGATGATGCCGCTGGTCGACGCCGACTTGTCGCCGGCCATGAGCGCCGCGAGCTTGGTCAGCGTGTCGGTCCCGGGATCGATCGGCTCGAGCTGGACCGCGCCGTAGACCTTGTTCTGCGAGTCGGTCGAGACCGAGTACGCGATCACCGAGCGCCGGCCCTCGACCTCGCGGATGCCGAGGACGACGACGCTCTTGGCGCCCACCGCGCGCGCGACCTTCACGGCCGCGCCGATCTCGCCATCGGTGTCCTGGCCGACCGGGACCTCGAGGCCGGCATAGTCGTCGCGGGTGCGCAGCACGCCGTCGACCGACCACGCGACGTCGACGGTGGCGCGGCCGCCGGGCGCGACCTCGACCTCGTGCACGCGGCCCGGCACCTCGCCCTTCGAGGTGTAGACCCGGTAGCGGCCCGGCGCGAGCGTCTCGAGCTTGGCGGTGCCGGTGCCGGCGAAGCGCTCGTTCACGAACACGACCGCGGCCGGATCGTCGACCCGGACCTCGAGCGCGCCGGTGCCCTGGCGCGCGAGCTCCTGCTTGACCTTGCGCTGCAGCGCGATGACCTGCGGATCGAACTCCGCGGTCGTGATCGCGGAGTCGGGGAACGTGCGGATCGCCTCGGCCATCACGCGGAACGCGTCCTCGCCGTGGCCGAGCACCTCGTGCGAGCGCGCGACGACGATCATCGCCTTCCACTGCAGCTTGCGCAGCGGATCCGGGTTGGGCACCGGCGCCGATCGGTAGATGCCGAGCGCGCGATCGCCGAGCGCGACCGCGTTGGCGTAGTCGCCATCGATGAAGTGCTGGTAGCTGTCCTCGACCAGGCGCTGCGCGTCGATCGCCTGGGTCGGCGACAGCTGCGCGGCGCTGCGCGACACCGTCTCGCCGAGGATCGTGACCAGCTTGCCGCCGAGCACGAAGCCGCGCTTGCCGAGCTCGGCGTAGACCGGCTTGAGCAGGCGATCGGCGTCGGCGGGGCGCGGCCCGGCGTAGGACTCGAGCACGACCGCGGGCGAGGCGGCGGCGGCGCGGCCGATCGCGCACGTGACCACGATCGTCGAGAACAGGCGAAGGATGGGCGTCATGAGTCTCCGGCGGCAGGCAAGGGGATCGAGCGACCGCAACGCCGGGCCTATCGGACCGGGGCGCCGGCCGGTTGCTATGGAATGCGGTGCGGCGCGCCGAGCGCGCGGATCACCGGCGGCTCGTCGGCCTTCTTGGTGCGGACCTTGCCGATGCGGACCCAGTAGCTGACGGCGCGGCGCAGCACCCAGCGCTCGTCGGCCTGGCGCAGATCGTGGCCGCCGTAGCTCGGGCGCTCGCCCGGCAGCATCAGGATCGCGGCGACCGGATCGCCGAGCTCGTCGGCGACCTTCCAGCCCTCGCCGTCGCGCCGGGGCAACGACAGGATCTGGAACGAGATCGTGCCGCCGTCCTTGGGGCGGGTGACCGGGCGCGTGCCCGCCGGCATGTCGGCGACGTCGACGGTGTGGCCCGCCGAGGCCGTGAGCGGCGGCGCCGCGGGCAGCGGCGAGACCGCGGTCGCGCGCCAGTACCAGCGCAGCTGATCGTCGAGGGTCCAGGCGCCGGCGACCGCGACGTGCGCGCCCGCGGCCGGCGGCGGATCCGGGAACAGCACGCGGATCGCGAGCGAGCCGTCGCCCTCGGTGTCATCGGCGAGCCAGGTGAGCTTCGGGCCGGGCGGGGGTGGCGGTGCGGCGTCGGGCGGCGGCGGCGCGCCGGCCGGGGTCGGCGGCGACGGTGGCGGCGGCGGCGGCGGTGGATAGGTCGCATCGCCGGCGACCACGCCCGACACCACGGCCTGCTGGTTGCGGCGCGCGAGGTAGAGATCGCGATCGATCACCGCCTGCCACGCCGGGATCGTCGACGTGCGCGTGGCGGCGACGTCGGGCTCGTCCGTCCCGGCGTCGTCGACGATCGCCGCATCGGCCGCGATCGCGTCGCGCGCGGACGCGGCGTCGCGCGCCGCGCCTGGCGGCGTCGGATCGCTCGAGCCCTGACAGGCGGCGAGCGCGCACAGCGCGACCACCGCCCTCATGACGCGCGCGGCAAGTCGGGCGGCACGCCACCCGACAGCTCGAGGAGCCGGCGATTGACCCGCACGTGCACGCAGAACGCGTGCGGATCCTCGCGCCGGGTCGCGCGCCGCAGGATGCGGGCGCGCGCCGTCGACAGCACCACCGCGCGCGACGGCTCGTGCGCGGGCAGGACCTCGGCCGCGGCCAGCGCCAGGAACGAGTGCGCGGTGGCGTCGCCGCGATCGGCGCACTTGCGCGCGCGCTCGAGCGCGGTGCGCGCGAGCTCGTCGTGGCCCTCGCGGCCGTGGGCGCGCGCGACCGAGGCGTAGAGCTTGGTCAGCGAGCCCTCGGCGCCGGCGGCGTGGGCGATCTCGAGCACCGCCTCGGCGACCTCGCGCGCCTGCCGCGCATCGCCGGCCGCGCCGCGCTCGAGCAGCCAGAACGCGTGCGCGGTCGCGACGTCGATGCGCGCGAACCGGTGGACCTCGACGATCGTCAGCCGATCGAGCGCGGCGAGCGCGTCGTCGATCTGGCCGCTCTCGCCCATCGCGATCGCGCCGTAGACCGTGGCCATCGCGAGCACGGTGCCGTGGCCGGTCTCGGCGGCGAGCTGCTGCGCGGCCTCGGCGCAGGCGCGGGCCTCGGCCGGGCAGCCGAGCTCGAGGTAGGTCTCGGCGAGGTTGTTCGACTCGTTGGCGATGTCGACGCGCGCGCCGAGCTCGCGGGCCATCGCCCGCGCCTTCATCGAGAGCTCGAGCGCGGCCTCGAGATCGCCGGCGGCGGTGGCCGCGAACATGCGCGTGCGGGTCGAGTGGAACTGCACCGCGCGGGTCGGCGCGACGATCTTCTCGGCGCGCTCGGCGAGGTCGCGCGCCAGCCGGGCCTCGCCGCGGCGATACGCGGCGTAGGCGCCGTGGGCCAGCGCGCGGGTCACACCCTCGATGTCGTCGGCGGCGGTGGCCGCGGCGACCGCGGCGTCGAGCAGCTCGAGCACGCGCGCGGTGTCGAGCATGCGCCACACGCCGAGCTGCGCGACCAGGAGCGGCGCCTGCGACTCGGGCGCGACCTGTGCGATCCGCGCCTCGATCCACGCCAGCACCTCGGTGTGCCGCCCGACGTGGCGCGCGGCCCCGGCGTAGGCCGCAGCGAGGCGGTGCAAGAGCGGCCCGGCGACCGGCTGGGCCGCAGCCTGGCCCAGCAGCTCGAACGCCCGGCCGGCCTGGCCCCGGGCCAGCGCGTCCTCGCCCGCCGCGACCAGCTCGTCGGCGGACCCACCACTCGGGCTGCGGTCGCCTGCGGACACCGACTACGGTCTTATCACGAGCCGCCCGCGGCTACCACGCCAGCCCGGCGACCAGGGCCGCGACCGGCGTGAGACCGGCGGCGTCGACCTCGTCGAAGGCGGCCAGCGCGTAGCTGTCGACGTCGAGGACGCCCAGCAGCCGATCACCGGCGACGATCGGCACGACGATCTCGCTGCGCGACCCGCCGTCGCAGGCGATGTGGCCAGGGAACGCGTCGACGTCGGGGACGATGATCGTCTCGCGCCGCGCGGCCGCCGCGCCGCACACCCCGCGACCGGCGGCGATGCGCACGCACGCGACCTTGCCCTGGAACGGGCCGAGCACCAGCTCGTCGCCGCGCCACAGGTAGAACCCGACCCACGACGCCGCCGCGATGCACTCCTTGAGCGCCGCGGTGATGTTGGCCAGGTTCGCGATCAGATCCGGCTCGCCATCGACGAGCGACGCGAGCTGCGGCAGCAGCTCCTCGTAGCGCGCGGCGCGATCGCCGTCGCCGAACGCGAGGGTCTCCACGGCTACGAGGTCAGCGCGCGCGCGGCGTTCAAGGCGCGCGGGAAGCCGAGCGGCGTGGCGCGGATCTGGATGAGCAGCAGATCGCCGTCGGTCGACAGGCCCGCGACGTTGACCACCGGGGTCAGGGTCTCGAGCACGCGGCGCACGGTCTCGTGCTGCCGGATCTTCGGGTTCTTCATCAGATCGAGGACGATCACGTCGTCCTTCGCGCTGACCAGGACATCGGGCTTCTTCGGCATGAAGTTGACGAGGTTGCCGGGCTTCGACAGGTCGAGGGCGCCCGAGCGCAGGAGGCCCGCGACCGGCGACTGCGACTCGCCGAGCACCTTCATCGTGACGTCGGCGACGCGCAGCTGGATGCGCAGCTGATCGGGACCGACCTCCATGTGCTCGATCTTGATCGCCGCCGACGCGCGCACCGAAGTGCCCATCAGGTCGACGGTCGCGCCGAGGACGATCGCGGGCGGCTTGGCGGTGATCGTGACGTCCTGCGGCGCCTTCTTCGACGGCGGCGTGTTGGCGATGAACCAGCGCAGGGCGTCGATCGGGACCGCGATCCGCAGGCCTAGCGCGTGGCGCGCCATGCTGAACATCGTCGTGGGGTGCTGGACGAGGAAACGGCTGGCAGAGCGCAGCGCGGCGCGAAGGGGAAGGGCCATCGAGGGAAGCGTATCCCAGCCCCGCCGAACCGGGGAGCACGTCCGGTCAAAAGGTGAGGATGGCGAGCGGATGTGAGAGCACGGCGCCGGCCACCGGGGCGCCGTCGACGATCGTGGAGAACACCAGGCCGCCGACCGCCCGTTCGGGCAGCGCGTACAGGGCGCGCAGCGCGCCGGTCCGCGGCTCGACCAGCGCCGCGTTCCGGAGTGCAGGTCCCCATGCCAGCGGCAGGGGCGTGCCCGGGACCCGGCCGCGCGCCGAGGCCAGGAACCAGCTGGGGTCGAGCGTCAACGCGGTGCGAAATCGCCGGACCCCATCGAGGCTGTAGCCGGTGAGGCGCCACTCGCGGCGCACGCCGTCCTGGGCCTGGACCACGACCCTGTCGCCGCCGCCGGGCGCGGTCCAGCCAGCGCCGAGGCCGCCGACCGGGTGGCCTTGGCCGGTCTTCGGATCGAGCAGGTAGAGCTCCCCACTGTCGAGGCTGACCGCGACCCGATCGCCGGCGACCTCGAGCGCGGTGACCAGGCCGCGGACCCGCACCGCCCAGACCGGTAGCCCGAGCCCGGCGATCCGGGCCACCACCGCGCCGCGCTCGGCGCTGATGATCAGGGTCGCCGCCCCGACCCGCATGACCGCCAGCCGCGGTATCCAGCCATCGTCGACCGCGAACCGATCGACCTCGGCGCCGGTCGCGGCGTCGAGTACGAAGACCCGGCCACCCGACAGGATCGCGACCGCGCTGCCGGCCGCCACGACCTGGCCGACGCTGCGCCCGGTCCATTCCCAGCGCGGCGCGCCATCGCGCTTGCCGGTCGCGCGCACCGCGCCGCGGTGCGCGAGCTCCGACTCGGCCGCGCAGACGACGACGTCGTCGGCGATCGCGATCGACGACGGCGCGCCCGGCGCGCAGCCATCGGCGCGGTGCCAGCGCCATTGCCGGGTGCGCAGATCGAAGGAGGCCAGGCCGGCGCCGTCCTGCGCCGACGGCATCGCCTCGAGCGGGACCGCGTAGAGCGTCGCGGGGTCGTCGGGATCGACGACGACCCCGGCGACCTGCGCCATGCCCGCGCCGGGCAGCGGCACGCTGTCCGCGTTCCGGACATCGCGCACCGGCGGGAGATCGATGTGGTCGGCGAGGTCGGCGTCGTCGATCGCCGGCGGCGCCCACAGCGGCGCATCGCGCCCGGGGTCGTACGGCAGGGGCAGCGCGAACCTGCGGAGATCGTCGGCGAGCGTGCGGATGCCGTGCCAGGGCCCGCTCAGGATCGCGCGGTCCCCGAGCACCCCGAGCCCGACGCCGACCGGCGCGCCGAGGGTGGTGACCGCGCCGTAACCGTCGAGGAGCGCGAGCCGCGCGCCGCGGGTGCGCACCAGCCGGCGATCGCCGCGCGCGGCGACCCGGCGGCCGACCCGCGCGGTGGAGATCGACTCGGGCGCACCGAGCGCGCGATCGCGGCGCTCGATGCCGCCCGCGGTGGCCAGCTCGATGCCGTCGCCCTGGCGCGCGCGCCAGTGACCGAACGCGGCGACCGGCGGCACCCGCGGCGCGCCGGTGACCCGATCGAGCGCGTAGATGAGCTCGCCCTCGCCATCGGGCACGCCGACGATGATCGTGTCGTCGCAGCGATCGTCGATGCCGAGGTCGAGATCGCCGACCGCGGGGATGCCGAGCTGCCACGCGACCCGCGCGCCCTTCGCGTCGATCGCGATCCGGCGCAGCGCGCCAGCGGTCCACGCCCAGACGTCGTAGCCAAGGGCGGTGCGGCAGGCCGCGCGCGGCTCCTCGCGCCCGACCGCGGCGGGCAGCGGCGCCTGCGCGAGCTCGTCACCGGCGGCGGCGGTCAGGATCCGGATCGAGGCGACCATGCCCGGCGGCAGCGCGGGGGCGATCACCGAGCCCGAGGGCGGCCGCGGCGGCGCCGCCGGCGCGGGGGCAT
>JAIOQA010000326.1 GCA_021413675.1 Deltaproteobacteria bacterium | reverse complement strand
CGCCGAGCGGTTCTGGCGCGCGCGCCGCGGATGCATCGAAAAATTGTAGGACGCCGCGCGCGCGATCGCGAACTTCGCGCGGTCGCGAGGGCGGTCGGCTACGCTCGCGCCGTGGCGATCGAGATCCTGCGCGGCGTCCCGCTTGACCCGGCGCGGCCCGTGCTCACGCTCGGCGACGGTCCACCCGACGACACCTACGCGCTCGTCGAGGACGGCGTGATGCGCTGGCAGGCCGCGGTGGGTTGGGGCGATCATCGCCACGTGCCGTTCCGCGAGGAGCTGATCTGGCCCTCGATCGACGCGGTCGTGATCGGCGGGGGCGACCACGTCCACGTCCTCGATCGCGCGACCGGCGCCGTGCGCGCCCGCATCGCGGTGCCGAGCCTGTTCGGCGGGCTCGCGCTCGATCCCGGCGAGCCGCCGCACCGGCCGGAGGCGCTCTTCATCGCGGGCTGGCGCGATCTGATCGCGCTCGAGCCAACGCTGGCGATCCGCTGGCACGCCACCGATCTCGCGATCGACGGCGTGATCGTCCATGACGTGGTCGGGACCGTCGTCCGCATCGGCTGCGAGATGGATCCGCCCGGCGGCTGGTTCGACGTCGAGGTCGACGCGCTCACGGGCCGCGAGCTGGGGCGCAGGCCCGCGTTCACCGAGGATTACGTCGGGCCGCTACGCCGACCGCCCGCGTGACTCACTGCTCGCAGTAGCGGATGTCGAGGTGGTCGCTGGCGCTGGTGCCGTCGGCGTTGGTCCACGTGACGATCACGCGATCGCGGCCGACGTCGCGGTTACCGGCGTGGTTGCAGTCATCGGGGGTGACGACGAACGGCGCGCCGGCCTGCAGCTCGGCCAGGCGCCAGCTGCCGCCGTCGAGGGTGACCGAGTCGATCGACGCGGGCGCGACGCCCTCGGCGGCGAACGCGTCGAGGATCGGCGTGACCGTGGCATCGAGCTGCGGCTTGACGTCGTAGGGCAGCTCCGCCTCGCCGCCGCCGCCGTGGTCGTCGCCATCCTCGCCCGGCCGCTCGTCGCAGTCCTCGGCGTTCGGGACGCCGTCGCCGTCATCGTCATCGGCGGTGCCGCCCGAGCCGTCGTCGCTGCCGCCGCCGCCGCCGTCGGTGCGGCTCTTCACGATCGTCGGATCGTCGTGGCAGTCGCCGTCGCCGTCCTCGTCGACATCGGTGCAGGTTCCGCCGCCGCCACCCGGCGTGCAGCGCAGGATCACGCCGGTACCCGGATCGGTGCTGCAGGTGATGAGCTCGCCGGCCGTGCCGGTCTGGTCCGCGCCGGTGCAGGCGCCGAGCGCGCCGAAGGGCAGCAGGGCGGCGACGACAAGATGAAGGCGGAAGCGAAGGCTGGAGTTCAACATCGGAGACCTCTGGGCTGGTGTGAATCCAGAGGTACCGGTCCGCGCTCCGCAGTTCGAGTTACGCTCGCTTTCGGCGCCGACGCGATCGTGACGCGAATCGATGATTCATTCGCAATCGCGAATGGATAAACGCGTCACCGGCAGCGTCAGGAGCGCGGATCCGCGGCCGGCTCGGCTGCGATCGCGGCGCGCCAGCTGGGATAGCGCGGTCGCCAGCCGAGCTCGCGCTGCATCCGCGCCGACGTGATGCGCCGGTCGGCGAGCAGCATGCCGGTGACCTCGCCGCTCACCTCGGCGGCGGGCACCCGCGGTGGGCGCGGCACGCCGATCGCGTCGGCGGCGGCATCCGCGTAGTCGGCGGAGGCGCACGGCTCGTCGTCGGCGGCGTTGTAGATGCCGGCGTCGTCGCCGGTCCCGATCGTCTCCTCGGCGACCGTCCCCGCGGCGATCACCGCGGCGGCGAGATCGTCGACGTGGATGCGGCTGACCATCGCGCGGCCGTCGCCGATCACGCGGTAGGTGCCGGCGCGCAGCCGCGCGAGCACGCCGCGGCCGGGGCCGTAGATGCCGGCGGCGCGCAGGAGCACGCGGCGCGGCGCCGCGATCGCCGCGCGGATCGCGCGCTCGGCGGCGAGGCGCGCGCGTCCGGTCGTGGTGGCCGGCGCGATCGCGAAGCCCTCGTCGACGACCGCGCCGCCGCCCGGCGCGTACACGCCGGTCGACGAGACGTAGACCAGCCGGTGTGCCCCCGCGGCGACCACCGCGGCGGCGATCTCGGCCTCGGCGGCGCCGTCGGGCCGCGCCGGCGGCGCGAGCATCGCGACGATCGCGCCGGCGGGGATGATCGCGGCGATCGCCGCGCGATCGGCGGTCGCGAGATCGAGCCCGACGCCGCGCGCGTGATCGCCGACCTGCGCCGCGAGCGAGCGCGCCGCGCTTGCATCTCGCCGCGTGACGATCACGGCACCGTGCACGGAACCGTCGAGCATCGCCGCGACTCGCGCGCCGGTGTAGCCCGCGCCGATCACGACCCAGGCGCGCGCCGCGGCGGTCACGGCTTGGGATCGAGCATCAGCTGGCCGAGCATCGTCGTGTCGCACCACGCCTGCGCGGTCGACCAGCCGGTGCAGCAGTCGGCGCAGCGCGGCCCGGCCTTCTCGTACCAGAGGCCGTAGCCGTCGTAGCCCTGGCCGTCGTCGTCGTCGTTGAGGCCGAAGTCGAAGCCGATGGCGCTGCCGACCGTCGCGAACAGCCCGGTCTTCGACAGGCGGAACTCGATGTTCCAGCCGCCGGGCACCAGCTCGCGGGCCGCGGTCAGGTCGGGCAGGGTCGTCGCCGGGCCAAAGTCCCACCAGGTCGCGTCGGCCGAGATGATCAGCTCGTGATCGTCGTCGCCGTAGGCGCCGCTGCGATCGTTGGCGACGTCGAGGTAGAGGTTGACCGAGTCGTCGTCGTAGTTCTGCGTCGAGTCGGTCTGGACCGCGTCGTCGACGACGTGGACGAAGACGTAGAGGTTCGCGGCGTCGTGCAGGATCCGGAACGTGGACACCTGCGACGCGGTGTAGCCGGTCAGGAAGTCGGTGATCACGCCGTCGGCGATGTCGAAGGAGTACGGAGTCGCGGCCTGGTACTCGGTGCCCTGGCCGTCGATCGTCGGCGGCTGGTTGGTCCAGGTCGCGTGCACGACGCCGGGCGTCGGCGGCGGTGGTGCGGCATCCGACGGCGGCCGCGCATCCGCGGTGGTCACGACGCGCGCGTCGACGGTGGTGTTGACCGGTGCATCGACTGGCATGTCGCTGCCGCTGCCGGCGGTCAGACCATTGCCGTCGAAGCGACAGCCAGACGCGAGCGCGCCGATCAAAATGAGCGCAGTGGTGCAGTTCCCCCGGGTCACCCGCCGCTCTTATCGCGAACGGCGGGCGCTGGCTACTGGCAACACCTTTTCTTGCGGCGGCGCGCGAGCCACAGGCCGACGCCGACCAGCGCCGCCACCGCGATCGCGCCGCCTGCGTCACCCGAGGCGCTGCAGCAGCCGGTGTCCCCGCCCGGCGCGGTCCCGGCGTCGGGCATCGCGGGCGCGCCGTCGACGAGGGGATCGGTGATGCCGAAGAACTGCTTGAGCATCGGCCACTGCTCGAGCTCGCAGACGTCGTGCTGGACCGTGCCCGCGGGACACGACACCGGCCCCCGCAGATCGACGAAGCGGAACACCTTGGTCCACGGGCCGAGGCCGGGCGCGCGCGCGAGCGCGGCGTAGTCGGGATCCCAGTTGGTGCCGCAGCCGAACATCGTGCCGTCGGCGCGCTCGCCCAGGCACGCCGCCTCGAGCTGCTTCGGATCGACGCCGCTGACCGGCGTGAAGGTCGCGCCGCCATCGGCCGAGGTGAACAGCGCGTTCTTGCCGTCGGTGGCCGGGGTCGCGACGACGATCGACCCGTCCGTGCGGAACACCAGGCTGCGCAGCGCGAACACGGTGTCGAGCACCGCGGTCCAGTGCGCGCCCGCGTCCGTCGAGCGGTACAGGCGATCGCCCGAGCCGGCCGCGCCGATCGACGCGGCGAAGACGGTGTCGGCGCTGGTCGGCGACACGCCGAGCACGACGACGTTCGGGCTGATCGCGAGATCGAAGTCGGTGATCGGGAGGTCGACCCACGACGCGCCGCTGGTGTCGGTGCGGCGCAGGTGCACGGTCGGCGGCACGATGCCGGCGTCGTCGGGCAGGACCTCGGTGCGCTGCTGGCCCGAGACGTAGAGCCGGGTCGCGTCACCGGGCGCCGCCGCGATGCCGTTCCAGTCGATGTTGGGCGCCTCGAGGCCGCTCGCGGTGAAGGTCTGGCCGCCGTCGCGCGAGACGTAGATCTTGTTGATCGTGGTCGCGGTCGCGGTCGCGGCCCACAGCGCCTGATCGGGCCCGAGCTCGATCGCGCCGATGTTCTCGCCCGCGAAGCGGTTGGGATCGCCGGCGGTCAGCGACGCGGTGGCGACCTCGAAGGAACAGCCGCCGTCGTGGCTGACGGTCAGGCCGGTCGGCGTCGTCGCGTAGATCGTACCGTCGGCGGCGAACTCGTACGCGGGCTCGTAGACGCCGCCGTAGCCGACGGTCTGCTCGCAGACGATGTAGAAGTTCGCGCCGTCGTCGTGCGTGACCATCAGGCCGAAGGTCGTGCCGAGCAGGTAGTTCGCGTTCGCGCCGGGCTGGAAGAACACCGAGCGCGTGATCGGGAACTGGCCGTGGGCCGACGCGGGCGCGGCGGCGGTCGCGAGCGCGGCGAACAGGACGGCGGAGATGGCGCGGCGCACGATGGAAGAACCGTAGCAGGATGTCGCGCGCCACGATGCCGCGCGTCTCGGTTTGCGCGGCGCGCGGTGATCGCGCCCACGCGAACCTTGGTGGCTAGCGGGGCAGGGCGGCGAGCGCGCCCCAGTGGGCGAGGCCCCACATCACGGCCGCGCCCATCACGCCCGCGGCGACGTCGTCGAGGACGACGCCCCATCCGCCCGGCATCTTCTCGTCGATCATCCGGACCGGTGGCGGCTTGATCATGTCGAACGCGCGGAACACGACGAAGCCGATCCCGAGGGTCCACGCATCCGACCGGTCGACCAGCGCCATCGTCACCAGGTAGCCCGCGACCTCGTCGATCACGATCCGGCCGGAGTCGTGGGTGCCCCACGACTCGTCGGCGACCGCGGCCGCCCAGATCCCGACGAAGGTCACCGCGGCGGTGATGCCGAGGTACAGCGGCATCCCGGCGCTGGCCAGGGCCCAGGCCAGCGGCACCGTGACCGCCGTCCCGCAGGTCCCTGGCGCGATCGGCGAGTATCCGGCGCCGCCCGCGGTGGCGATCGCCCGTCCGATGGCCTGCCGAGCCGGCGTCATGGGCGTACCATTCCGGAGCGTCGACCGGCAGGGGCGATCCCGGGCACAGGCTCGCGATCGGGCTGCGTCAGGCAACCCGCGCCGCATCGAGAGAAGTCACATCGAGCAAGCACGAGAGACACACCGTCCCGAGGTTGGCGACCGTACCCGCAGGTGGTAAACGTCGGAATCGATGTAGGGCTTTGGAGGAACGTGCAGGGCTTTTACCTTGCCGTCAACCTCCCGGGTCGAATGAGATACCCGTGGACACACTCAAGATTCTCGCTCCAGCGCTGTTCGGCCTCGCCGTACTGTTGGTCGCGTTCGCGGTGTACTCGGTGCTGTGCTTGACCGGTCGCACCCCGCAGGTCGCGGGGATGGAGCGGCGCAAGTTCGGGGACGGCTTCGGGCCCTACCTGACTCGCTACATGTACTGGGTCATCGGGCCGATCGAGCGGATGCTGCTGGCGAGCAACGTCTCGCCCAACGCGATCACCGGCCTGTCGCTCCTGGCCTGCGCTGGCGCCGGCATCGCGATCGGCACCGGCCACCTGGCCGCGATGACCTGGCTCTACGCGCTGGCCGGCACGCTCGATCTCCTCGACGGTCGCCTGGCCCGCGCCACCGGTCGTAGCTCCGCCGCCGGCGCGCTGTTCGACTCGGTCGCCGATCGCTGGGGCGAGCTGTTCGTGCTGTCGGGCTGCGTCTGGTACCTGCGCGACTCCGACTGGCTGGCGTCGGCGCTGGTCGCGATCGCGGGCTCGCTGATGGTGAGCTACACCCGCGCGCGCGGCGAGGGCCTCGGCCTGCAGCTCGACGGCGGCGCGATGCAGCGCGCCGAGCGCATGGTGCTGACGTCGCTGGGCGCGCTGATCGCGGCGATGCTCGCGGTGTCGCCGTCGACCGACGACTACGTGATGGCGGCGGTCGGCTCGGCGCTCCTGCTGGTCGGCGTCGCCTCGTCGGCGACCGCGCTGGGCCGCTGGCTGGCGGGGTACCGCGAGCTGCTCGCGCGCGACGCCGGGCCCAAGGTGGTCCGCCCCGCGCCCGCACCCGAGCCGGCCGCGAACATGCGGATCACCGGCGAGCACACGGCGTAGCGATCCCGATCGCGATCGGCTAGAAGGCCGCTGTGGCCCTCTCGATCGCGACCTGGAACGTGAATTCGATCCGCGCCCGCGCCGAGCGGGTCGCTGCCTGGCTCGCCGCGTCGGGGCCGGATGTCCTGTGCCTGCAGGAGCTGAAGGTCGAGGACAAGGCGTTCCCGCGCGAGCTGTTCACCGCCGCCGGCTACGAGGTCGCGCTTCACGGCCAGAAGACCTACAACGGCGTGGCGATCGCGTCGCGCACGCCGCTCACCGACGTGGCGATCGGGCTCGACGATGGCGTCGATGATCCGCAGGCGCGCTTCATCGCCGCGACGGTCGCGGGCGTGCGCGTCATCAGCGTGTACGTGCCCAACGGCGGCATGGGCCCCGAGCACTTCGCGTACAAGCTGGCCTGGCTCGGCCGGCTGCGCGGCTGGCTCGACCGCGCCGCGGATCCCGCGGTGCCGCTGGCGCTGTGCGGTGACTTCAACGTCGCCCCCGAGGATCGCGACGTGCACGATCCGGCGGCGTGGGCCGGGCAGGTGCTGTGCACGCCCGAGGAGCGCGCCGCGCTCGCCCGCGTGACCGCCTGGGGCCTGACCGATGTCTACCGGCAGTTCCATCCCGAGGGCGGCAAGTACTCGTGGTGGGACTACCGCGGGCTGTCGTTCTTCAAGGACCAGGGCCTGCGCATCGACCAGGTCTGGGCGACCGCGTCGCTCACGGCGCGCGCCACCGCGTGCGAGATCGATCGCGTGGCGCGCAAGGGTCAGAACGCCTCGGACCACGCGCCGGTGATCGCGACGTTCTCGACCTGACGGCAGAGGGGCGTGCAACCCGGGGCGTCCGGTCGGGTCTCCCGATCGACGCCGGGGAATGCTCCGGCGGCGCTCGTGGTTGACAGATCGCCAGCCGACATCGTGCGTGAGGACGTCCATGCCCCGTGATCGCCGCACCAGCCTCTACACCATCATCGAACTGCTGCAGCGCCGGCTCGAGCGCGCCGGGCTATCGCGCGACGTGGTCGACGCGGCGGTGACGCGGGCGCTGACCGATGCGCTGGGCGCGCCGCGCGCGGCGCGGGCCTAGGAGTCCGTAGGCCGTAGCCGGCGCGACCTGGCGAAGCCGCGCCGGCGAGCGCGCGCGTCGGCGCTCAGCCAGGAGTGTGGGCGCCGGCGAGCGTCGCCCGCGTCGCTCGCGTGGCCCGGAAAAGCTTGAGCAGGTTGTGCGTGAGGCAGACGAAGAGCCATTCGCAGCGGCTCTTGAACAGCCCGCGGAATGACATGTGCTGGAAGCCGCGGCAGGCGCGAATCTGCCCGAAGACGGGCTCGACGGTCGCCTTGCGGCGCGCATAGGCGGCGCGGCCGTCGGGGGCCTCCAGTCGAGCGCGCATCGCGAGCCGCGCAGGCGACCTCGCCTGCGGGCTTGCAGTCGTGGCTTCCTGCGTGCCGTCGTTGCGATGCTTGCCGACGGAGATGAAGGGCTCGGCGCCCATATGTTCGGCGGCGCGCACGTTGGCCGCCGAGAAGTATCCGGAGTCCCCAGTCACGCGCGTCGGCACCGCGTCGCAGTTGTTGACGACCCGACGAAGCATCGGTGCGAAGTACTCGTTGTCCGGCGACTGGTTGCTGAGCGCAGCGGCCACGATGATCTGATGACCTTCATCGACGGCGATCTGCGCGTTGTAGCCCTGCATGAACGCGCCATCACGCACCATGATCCGACTCTCGGGATCCGTGAAGTTGCGCTGCGCCTTGGGCGTCGGCTCCCCGCTCGTCGTCGTCGGCGGATGGTTGCGCGGCAGGTCGCCGTCGACGTCGGGCGCCGGCGGATCGCGGTCGTCATCGTCGAGCTTGTCGGCCTGAGCGTCGCGCTTCTTCGCCAGCGTCGCGAATTCGCCCTGCTTCTTCGGCGAGGTCATCGGATCGGCGGCCTTGGCGCGTAGCTCCTCACCTTGCGCCCGCAGCTGCGCCGCGCGCGCCTCGGCAGCCTCCTGCTTGAGCGCGGCGCGGACCTCGCGAATCTTGGCGCGGCGCGCCTCACGGCGCTGCAGCTCCGCCGGCAGATCCTGCGGCTCCTGACCGACGCCGTACTGCGCGTCCTCGGCGGCGTCGACCTCGTCTGCGCGGGTCAGCAGCGCCTCGATCTCGGTCGTGAGACGAGCGTCGTCCTTGTCCATGCGCTCGTAGCTCATCGCCTTGTGCTTGCTCGCGTTCGCCTGGATCTTCGTCCCGTCGATCGCCACCGAGCCCAGCTTGAT
>JAIOQA010000325.1 GCA_021413675.1 Deltaproteobacteria bacterium | reverse complement strand
CCGGCGCCGCCGGCGGCGCGCGGGCACCGCGTCGCCCGCGTAGAGATGGACGAGCTCCTGGATGCGGTCGCTCGCGCCGGTGAGCTCGGCGGCGACGCCGCGCGCGGCCAGCTCGCTGCGCACGTGGACCAGGAGCGCCATCGCGCCGCCGTCGACGACCACGACCCGCGAGAGGTCGAGCTCGACGGTGTCGCCGCGCTCCAGCGGCGCGAGGTGCCGGCGCACGTCGCGCCACAGCGGCGCGCCATCGGCGAGCACGAGCCGCTCGCCGAGGGTCAGGCGGTGGCCCTGCTCGAGTCGCTCGAGGACCAGCAGGCCGCCCGGCGTCGCGGCCTCACCGAGGTCCCGCGCCGCGCGGACTCGCCAACGGATTCCAGGGAGCTTCCGCACGTGCGCAACCACCGGTGCAGCCGGCGTGCCCGCGACCTCGTCAATGGATCCGCGCGTGACGCGCGACCAGCGGCGAGCGCCGGCGCGCACCGAGCGCCGGCGCCCGGCGCGTCAGAACCCGGAGGCCGTCAGTGGTGCTTCTTGCTCGCGGCGAGCTTCATCTGCTGCTTGACCGCGAACAGGCTCGACGACACCGCCGAGTTGTAGCCGATGCGCTTGGCGATCGCCTTCGACCGCGGGTCGGTGCGCTTGTCGAGCTCGGCCTGCAGCTTCTCGGTCTCGCGGATCACCTGGGTCAACGCGCCGACGTGCTTGGCGTCGATGCCCTTGGCCGCGCCCTCGATGGTCGAGAACGCGACGACGAGCTCGGCGGCCTCGTCGCGCTGGCTGTCCGGCGCGTCGAGATCGGCCGTCAGGCGACCGACGCACATCTTGACGGCGTAGATGCCGTCGTCGAGCGCCTCGGTGGCCGCGGTCGCGAACGCGGCGCCGAGATCCGCGAACTGCGCGCCGGTCGGGCTCTCGGTCTTGAGGTTGCCGATGTCGACCTTGGAGGCCACGAGCACCGCGTGAACCTTGTCCTGCACGAGCGTGGTCGTGGCGGTGTAGCTAGCGTGCGTGTCCATCAGGCGGCCGTTCTGATCGTGCGTGAACGAGTGCGCCCGGTTCAGCGCCGTCGCGATGCCGCGCGGATCGTGCCACGCGCCGTACAGCGGGCTGAAGTCGTGCTCGAGCGAGGCGTCGAGCAGGCCGGGCGCCTTGGTGATCTCGCTCTGGAGCCGGTCGAGATCGTTCATGACCGCGTCGACGTTCGCCTGCAGGCCCTGCACGATCGGCTCGACGCCGGCGTCGGTGTTCGCGGGCGCGTCCATGAGCGCGCGCATGTTGGACGCCGCGGCGAACATGCGCATCGCGGTCAGCTTGATGTGCGAGCGCACGGCGAACCCGGTCGCCTGCGCGGCCTGGGTCTGGGTCGGCGCCTCGTGCTCCTCCTTGGGCGGCGCGTCCTTGCGCTGGACCACCGCGCCGCCGCCATGCGCACCGTGGCCGAGCAGATCCTCGGCGCTCTCGCCGGCGACCACGCGGGCCGCGACGAGGTCGGCGTGCTGCTCGTAGGCGTCGCCCGCCTGGCCGACCGCGCCCGAGAACTGGACGCCCCCGCGCTGCTGCACCACGTGCGCCGCCTCGTGGGCCGCGACGAACAGGCTCGGCGACTCGCGGAACGCGACGCTCGAGCCGGTCGCGTAGGCCTCGGCGCCCAGCGCGTCCGACGCCGTCGCCGCGGCGCCACCGACGTGCGCCCGCACGCCGCTGACGTCGTGCGCGCCGAACGAGCGCTGGATCGCCGCGAGGTGCGGCAGCGCGCCGCCGCCGCCGGCCACGCCCTCGGCCGCGATCGAGCGGACGTCGTGATCCTCGAGGCCGGTGTGGGCGTCGCCGCGGCGCTGCACCACGCGCGCCGGGGCATCGACGAAGCCCATCGCGGTGGCGAGCTCGGCGTCCTGGATCGCGTGGCGCTGCACCAGCGCGCCGGCGTCGAGCGGCGGGACGCTGGTCAGCACCGGCGGCTGCACCGCGCGCCGCTGCAGGCGCTGAGTCAAGGTCGCGCGGCCCGGCGCGCGCGACCGATCGAGGGCGGCGCGCTCGCCATCGGAGAGTCCAGAGATCGGCAACAGCTCGTTGGACGACACGCGCCCTGGGATTGCGAGCAACGGGCCAGGTCGGAGGGCAGTGATCTCGAGGCCCTGGCGCGCCGACGGTGGACCGGCGCGTGGACCGACGGGTGGCGTGGTCCACCGTGGTCCACCGTGAGGGGTCGCGGTCAGCGCCGCCGCGGCGCCGGCCTGGCGGTGCGCTTCGGGCGCTGCGGCGCCGTGGGATCCGCGAGCAGGCCGCGCACCAGCGAGCCGAGCGCGAGGTCGGCGATCACCGCCGGCGTGCGCCAGTGGAACGCGTCGGTGTCGCCCATCACGATCAGCAGCGACACGACGCCGTGGACGGTCGCCCAGATCGCCTGCGCGATGCCATCGGCGTCGCGCAGCTCGGCGCGGAACCGCCCGGCGGCGATGCACTCGCGGACGGTCTCGAGCAGCACGCGGTAGCCGTCGATGCCGGTGGGCTCGTGCACCTCGGGCGCATCGCTCGCGGCGTCGAGCGGGGTCATGAACAGCAGCTGGTAGTGGCGCGGTAACGTCAGCGCGTACTCGACGTAGGCGTCGCCGAGGCGGCCGAGGCGCTCGATCGGATCGGCGACGTTCGCGGCCGCGGCGTGCAGCGCGTTCGCGAACGCCGCGAAGTCCTCGCGCACCATCTGGTCGACGAGGTCCTGCTTGTCCTTGAACTGGACGTAGATCGCGGTCGTCGAGTACTCGATGCGCTGGGCGATCTCGCGCAGCGTGACCGCGGCGATGCCGCGCTCGACGAACAGCTCGCGCGCGGCGTCCAGGATGCGGGTGCGCTTGGCGAGGCGCTCGCGCTCGATGCGGTCAGCGGTGCTCATGGGGCCTTTGCGGTCGCGACGTTAGCGCGGCGATCGAGATCGCTATTGACGTCGCAGAGGGTTTCACTGTTCCCTTACGTAACAATGTTACACAACAGACGGCTGTTTTACTCCGCGATGCTGATCCTGGCGCCGTCGGTGGCGGTCGCCGACGTGCGGGGCCGGGTCGTCGACGACGCGACCCAGGCCCCGATCGCGGGCGCCACGGTCTACGGGACCGACCCCGACGCCGCGGTGATCACGGACGACGATGGCCGGTTCACGCTGGTCGGCGACGTGCCCGCGGTGACCGTGGTCGCCGACGATCACGATCCGGTCGTCGCCCTTGCCGGCGCTGGCGAGGTCCTGGTCGCGATGGCGGCGACCGGCACCGGCGGCGAGGTCATCGAGATCGCGGGCGGCCGGATCACCGCCAGCCCGGGCGCCGCCACCGTCGAGCGCACCGAGATCACGCGGCTGCCGGGCGCGCGCGGCGACGTCCTCGCCGGCATCAAGAACCTGCCCGGCGTGGCCAACAACGGCTCGCTCACGCCGCTGACGGCGGGCCTCATCATCCGCGGCGCCTCGCCTGAGGATTCGCGCGTGCTCGTCGACGGCTTCGAGATCCCGGTGCTCTACCACTTCCTCGGCGTGCAGTCGGTGCTGCCGTCGGAGATGATCGAGGACGTCGAGTACCAGCCGGGCACGTTCGGCGTGTCCCAGGGCAAGGCCTCGGGCGGGCTGGTGTCGGTCAGCTCGCGCGCCGACGCGACCGCGCCCGGCGGGTTCGCCGAGCTGTCGTTCATCAACGTCGCCGGCCTGGTGCAGGGGCCGATCGGCACGCGCGGCAGCTACGCGATCGCGGCGCGGCGCTCGGTCATCGACGCGCTCCTGCCCGCGGTGATCCCGGCCGACGCCGGCCTCGACTTCACGGCGTATCCCCGCTACTACGACTACCAGGCCAGGATCGCCTATCGACCGGCCACGCGCTGGGCGCTGTCGGGGTTCGCGTTCGGCTCCGACGACAAGGTCCAGCTGCTGTCCGACGGCGACAACGCCGCCGATCCGGTCGCGAGCGGCGAGTTCGCCAACGCGACGAGCTTCACCCGCGTGATCGGCACGGCGACCTACCGCCGCGGCGCGCTGACCAGCGCGACCGGCGTGTCGGCGTACACCGATCGCAACCACTTCACCGTCGGCGCCGATCGCTTCCTCAACCTCGATCGCGCGAGCGTGGCCGCGCGCAGCGAGCTGACCTGGGATCCGAGCACGCGGCTGCGCCTGAGCGCAGGCGCCGAGGCCGACCTCACGCGCACCGCGTTCGCGATGAAGTTCACGCGCCCGCCGCGCGAGGGCGATCCGCGCGGGCCGAACTTCTCCGAGGACGCGCTGCTCGAGACCCGCGGCACGACCACCAGCCCCGATCTCGCGACGTGGATGAGCACGACCTGGGCACCGGTGCGCGCGCTCGAGCTGACCGGCGGCGCGCGCATCGACGCGTTCGCGCGCAACGAGGTCGTCGTGGCGCAGCCCCGCGGCCAGGCGGTGTGGCACGTCGCCGACGGCTCGACCCTGCGCGCCGCCGCCGGGGTCTACACGCGACCGCCCGAGAACCTCGACGAGAACCTCCAGGACGACCTCGATCCCGAGCGCGCGATCCAGACCGCGTTCGGCGGCGAGCGGCAGCTCGCGCCGGGCCTGACCGCGAGCGGCACGATCTTCTACAACCGCCTCTCCGACCTGCTGGTCCTGCCGGCGGATCGGCGCGATCCGATGTCGCTCGGCGGCTACGTCAACCAGGGCACCGGCGAGAGCTATGGCATCGAGCTCCTGCTCAAGGTCAGATCGGAGCGCGCGTTCGGCTGGCTCGCGTACACCGGCGCGCGCGCCCGGCGCCGCGACGCGCCCGACCAGCCGACGCGGCGGTTCGACTACGACCAGGCCCACAACCTGATCGCGGTCGGCTCGTGGAAGCTCGGACGCAACTGGCAGGTCGGCGGCCGGTTCCAGCTCACGACCGGCAAGCCGTACACGCCGGTGGTCGGCGCGATCTACCAGGCCGACATCGATCTCTACGTGCCGAGCTACGGCCCGCTCAACTCCGCGCGCGTCGCGACCCAGCACCAGCTCGATCTGCGGATCGACCGCACGTGGCGCTTCCGGTCGTGGTCGCTGTCGGCCTACCTCGACGTCAGCAACGTCTACGTCAACGCCGCCGCGATCGACTACGCCTACAACTTCGACTACACCGCCCGGACCGCGATCACCAGCCTGCCGATCCTGCCGGCGCTCGGCGTGCGAGGAGAACTCTGATGCGTGCGTACCTCTGGATGACGCTCGCGTGCGCGGCCTGCGCCGACGTCGCGCAGCCATTCGATCTCGATCACGCGCGGGTGATGGCCGTGCGCGTCGATCCGCCGGCGATCGGCGCGGGCGAGACCGCGCACATCGACGCGCTGGTCACCGACTCGACGATCACCCCGCGGGTCGCCGCGGCGACGGCGGTCGACATCGCGCTGCCGCCGGAGGCCGCCGGGTTCGCAGCGCTGCTGGTCCGCACCGACGACGGCTGGCAGCTGACCGCGCCCGATGGGGCGATGCTCGCGGCCGCGCGCGCGCAGGCCGGGCTCGCGGCCGACGCGCCGCTGATCGTGGCGCTCGCGCTCACGGTCACGACCCTCGATGGCCCGCTGACCGCGACCAAGACGGTCGCGATCGGCGCGACCGCGGCGAACCCGCCGGCGCCGGCGATCCTGCTCGATGGCGCCGCCGCGCCGCTCACGCTCACCGCGGACCTCGACGCCCACCTGACCGTCGCCGCACCGCTGCCCGATCACGACTACCGGTGGTTCTCGTCGGTCGGCGATCTGGTCGGCTACACCCGCGACGACGCGCGGATCACGCCGATCGGGCCCGGCGACGGCTGGATCGTCGTGGTCGATCGCGATCAGGCCGGCGGCACCGCGTGGACGATCGCGCCGGCCGAGGTCGTCGCGCCTGCGAGGGCGCGATGAGCCTCGCCGCCCTCGATCGGCCGCTCCTGTGGGGCGCCACCGTGCACGCGCTGCTCGCGGTCGCGTGCGCGGCGGCGTTCCTGATCGACGCGCCGCCGATCCTCGGCGTGCACCCGGCGGTGAAGCCGCTGAAGTTCGCGGTCTCGATCGCGATCTTTCTCGCGACCATGGCGGTGCTGGTGCCCACCCTGTCGATCGCGCCGTGGGCGCGCCAGGCGCTGGCCTGGACCCTGGTCGCGACGATGGCGGCCGAGATGGTGCCGATCGTGGCGCAGGCCCTGCGGGGCACGACCTCGCACTTCAACACCGCGACCGGGCTGGACGCGCGGTTCTGGAACCTGATGCTGGTCGCGATCTTGATCGCCACCGTGGCGATCATCCTGGTCGCGCTGGCGGCGACCGCACGGCCGCTCGTCGACGACGACGGCCCGCTCGCGCCGCTGGTGGCGACGGCGTGGCGCGCGGGGCTGTGGCTGTTCCTGCTCGCCGCGGTGTCGGGGTTCGGCATGGGCGGCCGGGGACGGCACACGATCGGCGGCGACGACGGCGGGCCGGGCATGGCGGTCACCAACTGGAGCACCCGGCACGGCGACCTCCGGGTCTCGCACTTCTTCGCGCTGCACGCGCTGCAGGTGTTGCCGCTGGTCGCGATCGTCGTGGCGCGCCTGCCGCTGCCGCAGGGCGCGCGCTGGGCGATCGTGATCGCGGCGATCGCCGCGCAGGCCGTGATCGTGATCGGCACCCTGGCCCAGGCGTTCGCCGCGCGCCCGCTCTGGTGAGCCGCGAAACAGACGATCACCGGGAAGATCCGTGCGGGACCCACGTCCTCCCGACGTGACCGTCCTCGAATCGATCCCCCGCCCCGTCTCCACGCCCGATCTACCCGACCGCGACGGTGACGTCGTGGGCTGGGGCGCTCGCGCGCCCTGGTCCGCGCCCGACGCCTTCACCGCGTCGGCCTTCGTCGGCCGCGAGCTCGCGCGCCTCGGCGTGCGCGATGCGTTCGGCGTGCTCGGTGGCGGCATCGCGGCGTTCGCCGATGGGCTGCGGCGCGCGCCGATCCGCCTGCGCCACACGCGGCACGAGGCCGGCGCGGTGTTCGCCGCGATCGAGGCCCACTTCGCGACCGACCGACCGACCGCGGTCGTGGTCACCACCGGGCCGGGGCTGTGGAACGCGCTCAACGGCGCGATGGCCGCGCGCGCCGACGGCGCCAAGCTCGTGCTGGTGTCGGGCGCGACCTCGCGGGCGCAGCTCGGTCGCGGCGCGGTCCAGGAGACCGGTCCGGCGACGACGCCCGCCGGGCTCACCACCGCCGGCCCGCTGTTCCATCTCGCGGCCCAGCCCGAGACCGTCGCCGAGCTGCGGCACTTCCTCCAGCAGCTCGCGGGCGGCTGGGCCCAGCCCGGCGGCTTCGTCGCGCACCTCGCGCTGCCGTGGTCGCTGCAGACCGAGCGGATCGATCCGGCGACACCGGCGATCGGCGCCTGGACGATCGAGGCCGCGGCCGCGCCGACCAGCGCGCTCGACGCCACGCTCGCGCGGCTGGATGAGGGCACCGCGGCGCTGTGGATCGGCCACGGCGCGCGCGGCGCGAGCGCCGAGCTGCGCGCGTTCGCCGAGGCCGCGCAGCTGCCGGTGATCTGCTCGCCGCGCGCCAAGGGCGTCTTCGACGAAGATCACCCGCTGTTCGTGGGCGTGTCGGGAGCCGGCGGGCACGCCACCGTGCCGCGGTTCTTCGCCGAGCATCGCCCGGCCACGCTCCTGGTGCTCGGCAGTCGCCTCGGCGAGGTGACGTCGTTCCTCGCGCCCGGCGCGACGCCGTCGCGCGGCTGGATCCACGTCGATCTCGATCCCGGCGCGTTCGCCGCGGCGTTCCCCGGCACCGACGGCATGGGCGTGGTCGCGGAGGTCCGCGGCTTCGTCGCGGCGCTCGACGCGCGGGCGCGCGCGACCGGCTGGTATGCGCGGCGCACGCCGGCGATCGTGCCGCACGTCGGGCGCGCGCCGCGGCTCGCGCCCAGGGCCGCCGAGGTCCGCCACCCGTACCTGATGCAGGTCGTGCAGGAGCTGATCGTCGAGGGCAGCGACGCGGTGGTCATGAGCGAGGCAGGCAACGCGTTCACGTGGTGCAACTTCGCGCTGCGCTTCGCCGCGCCCGGGCGCTACCGCACGAGCGCCGCGTGGGGCTCGATGGGCCACTTCACGACCGGCTGCGTGGGCGCCGCGCTCGCGGGCGCGCGGCGCGCGGTCGCGATCGTCGGCGATGGCGCGATGCTCATGAACAACGAGATCAACACCGCGGTCGCGTACCGCGCCGACGTGATCTGGATCGTCCTCAACGACGCGCAGCTCGGCCTCAACGAGCACGGCATGAGCGCGCTCGGCATGCGCCCGGTCGAGACCCAGCTGCCGCGCACCGACTTCGCGGCATTCGCGCGCTGCCAGGGCGCGGTCGGGATCGCGGTCGCCACCGAGCTCGAGCTCGCCGCGGCGATCGCCCACGCCCTCGCCACCCCCGGGCCGGTCGTGATCGACGTGCGCGTCGATCGCACCGTGCCGTCGCCCATCCTCGCGCTCCGCATCCAGAGCCTCCAGGCCGGGCGCTGACCCATCTGCTTCCCCGAGGTCCGATGATGATCGATCCGTTCCAGCTTCCCGCGGAGGCCGCGTGCGCGCCTCGCACCTACGTCGGCCCGTTCGACCGCGAGGCCTGGCCCGAGCGGCTGATCGCGCGGGTCGTGTCGACCGGCGACGCGCCGCGGATCCGCGGCTACGCGATCGGCGAGCTCGCGCGCGACCACGGCCTCACCGAGGTCGCGTGGCTGGCGCTCCGCGGCGAGCTGCCCGGCGATGGCGAGCGCGCCGCGCTCGAGGTGGCGCTGGTGCTGCTGGCGCCGGTCCACATCGGGCAGGCGCCGAGCCA
>JAIOQA010000324.1 GCA_021413675.1 Deltaproteobacteria bacterium | reverse complement strand
ACCCAATTGATCCCAGGGAACGTGCCGTTACGTGCCGTTCCCCTCGTCGGGGGCAAGCCCCGACGAGCCTCCCCTTCGCTTTCGGCGGCACTCGCCGCCGGGCGCGACCGTGTCGCGCCACTCCGCGCTACTCCTTGGTCGCGCCCTCGCCGTCGGGCGGCGGCAGCGGCTGCTCCATCGGCGTGAGGCCCTTCTGCTTGTTCGAGGCCTCGATGCCCGCGAACAGCGAGTTCGGGTTGGCGATCGCCAGCGCCGAGTAGCTCGGCACCGGCACGCCCGCGACGTGCGCCATCTCGGTCGCGAACGTCGTGCAGTTGTAGGTGAAGAGGTTGTACTGCCCGGGCGAGCCTTCCTTCGCGTTGGCCGCCTCGGTCACCTGCTCCGCCTTCTCCGCGCTGATCTCGTGGGTCTGCATCGCGGTCGGCGCGTGGGCATTGTCCGGGTGCCGGACATGACCGGGCACCGACTTCCACGGCGCCGACGTGTCGACGCCGAACCCGCCGTCGAGATCCGGCCAGTAGCCCCACGAGTCGTGACCGCCCGCCGGGTTCAGGAGCCGGATCCACGCGTGGCCGACGGCGAAGTCCTTCCAGTAGCGCGAGTCGGTCCACGTCGCCTCGCGATCGGCGAGCAGCTGGAACTTCCAGGTCGCCGCTGGCGCGACCGCCGCGGCCGCGGGCTCGTGCGCCGCGTCCTCGTGCACCACGCCCTCGTGCTCGGCGCCAGCGGAGACCTGCGCCGGATTGCGTCCACCCATGGCGGAACGATAGCAAGGGCCGCCTCCCGCGGCGGGAAAATTCGCGGGGCGATCGACTTGCCGATCGGCGGCGTCGCCGAGACCATGGCGCATGCGCTCTCACGCTCGCCTCGCCACCGCGATCGCGGTCGCCGCCCTCGGCGGCTGCTCGCTGGTCACCGTGCAGCAGGATCCGTTCCCGCCGCTCGAGATCACCGCCAAGCGACCGGGGCCACCGCCGCCGCGCGTCGTCGTCACCGCGTCCTCGATCGAGATCAAGGACAAGGTCCAGTTCGAGTACGGCAAGGCCGCGCTGCTCGAGGTCTCGTTCCCGCTGCTCGATCAGGTCGCGCAGGTCATGACCGACAACCCGCAGATCGAGGTCCTCCAGGTCGAGGGCCACACCGACGCGACCGGCGGCGCCGCGTTCAACCGCAAGCTGTCGCAGCAGCGCGCCGAGTCGGTGCGCGCGTACCTGGTCAAGAAGGGCATCGAGGGCAAGCGCCTCGTCGCCAAGGGCTTCGGCCCCGACAAGCCGATCGCCGACAACGGCACCGACGCCGGCCGCGAGCAGAACCGCCGCGTCGAGTTCAACATCCTCAAGCAGGGTCCCAAGAAGACCGTCGTCCAGGACGAGTAGGAGCCGGCCATGAAGACCACCTCGATCCTCGTCGCGATCCTCGCCACCGGCCTCGCTGGCGCCTGCGCCAAGACCGGCACCGGGCCCGCGGTCCGCGCCGACATCACCGCGCGCATGACCAGCATCCAGCAGCCGCTCGCCGCCTGCTACAAGAACGTCCTCAGCGTGAACCGCAAGCTGAAGGGGATGATCGTCCTCGACTTCCGCGCCAAGCCCGGCACCGGCGAGTTCACCGACGTCCGGGTCAGCCGCGACGACGTCGGCGATCCGGGCCTGCAGAAGTGCGTGCTCGACCGGGTCGGCGGGCTCAAGCTCGAGACCCCGCAGAAGACCGCGGTGCAGGTCTCGTATCCGATCTCGTTCGCGCCCGAGAACTAGCGTCTCTGCTATAGCGTCGGCCATGAAGCTGCCGCTCGCGCCCACTGGCAAGACCCCGACGCGCTCCCCGACCGACGAGGACGTCGCCCCCGCCGTGCTCGCCAAGCTCGGCCTCGATCTCGAGGAGGCCTTCGAGGAGGCCGGCGGGCCGATCGGCACCGACGTGCTGGTCCAGCTCGCCGCCGATCGCGGCAAGTCGGTCGGCGAGTACTACGCCGCCGCGGCGCTCGCGGCCGACATCGAGCTGGCGTCGCCCCACCCCATCCAGCTGGTGTTCTGCGCCGGCACCTGCCAGCGCTGGGGCGCGATCGGCGCGATCGATCGCGCGGTCGCGATCTGGGAGCGTCGGGCCGACAAGGGCGACCCGGGCTTCGACGTGCTGTCGCGCCGGTGCCTCGACAAGTGCGATCAGGCCGCGGTCTGCGAGGTCCGCACGCCCGACGGCACCTCGACCCTGACCCAGGTCTCGCCCGCCTCGATCGAGGCCGCGCTCACCGAGCTCCTGGGCTAGCGTCAGCGCTTGCCAGCGGCGCGCGTGCAACCACGGCGCGCCGCGCTCATCTACGCATGCGTCGCCCTGCCGCGCCCCTCGAGCGCGGGTCCCGGGCGTCGCACCTGTCGCAGGCGATATCGCGCGCGCCATCGTCTGGCCGTCGCGAATCCTGCGCGCTACGGTTTGGCCCGCCGACGTGCTGACCCTTCACAAGATCAACAAGTACTACCAGGTCGGCACCCACTCCCTCCACGTCCTCCGCGACGTCGAGGTCGAGATCGATCGCGGCGAGTTCGTCGCGATCATGGGCGCGTCCGGCTCCGGCAAGTCGACGCTGCTCAACGTGCTCGGCATCCTCGACGAGTACGACAGCGGCGAGTACCTGCTCGACGGCACGCTCATCAAGAACCTGTCCGAGCGCAAGGCCGCCGACTACCGCAACCGGTTCATCGGCTTCGTCTTCCAGTCGTTCAACCTGCTGCCGTTCAAGACCGCCGTCGAGAACGTCGCGCTGCCGCTCTTCTATCAGAAGGTCGCCCGCCGCAAGCGCAACCGCATCGCGATGCAGTACCTCGAGCGCGTCGGCCTCGCCGACTGGGCCGACCACACGCCCGCGGAGATGTCCGGCGGCCAGAAGCAGCGCGTCGCGATCGCGCGCGCGCTGATCGGCAACCCGCGCATGATCCTCGCCGACGAGCCGACCGGCGCGCTCGACACCGAGACCAGCGCGCAGATCATGGCGCTGCTCGGCGAGATCCACCGCGAGGGCATCACGATCCTCATGGTCACCCACGACACCGAGGTCGCCGCCCACGCGCAGCGCACGATCCGCCTGCGCGACGGCAAGATCGTCACCGACGATCACGGCGTCCACCCGCCCGCCGCCGATCCCGTCGCCGCCCACGCCTGACCCCATCGATCATGCGCCGCGCCCCCTGCCCCCTCGCGCTCGCCGGCCCCGCCGGGCGCGCCGGCGTTCCGGAGGATCGTGTTTAGCCTCGATCGCTGGCAGGAGATGTTCGACGTCCTCACGCGCAACAAGCTGCGGACGTTCCTGACCGCGTTCGCGGTCGGCTGGGGCATCTTCATGCTGGTGCTGTTGCTCGGCCTCGGGCGCGGCCTCAACACCGGCATCCGCATCAAGTTCGCCAAGCAGGCGCTCAACAGCGTCACGATCCGCGGCGGCAAGCTGTCCCAGGTCAACGCCGGCTTCCAGGTCGGGCGCCGGGTGCAGTTCGACAACGCCGACTACGCCGCGCTCGCGCCGATCACGGGGATCATCGATCGCTCGGCGCGCTTCTACGTGCGCGGCGGCCCGTTCGGCGGCGGCACGATGATGGTCCGGCGCGGCGCCAAGGCCAACGCGTTCCAGCTCGAAGCCGTCCACCCCGGCGGGCTGGTGATCGACGCGCTGCGGATCTCGCTGGGCCGCTTCATCAACGACGTCGACGTCGAGAAGCGCCGCAAGGTGATCGTCATCGGCGGGCCGGTCCGCGAGTTCCTGTTCAATGACGAGGATCCGATCGGCCAGTGGATCAACGTCCAGGGCGTGCCGTTCCAGGTCGTGGGTGTGTTCACCAAGGACGGCGTGCCCGAGGAGGAGCGCATCATCTACGTGCCGGTGTCCGCCGCCCAGATCGCGTTCAACGGCGCCGACCACATCAACCAGGTCGGCTTCACCGTCGGCGACGCCGGCATCGACGAGACCCAGGCGATCATCGATCAGGTGACCGCGAACCTGGCGGCGCGCCACCAGTTCGCGATCGAGGATCCGCAGGCGATCCGCGTCCAGAACAACGTCGAGAACTTCGCGAGGTTCTCGGCGATGTTCAACATGATCGCCGTGTTCGTCTGGGTGATCGGCGGCGGCACGATCCTCGCCGGGGTGATCGGCGTGTCGAACATCATGATGATCGCGGTCAAGGAGCGGACCAAGGAG
>JAIOQA010000077.1 GCA_021413675.1 Deltaproteobacteria bacterium | reverse complement strand
CTGCGCGGTCTGGTAGCGATACAGTGGCGGCATCATGAATGCCGCCGTGCTGCACGCCGCGCGCGAGGCCCCGCGCGCCGAGGCCTTTCCCGATCCCACACCGCACGAGGGCGAGGTGATCGCGCGGGTGCTGGCCGCGGGCCTGCACCAGCTGGTCCGCATCCACGCCAGCAACACCCACTACTCGAGCCACGGCCACTACCCGATGGTGCCGGGCGTCGACGGCGTGGCCGAGCTGCCCGACGGCCGCGTCGCGTACGTGAGCTGGCCGCGCGCGCCATACGGCACGTTCGCCGAGCGGGTCGCGGTGATGCCGTACCGCGCGATCGAGCTGCCGGCCGGCCTGTCGCCGGTGGTCGCGGCGGCGATCGTCAACCCGGCGAGCTCGGGCTGGCTGTCGCTGCGCCTGCGCGCCCGCATGCAGGCCGGCGAGCGCGTGCTCGTGCTCGGCGCGACCGGCACCAGCGGCAAGCTCGCGGTGCAGATCGCGCGCGCGCTCGGCGCGGGGCGCGTGATCGCCGCGGGGCGGAACCCCGCGGTGCTCGCCGCGCTCGGCGCGGATGCCACGCTGCGCGTCGACGCGCCCGACTTCGCCGCGCAGCTCGCGGCCGAGCTCGCCGGCGGCCTCGACATCGTCCTCGACTACCTCTGGGGCGCGCCGGCCGAGACCACGCTCGCCGCGATCCTCGCCGCGCGCACCGCGCTGATCGGGCGCCGCGTCCGCTACGTGAACATCGGCCAGAGCGCCGGCGATCACATCCACCTGTCGCCGCACGCGCTGCGCAGCCTCGATCTCGAGCTGAGCGGCAGCGGCCTCGGCTCGGTCACGCCCGCCGAGATGGCCGCCGAGGTGCCGGCGCTGCTCGCGCAGGCCGCGCGCGGCGCGATCTCGATCGATCACGCGGTCGTGCCGCTCGCCGAGATCGAGGCGGCGTGGCAGCGCCCCGGCGATGGCCGGCGGATCGTCGTCGTGCCGTGAAGGCCTAGCGACGCATCTGCCGCACGACGAAGGTCGTGATCAGCTCGCGCACCAGCGCGTGGACCGTGCTCTTGCGCTGACGCGCCTCGGCCTCGAGCGCCGCCCACATGGCCGCGGGCAGGCGGATCGAGCGCGCGATGGTCGGGCCGACCTCGTCACCGCGCCGCGGGCGGCCTTTGCCGTACTGCAGGTGCGTGCTCGCCTCGGCCGCGCGACTCACGTACGGATTGCGCCGGACGCGCGCCCTTGCGAAGTCGGCCTCCGGCATCTCCGCGAGCGACCGCGCCGACGGTCCATCGTGCACGAGCTCGACGCCCTCGCGCGCGATCCGCATCGCGTAGGGGTTGCGGCGCACGCGGTACTTCGTGATGTCGACCTCCGGCATGGCCCGCAGCGACGCGGCGCTGGGGCCTGGCCCACGCTCAGATGTCTTCTTCATAGTGCCTCCGCTCGCGTGCTGTGGCCCGCCGGGCGCTGACGATGCGGATCACCGCGGCATCGCGCTCGACGTAGACCGTGTAGATCAGGCGCGCGCGCGTGGATCGCCCGATCAAGATCAGGCGCTCCGGATCGCGGGGCTCATCGAGAATGAGCGCGAGGGGATCGCGGAAGCACTCCGCAGCCTCCTCGAACGCAACCCCATGCTTGCGCTTGTTGCTTGCCGCCTTCGCCGGATCCCACTCGAACCGCACGCGCTAAGTGTATTCCACTTCGCATCAGGCGCAAGCACGATGCGCCGGCTCACTCCGCCATCGCCGCCAGCCGGCGCTCGTACGACACGCGCTCGGCGCGGCTCTGGGCCAGCGCGATCGCGCGATCGTAGAATCCGCGCGCGGCCGAGTAGCGTCCATCGCGGCGCTCGAGATCGGCGCGCGCGGCCCAGTAGAACGAGTAGGTCGCGAGCTTCGGCTCGTCGGCGAGCGCGACCAGCGCCGCGCGGCCGCGCGCGATGCCGTGGACCTCGGCGAGGGCGAGGCCGCGGTTGAGGGCGACCACCGGACCGGGCGCGATCGCCGCGAGCGCGTCGTAGTAGGCCAGGATGCGCGGCCAGTCGGTCGCGGCGACCGAGGGCGCGCGCGCGTGCTCGAACGCGATGCCGGCCTCGAGGTGCCAGCGCGTCCAGTGCTCGCCGCCCGCGCTCGCGCCGAGGTGCGCGAGCCCGCGCGCGACGAGCGAGCCATCCCAGCGCGCGCGATCCTG
>JAIOQA010000527.1 GCA_021413675.1 Deltaproteobacteria bacterium | reverse complement strand
GACGCTGGCCGCGCTCGCGGGCCCGTGGCCCCTGGTCATCGTGCCCGGCGATCGCGAGGCGATGCCGGCGCTGCACCGCGCGATCTCCGCGAGCGGCGGCAAGGTGATCGACGGCTCGGCCGCGGTCGTGACGATCGGCGGGCTCGCGCTCGCCACCGTCGGCGGCGCGCCCGCGATCGAGCGGCTCGCGGCGGGCGCCGAGGGCTGCACCCGCGACCCCGCCGACATCGACGCGATCCTCGGGCGGCTGCGCGCGGCCGCGACCGAGCCGCCGGTCAAGCGGCCCGCGCGGATCCTGATCGCGCCGTCCGCGCCGCGCGGCCGCGGCGCGAGCAGCGACGCGACCGCGGATGGCATCCACGTCGGCGACCTCGATCTGGCGGCCGAAGTCGCGGCGTACCCGGTCGATCTCGTGATCCACCCCGAGGTCGGCCCGCCGCCGACCGCCGGCCACGTCGCGCTGACCACGCCGCCGGCCGGGCTGGCGCTCCCGGCCGGCTCCGCCGCGGGCACGCCGCGCTACGACCGCGACGGCCAGCGCCGGCCACCGCTGGCAATCCTCGTCACGCTCGATGGCGACCAGCTGCGCTGGCAGCCGGTGCCCGCGGCCGGTGCTACGCTGCCCCCTCGACCGTGACGACCCCGGCGCCTTGCTTCATGTGCCCGCGCTGTCGTGCGCCCCACGTGGTGCTCGCCAAGTTCTGCGGGCAGTGCGGCGCCGATCTGCGCAACGTCTCGCCGCTGACGATGGCCGCGCTGCGCGACGGCGTCGATGACGCCCGGCTCGCCGACGTCGAGGCCTCGTGGGCCGGCGCGGCGCCCGGCCCGAGCGCCGTCGATCGCCGCATCACCGCGTCGAACGAGACGTGGATGGGCAAGGTCGTCGACGGCCGGTTCCGCGTCATCGACGTGATCGGCCGCGGCGGCATGGGCGTGGTCTACAAGGTCGAGCACCTGCGCATGAGCAAGGTCGCGGCGATGAAGGTCCTGCACGCGGACCTCGCCGGCGATCCCGATGTCGTCAAGCGGTTCGAGATCGAGGCGGCCGCGGTGTCGCGGCTCGATCATCCCAACACCGTCCAGGTCTTCGACTTCGGCACGGCGCAGGGCGCGCTCTACCTCATCATGGAGTACGTCCGCGGCCAGGACCTCGGCGCGATCGTCGAGCGCGACGGCCCGCTGCCGTGGTCGCGCGCCGCGCCGCTGTTCTTCCAGATGTGCGGCGCGCTGGCCGAGGCCCACGAGCTCGGCATCGTGCACCGCGATCTCAAGCCCGAGAACGTGCTGGTGTCGCGCGCCGCCGGCGGCCGCGACTTCGCGAAGGTGCTCGACTTCGGGCTGGCCAAGCTCGGCGCGCGCGAGGAGGTGCCGGCGGTCACCGACAAGACCGAGATCGTCGGGACGCCGTACTTCATGGCGCCCGAGCAGATCCGCGGCGACGAGGTCGACGCCCGCACCGACATCTATTCGCTGGGCGCGCTCATGTACACCGTGCTCACCGGCGAGCACGTCTTCACCGCGAAGAACGCGGTCGGCGTGCTGACCAAGCACCTGACCGCCGAGGTCGTGCCGCCGTCGACGCGCGTGCCGCGGCTCGGCATCGATCCGCGCCTCGACGAGATCATCCTGCGCGCGCTCGACAAGGAGCCGGCGGCGCGCTGGCCCTCGGCCTCGGCGCTGGGCGCGGCGATCGAGAGCGCGTACACCGAGCTGGTCGGCGACCTGCCGATCGGTACCGCGTCGCGCTCGTTCAAGCAGCGGGCGGCGAGCGTCGCCGAGGAGCCGGTCAGCGACTTCCGGCTCAAGCGCAGCGACCTCGACGCGTTCGAGCGCGGGCTCAAGCGCCGCACGTGGGTGCTCGCGGCGATCGGCGGGCTCGCGGTGGCCAGCGTCGCGGCGGTGGCGGTGTGGTGGTTCGCGCTGCGCACCGAGCCGCCTGCGACCCGCGAGCGCGAGCCGAACCAGGACCTCGCGACCGCGACGCCGATCGCCTTCGCGACCGACGTCACCGGCCAGCTCGGCAAGCGCCTCGGCGCGCGCGCGCCCGACCGCGACCTCTACCGCGTGCTGGGCGCTGGCGAGGGCGAGCGCATCGTCGACGTGCACGTGTCGGCGATCCCCAACATCGATCTGGTCTTGACCCTGCGCGACGCGACCGGCCAGCCGATCGCGGTCGTCGACGAGGGCGGCGTCGGCGCACCCGAGGCGTTCCACCGGCGCCGGGTGCGCGGCGGCATCGTGATCGAGGTCGGCGAGGCGATGGCGCCGGACCAGAGCTGGCCGATCGAGAACGTCAGCGACGACTACACGCTGCGCATCGACACCGACGACGCGAGCGGCTGGGAGATCGAGCCCGACGGCACCGCGGGCGACGCGACGCCGATCGCCGCCGGGCAGCCGCTGCGCGGCTGGCTCGACGCGCGCGCCGATGTGGATGTTCTGCGTTGGGAGGGCCCCGCGGGCAACGCGACGGTCGAGATCGCGGCGGACGCGTCGCTGCCGATCGCGTGGCGCATCGGCGACGGCCCGCGCCAGCTCGGCGCGGGCAAGGTCAGCGTCGCGCTGGCCGCCGGCGACCGGATCTGGCTGGAGCGGACCGATCGCGATCGGCCGCGCGGTCAGCCGCTGCCCGGCGAGGAGCAGGCGTGGACCGTGACCGTGACGCCGACGAAGTAGCGATCGGCTCACCGAGCTCGAAGTCCTGCGGCTCGAGCTCGCCGAGATCGAGCTCGCCCAGCTCGATCGGCGGTGGCGCGACCTTGCCCTTGCGGGCGCTGCGGACATCGGCCTCGGTCACGACCGGCGTGCGATGCGCGGGTGTGGACCGCGCGGCGCGGGTCGGCGCGGGCGCCGGCGTGCCATCGTCCGCACCCCGGACGAACGACACGAACGCCATCGCCGGGCGCCGCGAGTGCTCGGTGACGACGAAGCGGATGCCGTCCCAGCGCCAGCCCTCGGCGACGCCGGCGTTCACGCAGTCCTCGATCGTCTGGTCGGTGACGATCGAGAGTTCGATGAACTTGTAGAGCAGGCCCACGGCGCGAGGGTCAGCGCCTGGCGAGCAGCGCCGCGGCGTAGAGCGCGTGGTACGTGAGGATCATGTCGGCGCCGGCGCGGCGGATGCCGGTGAGCGTCTCCATCACGACCCGCTCCTTCTCGATCCAGCCGTTGGCGGCGGCCGCCTCGATCATCGCGTACTCGCCGCTCACGTTGTAGGCGGCGACCGGCAGGTTGATCTCGTCGGAGATCACCCGGATGATGTCGAGGTACGCGAGCGCGGGCTTGACCATGACGATGTCGGCGCCCTCGGCGACGTCCATCGAGACCTCGCGCACCGCCTCGGCGGCGTTGGCGGAGTCCATCTGATAGCCGCGGCGATCGCCGGACTTGGGCGCCGAGTCGACCGCGTCGCGGAACGGGCCGTAGTAGCCCGACGCGTACTTGGCCGAGTACGCCATGATCACGGTGTCGATGAAGCCCTCCTCGTCGAGGGACTCGCGACACGCGCCGACGAAGCCGTCGAGCATGCCCGACGGCGCGACCATGTCGATGCCGGCGCGGGCGTAGCTGACGACGGTGCGCGCGAGGTTCTCGAGCGACGCGTCGTTGTCGAGGTGCCCCTCGTGCAGCACACCGCAGTGGCCGTGATCGGTGTACTCGCAGAAGCACGCATCCGCGATCACGACGAGATCGGGGCAGCGCTTCTTGATCGCCTTGGCGGCCTTCTGGACGACGCCGTTGGCCGACCAGGCCTCGGACCCGACCGCGTCCTTGCGCTCGGGGATGCCGAACAGGATGACCGCCGGGATGCCGAGGTCGGCGGCCTTGGCCGCCATCTCGACGGCCTTGTCGACGGACAGGTTGGCCTGCCCGGGCATCGACGGGATCGCGCGCTCGACGCCGGTGCCCGGCACGACGAACATCGGATAGACCAGGTTGTCGACGGACAGACGGGTCTCGCGCACCATGCGACGGAGCGTCTCGGTGCGGCGCATCCGGCGCGGCCGGTAGTCGGGGTATTGCATCACCTCGGTGGATACACCGCCGCGAGCGCGCGCGCCATCGCGGCGGGGTCCGGCGACGCGGCGACCGCATCGGCGCGGAGGCCGTGGGCGGCGAGCGCGGCCGCGGTGGTCGCGCCGATCGCGGCGACGACCGCGTCGCGCAGGAGCGCGGCGGCGTCGGGGACGAGCGCGCACAGCGCCGCGACCTGCGACGGCGCGAACAGTGCGACCACGGGGGCGCGGCGCGCGCGGATCGCGGCCAGCCCGAGGGCGATCGCGGGGTCGTCGGTGGCGCGAGGGCGGGTGTGGTACGCGGTGCACGCGAGCACCTCGACGCCCGCGGCGGTCAGGCGCGCGAGCGCGTCGTC
>JAIOQA010000076.1 GCA_021413675.1 Deltaproteobacteria bacterium | reverse complement strand
GAGCACCAGCCCGAGCGCGTCGATGACCTCGGCGCAGTCGCGGCCGACCACGCGGCGCGTGACGATCTTCGGCGCGTGACCGATCCGCGCCTCGCCCTGGTAGGCGCTCGCGATCGGCGTGATCTCGACCTCGGCGAACCAGCCCGGCGCGACCGGGCCCTCGAGGTACGCCGCCATCCGCACCTGCAGCGCGGCGACGTCGCCGCACTCCGGTGGCGCGTGCCACGCGATCGCGTCGGCGGGCACCGGGCGCAGCGGTCCCTCGGCGCGTGCGCCACGCGCCGCGAGCCCGAGCGCGATCGCGCCGGCGATCGCGCAGCAGCGCCGCGCCATCACTCGGCGTCGGGGACGCGGACCGTGAGCACCGGCACCGAGGCGTGCCGCACGACCTTCTCGGTGACGCTGCCGGTGATCAGGTGGCGCAGGCCGGTGCGCCCGTGCGTGCCCATCACGATCAGATCGGCGCCCGCATCGGTCGCCGCGCGCAGGATCTCGTCGACCGGCCCGCCCATGACGACCGTGATCGAGACGGTCATGTCGTCCTTGCGCAGCCGCGCGGCGATGTCCTCGAGCCGCTCGCTGGCGCTGGTCAGCGCGTAGTCGCGCAGCTTGATCGGTGCGCCGCCGCCCTCGGGGACGATCGCCGTGTCCGCGCCCAGCCCGGTCGGGATCTCGGCGACGTGCGCCAGGATCAGGCGCGCCCCGGTCGCGCGCGCCACGTCGCGCGCCAGCGCGGCGGCGTGGTTGGCGCAGCTCGAGAAGTCGTGCGGGACCAGGATCGTCTTCCAGGGCATGGCGGCATCATCGCATGCTCCCGCGATCGATCAACCCGGCCGCGATCGTTCCGACCGCGCCACGCGCGCTAGCCGCGGCGCGGGCCGGCGATTGCCATGCCCGCGATCATCGCGACGACGAACACCAGCGCCGGCGCCGCGCCCGACGCCGCGGACACGATCGCGGGGCCCGGGCAGTAGCCCGCGAGCCCCCAGCCGATCCCGAACACCGCCGCGCCACCGAGGAGCGCGCCGTCGACGTGCGTCGCGGTCGGCAGATGCAGCGGCCCGCCGCGCAGCGATCGCCGCCGGGGCGCGATCACGCGGTACACGGCGGCGAACACCCCGATCGCGCCGACCATCACGAACGCCAGGCTCGGATCCCACGCGCCGCCGACGTTCAGGAACGCGGTGACGTTCGCGGGATCGGTCATGCCGCTCACGAGCAAGCCGAGGCCGAACAGCGCGCCGGCGACGAACGCGGGCACGAACCTCACGACCCGACTCCGATCGCCCGCGCCACCGCGACGGTGATCCCGCCGGTCGCCATGAACACCATCACCGCCACGAGGCTGCGCCCCGAGAACCGGCCGATGCCGCAGACGCCGTGGCCGCTCGTGCAGCCGTTGCCGACGCGCGTGCCCCAGCCGACCAGCGCGCCGGCGACCGCGACCAGCGGCAGGCTGACGTGCGCGCGGCCGATCGCGGCCGGCGCGGCGAGCGCGCCGAGCACGCCCATCGCGATCAGCCCGAGCAGGAACGCGCCGCGAAACCCGCGGCCATCACCACCGAACACCAGGCGGCCGAGGACACCGCTGACACCCGCGATGCGGCCGTCGACGGCCAGCGCGAGCGCCGCGCCGGTGCCGATGAGGGCACCGCCGGCCAGGGGAGCGAGAACGGACATCCCGCTACCATAGCGGAAGTCATCCGCGATGACAGATAAATCGCCGCTCGGAGCGGAAACAGCTCAGCCCGCGATCACTCGGCGAGGTGGCCGAACGCGGAGACCGCGCCCTGCCGCTGCTGCACGACGTGGGCGAGCTCGTGGCCGAGCAGCTCCTGGCCGCCGCGGCTCCCCGGATCGTAGGCGCCTTGACGGAAGTGGACGTCGCTGCCGCCGGTGTACGCGAGGGCGCCGAGCGCGGCGGCATCGCCGCCGCCCTCGTGCACGCGCACATCCGAGAAGTCGGCACCGAAAGCGCGATCCATCGCCGCCGAGATCGGCGACCCGAGGCTCGCGCGGCTACCCATGATGTCGGCCTCGCGCTCGAGCGCCGCGTCGTCGTTCAATCCCATCCGCATCCAGTCACCCTAACCAGCTGGCAAGAAGCGGCAAGGCGATTCGTCCGGACGTGTGATCGTCGACGGAGCGACGGCCGGACCATCCGGGCGCCGCGACGCTACGGCAGCGACGGCAGGCCCCACGCCGCCGCGAGCGCCTGGTACTCCGCGCGCGGCAGCAGCACGTACGCCGGATGCTTCGCGGGATCGAGCCACGTGAGCAGGCCCTCGATCCGTTCCTGCGCCATCGCGGTGCAGCCCGCGGTCGAGGAGCCCGCGCCGCTCCACACGTGGAAGAAGATGCAGCTGCCGCCGCCCGCGACCGCGCCCGGGTTGTGCGCGATCGAGATGACCCAGGTGTAGAGCTCGTCGGGCCGGCGCATCTCCTCGGCCGAGGTCCAGTCGATCGGCGCGCCGGCGGCGTCGAACACGCGGTTGTAGCGGGTCGAGGCCGGATCGTCGACGCAGCGCCAGCCGGCGTCGAGCCCGTGGTAGCTCGTCCGGGCGCCGGACAGCGCGCTCGCGGCGTAGCCGTAGCTGTCGGCGATCGCGAACGCGCCGGCGGGCGCGCGGCCATCGCCCTCGCGCTTGACCGGGCCGGCCGCGCCGGCGGGCGCGCCATCGCCGTGCAGGCCGCGGCCCCACGCCACGCCGTTGCGGCCGATCACCGCCGGCCACGGTTCGCCGACCGCGCGCCAGCCCTGCCCCGCCCGCTCGAAGCGCACGAGCGTGGCGGCCGTGACATCCCAGCCGTCGACCACGCCGACCACGAGCTGACCGGCGGACGCGATCGGCGCGCCCCCATCGATCACACCGGCATCGTCGACGCGCGCCGGCGCGGCCGGCTGCGCCACCTCACGCGCGCACGCGGCGAGCAGCAGCGCGGCGATCGCGGCGGCCCTCAATGTCAGCGGCTCATCTCGAGCATGCGCTGGATCGGCGCCAGCGCGCGCACCCGCACCGGCTCGGGCACGTCGACCTGCGGCGCGAGATCGCGCAGGCACAGGTAGAGCTTCTCGAGCGTGTTGCGGCGCATGTGCGGGCACACGTTGCACGCGCAGCTCTCGTCCTCGGGCGGCGCCGGGATCAGCAGCTTGCCCGGGGCCTCGGCCGCCATCTTGTGCAGGATGCCGGCCTCGGTCGCGACGATGAACTCCTGCACCGGGCTGTTCTTGGCGTACGTGATGAGCCCTGACGTCGACGCGATGTGGGTCGCGTGGCGCAGGATCCCGGCGTGGCACTCGGGGTGCGCGATGACCTCGGCCTTCGGGTGCGCGGCCATGAGCGCGAGCAGGCGCCGCTCGCTGAACGTCTCGTGCACCATGCAGGTGCCCTGCCAGAACACCAGATCCGGGCGCTGCGCCTGCTTGGCGACGAACGCGCCGAGGTGCTTGTCGGGCGCGAACACGATCTTCTGATCGCCGAGCGCCTTCACGATCTTCACGGCGTTCGACGACGTGCAGATCACGTCGGACAGCGCCTTCACCTCGGCCGAGCAGTTGATGTAGCTGACCACCGTGTGGCCCGGGTACTGCTCGAGCCAGCGCGCGAACGCCGGCGCCGGACAGCCATCGGCGAGCGAGCAGCCAGCCTCGAGGTCGGGCACGACGACGATCTTGTTCGGGTTCAAGATCTTCGCGGTCTCGGCCATGAAGTGCACGCCGGCGAAGACGATGACGTCAGCCTGGGTCGTGGCCGCGGCCTGCGACAGCTGCAGCGAGTCGCCTACGAAGTCGGCGAGATCCTGGATCTCCGACTCCTGGTAGTAGTGCGCGAGGATCACCGCGTTCTTCTCGCGGCGCAGGCGCCGGATGCCGTCCTCGAGCTCGTCGGGCGAGAGGTCGAGGGGCGCAGCGGTCGCCGCGTTCACCACGGGCAGGCGTCTCGGCTCGGTGTCCATGAGGCAAGTCGTATCACCTCGCCCCCGTCCTGGCGAACGCCGTAGATCGGACCGCCCGACCGTGTTATGCGCGCCGGATGCGCTTGTTGGGGGCAGCTGTGATCGCGCTCGTCGTTGCGGGCTGTGCGTCGTCCAAGCTCGGCGCCGACGCGAGTCCGCCCGACGCCGACCCGCCCGACGCGATGGTCGACGGCTGCGTGCCGGTCACCGAGACCTGCAACACCCGCGACGACAACTGCAACGGCAAGGTCGACGAGGACTTCCCCACGCTCGGCGACGGCTGCGTCGAGGGGCTGGGCTCGTGCCAGGTCACCGGCACGCTGGTGTGCAAGGCGGATGGTACCGGCGTCGAGTGCAGCGCCCACGCCGGCGACGGCTCGGCCGAGCGCTGCGACGCGATCGACAACGACTGCGACGGCAAGACCGACGAGGACTTCACCCTCGGGCAGCCCTGCGACGGCCTCGACGCCGATCAGTGCAACGAGGGCGCGATCGTGTGCGACGCGACCGGCGGCCAGATCTGCGGCGACATGACCGGCGACTCGATCGAGATCTGCAACGCGGTCGACGACGACTGCGACGGCAACACCGACGAGGGCTTCGGCGTGGGCCAGACCTGCGACGGCCTCGACGGCGATCTCTGCAAGGAAGGCACGATCGCCTGCGACGGCACGGGCGCCGCGATCTGCACCGACGGCTCGACCACCAACGTCGAGACCTGCAACGGCCTCGACGACGACTGCCAGAACGGCGTCGACGACGGCTTCGCCCTCGGCGTGGCGTGCTCGATCGGCGTCGGCGCGTGCGCCACGCCGGGCATGACGATCTGCTCCGCCGACGGCACCGGCACCGCCTGCAACGCGACCGCGGGCGCGCCGACCGCCGAGCTGTGCGGCGATGGCATCGATCAGGACTGCAACGGCAGCGACGTCGCGTGCCCGACCAACGACGGCCCGACCGGCGCGATCGACGTGTCCGCCGGCGGCACCTGGACCGTGGATCTCACCGCCGCCCACGACGACGCCGTCGGCTCGTGCAGCTCTGGCGGCGGCCGCGACGTCTTCTACACGTTCACGCTGCCAGCGGCCGAGGTGGTCTACGTCGACGCGTACGGCTCGAACTTCGACACCGCCCTCACGATCTTCGCCGGCACCTGCGCCGCGCGCGGCGCGCAGCAGGTGTGCAACGACGACAGCTGCTCCTTGCCCCAGAGCCAGGCCGCGCTGCAGCTCGCCGCTGGCACCTACTGCATCGTCGCCGATCAGTACTCATCGTCGCAGACCGCCGGGGCGCTGGTCCTGAACGTCACGCGCGGCCGCCGCACCGGCTTCTCGATCGCCGCGGCCAACGGCACGCAGACCGCGAACTCGTGCGACGCCGCGCATAGCAACCAGGCCACCAGCGGCTGCCAGTCGTCGACCGCGGCCAAGGACGTCGGCTACTTCTTCCTGACCTGCCCGAACACCACGAAGACCGTCGGCGCCAACACCTGCACGGGCACGACCTGGGACTCGGTGGTCTACCTGCGCCACGGCAGCGCCAACACCGGCGACGTCGCGTGCAACGACGACAGCTGCGGCCTCGAGTCGAGCTTCACCGGCGCGACGATCGCGACCGCCGGCCTCAACTGGCTGATCGTCGACGGCTACTCGCTCGCGAGCACGACCTGCGGCGCGTACACGCTCACGTACACGATCCAGTAGCGCGGACCGGCACAGCCGCGGGCGCCACATCTGGGTGCTAGCGTCGCCGCATGCTCGACGGCTCGTGTCACTGCGGCGCGCTGACGATCCACCTCGACACCGCGAAGACGCCCGGCGATCTGCCGGTGCGGGTCTGCGGGTGCACGTTCTGTCGCAAGCACCGGCCGCGCTACACCTCGGATCCGGGCGGGCACGTGACCATCGCGGCGGCCGACGCGAGCCGCTACCGGTTCGGGCTCCGGCTCGCCGACTTCCTGATCTGCCGGACCTGCGGCGTGTTCGTCGCGGGGTACATGCCGGGCGCGCCGGGCCGCGCGGTCATCAACCTCGATACGCTGGTCCGCGCCGACGAGTTCGTCAGCGCGCCGACGCAGTTCACCGCGTACGACAGCGAGGACGCCGCGGCGCGCGAGGCGCGGCGCGCGAAGAGCTGGACGCCGGCGACGCTGGCGTAACGCGCCGACGGATCAGAAGCCGTACACGAACCCGAGGTGGAGCATCACCGACAGGTCGCGGGTCTGGTCGCGGGTGGCCGTGGTGCACGGGCCGGTGCAGGTGACGGCGGACTTCGCGGGCGGCGCCTCGGCCGCGCGCAGCTGCACCCCGAGATCGAAGCCGCCGACGTGAGCCTGGCCGAGCAGCATCTCGATGCCGGCGCCGGCCGAGACGTCCATGCGATCGAGGCGACCGCCGCCGTGCCACAGCACGGTCTCACGCCCGACGCCGCCCTCGAGATACCCGCCGATCGCCCCGGTGTCCTGGGCGTGCATCGCGCGGCCGCGGACCGCGAGGCCGAGCCGGTGCAGCTGACCTCGCACCGGATCGATGGCGTCGAACGAATCGGGATCGTTGAAGACGCTCTGCCCGACCGACGCGATCTCGTACTCGGCCGCGACGCGCAGCGCGCCGAAGGTGCGGCCGAACGTCAGCTGCGCGCCGACGGCGGGCCCGTCGAGCGCGCCGGCCTGGTAGGCGCTGTCCCACGGCCCGCCGTTGACCGCGAGGCCCGCCTCCCAGTGGGCGCGGGCGAGCGGGCCATCCGCGCGGGCGACGCCGCCGAGCGAGGCGACCACGAGGCTAGCGAGGACCGTGGGGGATCGAACCATTCCTGCAGGACCACCGACCGCCCGGTTCTATTCGCGGCTTCACAGTTGTTCACGCTGCGCGGCGTCACGGCCGCTGCCGTTGCAATCGAGGGCGGCTGCGATATGGTGCCGCCTCGACGACCGATCCCACATAGCTGGGGGAGCCCACCCGGGCTGAGAGGCACGCGACGCGTGCGACCCCTCGAACCTGATCCGGGTCATGCCGGCGAAGGAAAGCACCATGAGCACTGACGACATCGCGCGCAGCAACGGCAACGGCAACGGCAACGGCAAGCACCTGCCGGTCATCACGACCGACCCGGTCGCCGAGCTCTCTCCGATGATCGGCTTCCCGGCATCCGAGAAGGTCTACGTCGAGGACGGCGACATCCGCGTGCCGGTCCGCCGCGTGACCCTGACCGGCGGCGACGCGCCGTTCGACGTCTACGACACCTCCGGTCCGGTCAACCACGACCTCCACCACGGCCTGCCCAAGCTGCGCCGCCCGTGGATCCAGGCGCGCATGGCCGATGGCGACACCGGCAACCGCACGCAGATGCACTACGCCCGCCGCGGCATCATCACCAACGAGATGCGGTTCGTGGCGCTGCGCGAGCAGTGCGCGCCCGAGTTCGTGCGCGACGAGATCGCCAGCGGCCGCGCGATCCTGCCGGCCAACATCAACCACCCGGAGTCGGAGCCGATGATCATCGGCAAGAACTTCCTGGTGAAGGTCAACGCCAACATCGGCAACTCGGCGGTCAGCTCGGTCATCGCCGACGAGGTCGAGAAGCTGCGCTGGTCGATCAAGTGGGGCGCCGACACGGTCATGGACCTGTCGACCGGCGAGGAGATCCACGCGACCCGCGAGTGGATCATCCGCAACTCGCCGGTGCCGATCGGCACCGTGCCCATCTACCAGTGCCTCGAGAAGGTCAAGGGCGACGTCGGCAAGCTCGACCTCGCGATGTTCATCGACACGCTGATCGAGCAGGCCGAGCAGGGCGTGGACTACTTCACGATCCACGCCGGCGTGCGCCTGCCGTTCATCCCGTACACCGCGAGCCGGACCACCGGCATCGTGTCGCGCGGCGGCTCGATCATCGCCAAGTGGTGCCTCATCCACCACAAGGACAACTTCCTCTACACCGGCTTCGAAGAGATCTGCGAGGTCATGAAGAAGTACGACGTCGCGTTCTCGCTCGGCGACGGCCTGCGCCCCGGCTCGATCGCGGACGCCAACGACCGCGCGCAGTTCGCGGAGCTCGAGACCCTCGGCGAGCTGACCGAGATCGCCTGGCGCCACGACATCCAGACGATGATCGAGGGTCCCGGCCACGTGCCGATGAACAAGATCAAGGAGAACGTCGACCTGCAGCAGAAGGTCTGCAAGGAGGCGCCGTTCTACACGCTCGGGCCCCTGACCACCGACATCGCGCCGGGCTACGACCACATCACCAGCGCGATCGGCGCCGCGATGATCGGCTGGTTCGGCACCGCGATGCTCTGCTACGTGACGCCCAAGGAGCACCTCGGCCTGCCCGACAAGCAGGACGTGAAGGACGGCGTCATCGCCTACAAGATCGCCGCGCACGCCGCCGATCTCGCCAAGGGCCACCCCGGCGCGCAGAAGCGCGACGACGCGCTGTCGAAGGCGCGCTTCGAGTTCCGCTGGCAGGATCAGTTCAACCTGTCGCTCGATCCCGAGACCGCGCGCGACTTCCACGACGAGACCCTGCCGGCGCCCGCCGCCAAGGGCGCGCACTTCTGCTCGATGTGCGGCCCCAAGTTCTGCTCGATGAAGATCACGCAGGACGTCCGCGACTACGCCGCCTCGCAGGCGCAGGCGACCGAGGTCGAGGCCGGGCTCGCGGCGAAGGCCGAGGAGTTCAAGCAGGTCGGCGACTTCTACGTGCAGTCGTAGGTAGTCCGGGGATCGCGGAGCGGCGCGGTGCCGAGCTACTGCGACCTCGTGGTGATCGAGAACGACCGGCGCGAGCACCGGTGGTCGCGCAACTCGGGGCAGTGGATCGAGACCGAGATCTTCTGGGGCCCGATCCCGACCCTCGCCTTCATCCGCGAGTTCGATGAGGTCGTGCCCGACCACGACTGGTCAGTCGAGGGATGGGCCGAGGGCGGCGTGATCCTCGATCTCGATCGCCGCGTGCTGACCTGGTTCGGCGGCGAGATGCTGGACCACGACGTCCGGCTGCGGCGGCGCTTCATGGAGCTCGCGGCGTATCCGTGGCGCGGCTTCGAGCTGCGCTGGGCGAACGAACGGGTCGCGACCCTCGCGGACCTGGTCGGCGTGCCGCGGGACAAGTTGCTGCGCGAGCCCAGGTACGACTCATTCAAGTCCCCCGCGGATCCCGACGCGATCGACGGCCGCACCCTGATCACTGTGCGTGGTGAGGATGGCGTGATGCGATGGGCGTGCCCGGACGTGGGCTGGTACGTGGTCCGTACCGGTGAGCGCCTCCTCGAGGTCGCGCGCGCGATCACGCGCACACATCCGGGCGTGCTACCGGACATGCCGGGCGAAGGCATCCACATCGACCTCGCGACCCGCGAGATCGAGGCCTGGACTGGACACCACGGCGAAGACCTGGCGGCGCGGCTCGCGCGCGCCTACCCAGGCTGGTCGACGCGATCGATCGACGATCGGTTCGAGGAGCACCTCGCGCGGGTCGCACGCGTCGTCACGCTGCCACCGGAAGACATCGACGCGGCGATCCGGCGAATGTGGGACTCGAGGTCACCCAAACCGCCGCTCAGCGAGCTCCTGACCGTGGATGCGCAGACGGATCCGACCAAGCTCCTCGACGGTCCACCGCTGCCGTTTCGCGCGGAGGACATGCCGCCCTCGGTTGAACAGGACTGGGCGTTGCTCCGCGACGCGATCGCCGCCTGGCGCGCGCGGTAGCCAGCGCCGCGCCGCGGTCAGGCTCGCTTGTTGCGGCGGTAGATCAGCAGGAACACGACGACTGACAGGACGGCGCCGCCGAACCCGGCGAGCAGGATGGCCACGATGCCCATGCCCACGCCCTGACCGATCGCGATGACCGCCGAGGGCTTCTCGCCGGTGCAGGCGAGGTGATAGGTGCCGCTGGTGGGGATCGTGAACGCGAACGAGGACTGGCCGGCGTAGCTGCCGAAGGAGTACGTGGTGCTCCCGCTGGGGGAGTCGAGCCGGATGGCGTCGCCCGCGGCGCTCGCGAGGTTGCACGAGCCGGAGAACGACCGGGTGCTGTAGCTGACGCCATCGACGACGCTCGAGCTCTCGAGGAAGCCGACGTAGTCGCCGGCGTCGAGCGTGAGGTCGCGCTCGCCCGGGACCACGATGCGCTCCATGTCCCTCACCCCGGTGTAGAGGCGGACGCCGAACGCGACGGCGGCCGCGATGCCGAGCAGCATCGGCAGCGCCGCGAAGAAGTACGAGGGCTGGCGGCGACGAGCCACCGGGGCGACTTCAGGAGCGAGGTCGGGCATGCACCACAAGTAGGCCCGCGGCCCGCGTCGCGCAACTCGAATCCGGCCGCGCAGCCTCGGTTGCTCGCACCTTGCCAGCGGGTGGCGTGATCGGGGCGCGGCGGTGGCGCGATCGCGATGCAGGCGAAATTCGCAGGGCCACGGCGGTGGCGATGCCTTGTCCGGCTCTCGGACATCCCGGGCCGGCTCGGGCGGTCCTGGCGCGGCGGTCGCCGCTGGCTGGCCACCGCCGCGGCCGTGTGATACCGACGGCATCCCCCCAGGATCTGCTGCATGCGCCTCGTCGCCTCCTCCCTCGCGCTCGCGCTCGCGCTCGTCGCGTGCGTCCCCACGCGCCACGCCGTGTTCGAGCCGGTCGCGCGCGATGTCGCCGCGCGGATCGGTCCGCGGCCGGCGTGGATGGGCGGCGCGCCCGACGCCGCCGCGATCGACGCGCTGATCGCCTCGCCCCTCACCGCCGATCGCGCCGCCGCGCTGGCGCTGGTCGCCAGCGCCGAGCTGGCCGCCGAGTTCGATCAGCTCGGGATCGCCGCCGCCGATGTGGCCGCCGCGACTGCGCCCGGCGACCCGACGACGCCGCCCGCCACCGCGCCGCGCGCGCCGCGATCGATCTCGCCGCCCGCGCCCGCACCGCGTTCGTCCGCGCAATCGCGGCCGAGGCCGCCGCCGATCTCGCGCGCGACGCCGCGGCCGCCGACGACGCCGGCGCCACGCTCGCCGACGCGCTGCGCGCGGTCGGCAACGTCACCGCGCTAGAGCGCGCCCGCGCCCAGGCCGCCCACGAGGACGCGATCGATCGGGTCGCGACCGCCGAGGCTGATGCGCGCGCCGCCCGCGCCGCGCTCGACGCGACCCTGGGGCTCGATGCCGAGACCGCGGCGCGCGTGCGCCTCGACCGCGAGCTCGGCGATCCGCCGCAGGCCGCGCCCGACACCAGCGCGCTCGATCGCGACGCCCTCGCCCGCAGCCTCGAGCTCGACGAGCTGCGCGCCGGTCGCGACGGCGCCGCGCGCGCGGTGAGCGTGGCCCGCTGGCAGACGCTCACGCCCGAGCTCGCCGCCGGCGCCGCCGCGAAGCAGGAGCACGGCAGCTGGTCGATCGGCCCGGCGCTGGCGCTGTCGGTGCCGCTCGCGACCGGCGGCGCGACTCGCGCCCACGCGACCGCGGCGCTGCGCGCGATCGAGCACCGCACGCTGGCCGCCACCGTCGCGACCCGCACCGCGGTCCGCGCCGCGCGCGATCGCCTCGCCGCCGCGCACGCGCGCGTCCGCCACCTGCACGATGTGGTGCTGCCGCTGCGCAGCCAGATCGTCGGAGAGTCGCTGCGCCAGTACAACGCGATGACCCTCGATCCCTACGAGCTGATCGCGGCGAGGCACGACGAGCTCGCGAGCCGGCTCGCGTACGTCGAGGCGGTCCGCGACTACTGGCTCGCGCAGATCCGCGTCGATCAGCTCGCCGCGGGCGGCTCCGCGATGTCGGGAGACGAACCATGAGCGATCTCACCCGCCGCGATCTGTTCGCCACCGGTGCCGCGCTCGGCGTCGCCGCCCTCGCCGGCCGCGCCCAGGCCCAGCCGTCGCCCGCCGCGCCTCCGCCACTGCCGGCGATCCCCGCGCCGCCCGCCGCGGGCCCCGACGCCGATGGCTGGCACGCCGGCGGCACCGTGATCGTGCCCGACGGCGCGCGCGCGCGCTGGCGCGAGGTCGGCGGCGTGAAGGTGTTCCACCTGATCGCCGAGCCGATCACCCACGAGGTCGTGCCCGGCCTCACGATCCAGGCCTGGGGCTACAACGGCCGCACGCCGGGCCCGGTCATCGAGGTGACCGAGGGCGATCGCTGCCGCATCTACGTCACCAACAAGCTGCCCGAGCCGACCACCGTGCACTGGCACGGCGTGCTCGTGCCGTTCGGGCAGGACGGCGTCGCCGGGCTCAGCCAGCCGGCGATCGCGCCTGGCGCGACCTGGCGTTACGACTTCGTGTTCCCGACCGCGGGCACGTTCATGTACCACCCGCACGCCGACGAGATGACGCAGATCGCGCTCGGCATGATGGGCATGATCATCGTGCACCCGCGCGGCCGCGTGCGCCGCGCCCGCGACTTCGCGCTGATGCTGCACCAGATGTACATCCCGATCGGCGCGACCCGCCCCGATCCACTGGCGATGACCGAGTGGAACCAGCTCACCTTCAACGGTCGCTCGTTCCCCGGCACCTCGCCGCTGGTGGTCGCGCGCGGCGAGGTGGTGCGCTTCCACTTCGGCAACCTCGGGCCGATGGATCACCACCCGATCCACCTCCACGGCCACACGATGAAGGTCGTCGAGACCGATGGCGGCCCGGTGCCGGTCTCGGCGCAGTGGCCGGAGACCACGGTGCTGGTCCCGACCGGCTCGGTGCGCGTGGTCGAGCTGGTGGCCTCGGCGCCGGGCGACTGGCCGATGCACTGCCACATGACCCACCACATGATGAACCAGATGGGTCACCACGCCGCCAACACCGTCGGCGCTGACGTGGGCGCCGCCAACGCCAAGCTCGGCCGCGCGATCCGCGGCGCGATGATCATGGGCGAGCGCGGCATGGCCGACATGGCGGCCATGGGCATGCCGGTGCCGGCCGACAGCATCCCGATGACCGGCGGGCCCGGGCCGTTCGGGAACATCGACATGGGCGGCATGTTCACGATCCTGAAGGTGCGCGATCGCGTGACCGGCGACGGCGACCCGGGCTGGTACGCGCAGCCGCCGGGCTCCGCGGCGCGGCTCGCGACCGACGCCGACCTCGCGGCCGACGGCATCGCCAAGCCCTGACCCGCGTCAGGTCGGCGCGAGCGCCGCGGTGATCAGCTGGATCGCGATCGCCTTGAGCTCGGGGTACGCGGGCAGCTCGGCGCGCGTCCCGACCACGCGGTAGTCGCGGCCGCGCGCGACGCTCAGCACGTAGGGCGTGCCGCGCTCGCGCGCGTAGTCGCTGGTCTCGACGCGCACCGTGATCGCCGGCCCGCCGACGACGCGGAACGTCTGCAGCGCGTACGCGCGCGGATCGCGCGGCCGCAGCGTCTCCGAGGCGTGCACGCTCGCGCCCGCGACCGCGAACTGATCGACGACGACCTCGTCGACCAGCTGGACCGCGGGATCCGCGCTCGCCCGCCACAGCGCGCGGACCTCGCGCATCAGCGCCTCGGCGTCGGCGTGGCGCGCGAGGCCGTGGAGCGCCTGGACCTGCTTCTTCGCGATGCCGAAGTCGCCCGGCGCGCGCGCCCGCGCGCGGGTCCAGCAATCGAGCGCCTCCGCCAGCTCGCCGCGCAGGTAGCGCGCCTGGCCGGCGTCGTAGAGCGCGTCGACGTCGGCGGGATCGGCGGCGGCGATGGCCTCCCACGCGGCGATCGTCGCGGCCTCGACGATCGCGGGCGCGACCGGCGCCTCGACCGCCGGCGGCGCGACCGCCGCCATCGACGCCGACACCCGCGCCGGCGCGTGGGTCGGGCGCACGTCCCACAGCTCGGCGAGCGCGACGACCTCGTCGGTCCAGATCGGCGTCGCGTCGCGCAAGGCGGCGCGCAGCGCGGGCACGCGCGCCCGGAAGCGCACCTCGTCGGCGCTGCGCGCCAGCACGACCGCGGCGTGCTCGAAGAACGCGTAGAACCCGCCCAGCCGCCACTCGAGCGCGTGGCCGTCGCCGGTCTCGAGGCGGACCTCGACCACGCGCAGCGGCCAGCCCGCGTGGGTCGTGATCGTCTCGTCGGTGATCACGACCATCCGCGCCGGCGGCGCGTCCGCGACAAGCGTGCGCTGCACCCACTGCTTCTGATCATCGGGCAACAGCTCGAGGCCGGTCACGCGCAGCGCGAGCTCGGCGGCGACAGCGTCGGAGATCGCGAGATCGAGGCGCATGATCAATCCAGGAGGTAGCCGAACAGATCGCTCGAAGGCGCCGCGTGCCCGGCGTGGCCACCGCCCGGCGTGGGCACCGCCTGGACCGAGCGCGCGACCGCCGCGAAGACCTCGCGGTGCGCGGCCTGGCCCGCGCCACCCGACTCCAGCCGCAGCGAGTACAGGTACGGCGCGGCGACGAACGCGGCGAGCTCGCGCTGGCTCACGCCCTGGGGCCCGCGCACCGCGCACGCCCAGTGACGGCCGCGCAGCCCGTGATCGGTGACCAGCGCGCACTCGACGATCCGACCGTCGAGCTCGTGGCCGCGGGCCCGCTCGCTCGCGATCATGCCGTCGAACACCGCGGACAGATCCTCGGTCGAGGGCTCGGCCGGCGCGACCGCGATCGACGCGGCGTCGCCGGGGAAGCCGGGCGGATACCAGTGCGTGACCAGGCCGCTCGGCAGCCCGCGCCACCCGACCGGCGGCTGGTAGCGATAGCGCCGCCGGCGCGTGCCGAGCCCGAGCGACGCACCGAGGACCAGCTCGCGCGCGGTCGCCTCGAGCAACCCGGCGCGCTCGGGCACCGCCACCAGCGCATCGACCACCAGCGCGACGTCGTCGCCGAAGACCGCGCCGATGAAGCGCGCCGACGCCGCGTCGTCGCGGGTGCCGGTGACCGCGACCCACGCGCCGTGCTCGCCTTCGGCCGTGGTCAGCTCGGTCGCGTCGCGCACGCTGCGCAACCGGAACGCCGGATCGCGCTCGAGCACGAACCCGAGGATCGCCGACATCCGCATCAGCGGCCGTACCCGCTCGAACACGCGGATGCGCCCGCCGCCGCCCGGGGGATACAGCGTCACGAGGTTCGCCCCGTGGTGCCGCACCCAGTTCGCCGGCGCCGAGATCACGCGACCACGCTACCACGCACGTCCTGTGCCCCGGCCCGCCCGCCCGTGCGCTCGCGAAACGTCTCCGACGCACTGCGGCCATCGCGTCGACGCCCCGGCGGAAGTTGTGCCCCCGGCCCCCGCCCGGGTATGCTTCAGGGGACCCGTGGCCATCCAGAAGCGCAGCCTCAAGATCGAGAAGCTGGCGCGCATCTACGACGACGAGATCGCGCCGGTGTGGGGCGCCCGTTTCGGCAAGCTCCTGCTCCGCAACCTCGCCGTCCCCGAGCGCAGCCAGGTGCTCGACATCTCGTGCGGCACCGGCTACCCGGGCCTCGAGATCCTGCGCCGCATGAGCGACGGCTCGCGGCTCATCGCGATCGACGCCTCGTCGGCGATGCTCGATGTCGCGCGCAAGAAGGTCCAGGAGTTCGGGCCACTCGGCAAGAAGGGCGTGTTCTTCCGCACCGAGAGCCCGGTCCCGAAGCTGTCGTTCGCCAACGACGTCTACGACCTGGTGGTGTGCAACCTCGGGCTGACCGAGATGCCCGATGTCGAGAGCGCGCTCGGCGACTTCGCGCGGGTGTGCAAGAAGGGCGGCGAGGTCCGCTGCACGCTGCCGATGGCCGGCACCTTCGAGGAGTTCCACGACATCTATCGCGAGGTGCTGATCAAGCACGACAAGCACGAGGCGCTGGCCCGCCTCGACGAGTACATCGCGAAGTACCCGACCGCCGACGAGTGCGCGCGCTGGATCGATCGCGCCGGGCTAGAGGCCGACCTCGAGATCGAGGAGTTCTCGCTGCTCTTCAAGTCGTCGCGCGAGTTCTTCTTCGCGCCGGTGATCGAGTACGGGCCGCTCGCCGACTGGAAGGACATCGCCGGCAAGGGCCAGGAGCTGCAGGACATCTTCTGGTACATCAAGGAAGCGATCGACGCCTACTTCGGCGGCCGCGCGTTCCAGGTCACGGTCAAGGCGGGGTGTCTCATCGGCCGCAAGGTCGATCGCCCGGTGCGCGATCCGGCCGAGGACATCAACACCGGCCGCATGGAGCTGGTCGACCCCGATGACGTCATGACGCCGCCGGCCGCGATGGCCGACGGCTCGGTGCGCACCGCCGAGCTCGACATCCTCGAGATCGAGGAGCTGGCCGCGCCCACCGGCGAGTACGATCCCCTCGAAGATGGCGTCGATGCCGACGTGCCGCTCGACGCGTTCGTCGACGGCAAGCCGCGGCCGAAGCACCTCGACGAGGACTGATCCGCACCAGCAGCGATCGGGGACGCCGTTGTCGCGTTCGATCGCGCGCTGAACTCGTGCGAACCTGACATCGTCGGGCCCGCGAGACGGCGGTCGCGTTTTGTACAATCGCGCTGACGCGATCTCACCTCGGTTGTTCCACGATGTCCTCCAGCGACTCCAGCGATCGCACGACGCCGCCCGCCGGAACCGGCTCGGTCGGCGACGCCTCGGTCGCGGACCTCAGCGCGCCCGCGGGGACCGAGGACGGCTCGCTGGCGGCGCTGCTCGGCGACATCGCGCGCGCGCCCGCCGCCGACCCGCCGTTCGAGCTGGCGCCCGACGACGAGCTCGGCGGCGTCTACCGGATCGTCCGGCGCATCGGCTCGGGCGGCATGGGCGTGGTCTACCTCGCGCGCGATCTCGAGCTGCAGCGCGACGTCGCGGTGAAGGTGCACCGCGCGGCGGTCGGCACCGAGCGGCTGTACCGCGAGGCGGTGGCGATGGCGCAGCTGTCGCATCCCAACGTCGTCACGATCCACGCCGTTGGCCGCGCCCGCGGACGGCTGTACATCGCGATGGAGCTGGTGCCCGGCGACAACCTGTCGGGCTGGCTCGGCGCGGCCCCGCGATCGTGGCGCGAGATCCTCGACGTCATGCTCGAGGCCGGCGAGGGCCTCGCTGCCGCGCACGACGCCGGCTTCGTCCATCGCGACATCAAGCCGCACAACATCCTGGTCGGCCACGATCGCCGGCCACGGGTGAGCGACTTCGGCCTGGTCCGGGTCTCCGGCGATGGCGGCCGCGCCGATGTCGGCGAGGACGAGACCGAGGCGATCGAGGTCACGCAACCGCGACCGCCCACCCACGACAGCACGGCCTCGACGCCGTCGGAGCCATCGGGGCCATCGGGGCCATCGCGACCGTCGAGCCCGCTCGCCGACGATCTCACCGCCCTCGGCACGACCCTCGGCACGCCCGCGTACATGGCGCCCGAGCAGCTCGCCGGGCGCGAGGTCGATGCGCGCGCCGATCAGTTCGGGTTCTGCGTCGTGCTCTACGAGGCGCTCTACGGTCGGCGGCCGTGGACCGGCAAGACCGTCGCGGCGCTGCGCAAGCACCTCGCGGCCACCGAGCCGCGCGCGCCCTCGGGCGTGGGCGTGCCCGCGTGGCTGTGGCCGGTGCTGCGCCGCGGGCTGTCCGCCGATCCCGCCGATCGCTACCCCGACGTGCGCGCGCTCCTCGACGCGCTGCGCGCCCCGCCGCGCCGCGGCCTGGTCGCGACGCTCGCGGTGCTCGGCGGCGTCGGCGCCGTGGCCGCGGTCATCGCGATCGTCAGCGCCTACGGCGGCTCGTCCGATGATCCCGCGTGCGATACCGCCGGCGCGCCGGTGATCGCCGCGTGGGGACCGGCGGTACGGCTGCGGATCTCCGCGCAGTACGCGCGCGTCGATCCGCTGCGCGGCCCCGCGGCCGCCGATGCGCTCGCGGCCGCGATCGACGCCTGGTCGCTGCGCTGGCAGCGCGCCGCGGTCACCGCGTGCCAGGCGAGCCACCGGAGCTGGACGCCGGCGATCGCCGCGGCCAGCGATCGGTGCCTCGACGCCTCGCTCACGCAGCTGCGCGGCCTGGTGGCGCAGGCCGAGAGCGGCGACGCGCTGGTCGCCGACGTCGCCTCGCTGCGCGACGCCGCCGAGTGCGCCGACCCACCGCACCTGGTCGGCGGCGCGCCGACCACCGGCGCCGCGATCGAGGGCTACTGGACCGGCGACTTCGGCCACCTGCTGCTCAAGCGCGTCGGCGACGAGGTGCTCGGCGTGTACGAGCACGACACCGGCACGATCCGCGGCACGATCGTCGGCGACCACCTCACCGGCTGGTGGTGCGAGGCGCCGTCGCGCCAGCCGCCCGGCGACGCCGGTGATCTCGAGATGCGGGTGATCGTCGACAGCGATGGCGTGCGATCGATCGCGGGCCAGTGGCGCTACGGCACGGCCGGCGACTGGAACGATCGCTGGGATCTGACGGCGGATCCCGGCGAGCCGCCCGCAGATCTGCGCGCGCGGCTCAACGCGGTCGGCGATTTCTGCGCGCGCCCGGCGCGGTGACCGCGCGCGCGAGGTCAGCCCCTGCCAGCGGATCGATCAACGCGCGGCGTAACGCTCCGGGACGCGCGCTCGTCTCAGCGCCCATGACCCGCACCGCACTCGCCATGTTCCTCGCCCTCGCCGTGGGCACCACCGCTTGCAAGAAGAAGGAGGCCGACGCGCCGGCGCCCGCGCCCGAGGCCGCGAAGCCGACCGAGCCCGCCGCGCCCGCGACGCCGCCCGCCGCGCCGCCCGCGACGCCGCCCGCCGCCGAGCCGCCGAAGGCCGCCGAGCCGGTCGCCGCGACCAAGAACATCGTCGAGGTCGCCACCGAGGCCGGCTCGTTCAAGACCCTCCTGACCGCGGTCGAGGCCGCCGGCCTGGTCGACACGCTCAAGGGCCCCGGCCCGTTCACCGTGTTCGCGCCCACCGACGACGCGTTCGCGAAGATCCCGCCCGACGCGCTCAAGGCGCTGCTCGCCGACAAGGCCGCGCTGACCGCGGTGCTCACGTATCACGTCGTGCCCGGCGCGGTGATGGCCAAGGACGTCGCGACGATGAAGTCGGCGAAGACCGTCCAGGGCGACGAGGTCGCGATCGACACCTCGAACGGCGTCAAGATCGGCGGCGCGACGGTCATCAAGGCCGACATCGTCGCGTCGAACGGCGTGATCCACGTGATCGACACGGTGCTGATGCCGCCCAAGAAGTGAGCCGCGCGTGCTGACCGCCGCGCGTCGCGTATGATGCGCGCGTGGGCGATCGCGGCGTGAGCCGTCATTCGCAGTTGCCGGGCGACGAGCGACGTCTGTGGCCCCGCGAGCACGCCGTCCTCGTTCGATGGAGGGTGGCGCCGTAGCCTCGACGCGCGCGGATCGTCGCCGCGGCGATGGTCTACAAGATCGACGACGTGGGTCGCGTGACCTGGCCGGCGGTCGGATCGGGCTGCGACGCGAGCTGCACCGTGCGCGGAAGTGGTCTACGACGGACCGTCGGTGGACCCGGGCCGCGCATGTGGCGAGATGGGCCCGTGCCGCCGCCAGCCGTGTGTGAGGTACCACGTGGTGGGCATCACCACCGGCACGAACTCCAGATGCGTGCGGCGCGCTCGCGGTGGCGCCGCCAGTTGTTCAGCACGTACGCGAGTGCGTTACGCGTCTCGCGCAGCGTGCGCAGTGGCCGCGGGTGGTAGCGATCCGCGAAGACGCCGCCGCGGCGGCGGGTCTGGAGATTGAAGCGGCGGGCGCAGGCGATCTGGAAGCCCTGCATCCCGCGCGCGAGCGAGACGTGGCTGTCCGCCTCGACGATCAGGTGGACGTGATTGCCTTGCACCGATACGTGGCAGATGCGGAAGTCGCTGCGGCGGCACGTGATCGCGAGCCCGTGCCGGACCGCGAGCCAGCCTGCGCGCCGGCGGAGCTTGAGGCCCGGGCGCGCGCGGATCGTGACGTGCAGCGGGTGACGCGGATCGATCGCGGGTCGCGCCTTGTGCTTCTCGCTCGACCGAGGTCCGCGCGGCGGCCGCCCCGCCCCCGGGCGCTTCCCACCGCGGGTGCGCCATGGCAGCTCGGTCTGGATCGGCGCCGACATATGATTTCGCCGTTGTACTACACGATGAAGAATGGAGTAACGCAAATTTCTCACCAGAGGGGGGGTACAGCCCTGATGCATCGGGGCCGGAACGCACTCGGATCCCTGCGCGGCGCGAATCTCGCGCATGTACGCGCCCTCCATCGCGTCAGTGGCTTCCGTGCCTGTGCCCGTGCTCGATGCCGGGTCCGATTCCGTGACCGACTCCGATTCCGGGTCGGTTGCCCGCGTGCGCGCCGTTCGCGCCGAGCGCCGCCCCTCTCGCGGTTCGGCTCCAGCGTTGATCCAGACCCTTGCGGCCCTTCCCGCGGAGACTCGCTCGGGCGGCTCCCTGTGCCGATCCCTGAGTAGCCGCGCGTCGCGTATGATGCGCGCGTGGGCGATCGCGGCGTGACTCATCATCTGCGGATGCCGGGGCGACGAGCGACGAAGGAGCTCGCAACCTTCGGCATCCCGGTCGCGGTGCTCGCCGCCAACCGGACGTGGACCTCGTTCGTGCCGATCGACGGCGCGTCGCTCGATGTGCGCGGGGCCGCGCGCATCCTCGGCGCCGCGACGATCACCGTCTACTTCGACGACGACGCGCGCACGACCTCGAGCGCACGCTCGGCCTGCCATGCATCGAGCCGATGCCAACGCCTTGCACGCGCGTGCACCTCGCCGACCTCGCCCCTGGCGCCACCGTGATCGAGCCGACCGCGGCGCGCGCGCGAACCGCGAAGCCGGCGCCGAGCACCGCGCCGGCGCCAGCGCGGTCGTTCTCGGCGGCCGACCGCACCGTGATCGATCTCCACTACGTCTACCTGACGCAGATCTGGAGCATGAACGGCTGGAAGCTCTACACTCGCTACAAGAAGCACCTCCCAGCCGAGCGGCGCAGCGAGGTCGATGCCTTCATCACCCTGTTCATGAACCAGGCTCCGTACGCGACGGTGCGCGCCGCGCTCGATTCGATCCTGGCCGCCATCTGGGACGCCGCCGACTGGCACGCGCTGATCCGCGACCCGGCGCTCCTCGACGGCGAGCACTACGACCGCGAGGAGTGGCAGGCGCTCCTCGACCGCGCCGACGCCGCGCACCGCCGCCCGTCCGCGTGACCCGCCGCGCGCCAGTCGAGTAGGATGCGCGGATGCCGACTCTCGACGAGCTGCGCGCGGACCTCGGACAGATCGATCGCGACATCCTGGCGCTGGTCGCGAAGCGCCAGGCGGTCGCGCTCGAGATCGGCGCGACCAAGCGCAAGGCCGGGATCCCGACCCGCGACTTCCGCCAGGAGCGCGATGTGCTCGAGCGCGCGCGCCGCGCCGCCGCCGAGCAGGGCCTGTCGCCAGCGCTGGGCGAGCGACTCATGCTCGCGCTCATCGACAGCTCGCTGACCGCGCAGGAGCAAGATCTGGTCGCGCAGCGCGGCTCGGGCAGCGGCCGGCGGGTGCTGGTGATCGGCGGCCGCGGCAACATCGGCTCGTGGTTCGTGCGCTTCCTCGCGGCCCAGGGCTTCGCGGTCGAGGTCGCGGATCCGGCCGGGCCGGTCGAGGGCTACCCGCACGTCGCCGACTGGCGCACGCTCACGCTCGATCACGAGATGATCGTCGTGGCCGCGCCGATGCCCGCGACCAACGCGATCCTGCACGAGCTCGCGAAGACGCCGCCGCCGGGCGTGGTGTTCGACGTCGGCTCGCTCACGAGCCCGCTGCGCACCGGGCTGCGCGCGCTCAAGGACGCCGGCGGTCGGGTCTGCTCGGTCCACCCGATGTTCGGCCCGGATACGCAGCTGCTGTCGGGCCGCCACGTGATCTTCGTCGATCTCGGCGTGCCCGAGGCGACCGCCGCGGCGCGCGACCTGTTCACCTCGACGATGGCGACGCTCGTCGACATGGATCTCGAGAGCCACGATCGCCTGATCGCCTACGTGCTCGGGCTGTCGCACGCGCTCAACATCGCGTTCTTCACCGCGCTCGCCGACAGCGGCGAGGCCGCGCCGCGCCTGGCGACGCTGTCATCGACCACCTTCGACGCGCAGCTGCGGGTCGCCAGCGCGGTCGCGCACGAGAGCCCGGATCTGTACTTCGAGATCCAGCGGCTCAACGACTACGGCACCGAGTCGCTGTCGGCGCTGCTCTACGCGGTCGAGCGGCTGCGCTCGGTCGTGCGCGCCGGCGACGTCGAGGGCTTCCGCGCGCTCATGACCCGCGGCCGCGCGTACCTCGACTCGCGGCCGCGCTGAGCAGAACCGAAGGTTCCGCGGCTCAGGTTCCGGATGAGATCGGGCTGCGCGTCCTCGCGCGGGCCGATCGATCGAAGGGAGCCGAGAAGCGAAGCTTCTCAGGCTCTGATCACGACAGCGCGATGCCGTCGCACGCGACGCTCATGACAGCGCGATCCCGTCATCGGGGTGCGAGCCCGCGGCGATGCGACCCGACGCGGCGCTGAGGCGGAACGCGAGCCAGCGGCGCGGGCGCGAGGTGGCGAACAGGCCATCGGCGATGTGCGTGGCGAACGCGTCAGGCGTGGCGAGCACCGCCGACACCGCGCCGAGCTCGGTCGCGTCCCCGGGGAAGCCGCCGTGGCCCGAGAGCAAGCCCGGCGCGCGATCACGGTGGTGCAGCAGCAGGGACATCGCGGCCTCGAGCCAGGGCCCGGTACCACCGCGCGAGACCGCGGTCGCGGTCGCCGCCGCCGCGGTGCGGTGACGCTCGAGGGTGAAGCCGGTGTACAGCTCGCGGGTCAGCGCGACCGCGAGCTCGTCGGGGCGCATCAGCCGCGCGGTGACCGCGGCCATCGGTGGCTCGAGATCGAGCGGCACCGCGATCGGGCGGACGCCATCGTCGAGGTGCGGCACGACCACGATGCGGCCGGCGAGGGTCGTGATCTCGTACCAGGCGCGGATCCAGTCGGCGGGCGTGCCGTCGCGCGCGGCGAAGCGCTGGCGCAGCGGCTGGGGATCGCCGCGGCGGAACGCGCCGAGCGCGACATCCCAGGTCGAGGCCGCGGGCGGCCGCTCGACATAGAGATCGCGATAGAGGCGGCCCTGCAGGTGCGGCGGGGCCTCCGCATCGAGCCCGAACGCGACCCGGACCTCGGGGTACAGCGATCGGGGCAGCGATGACACCACGCGCCGGATCTGCTCGGCGTGCTGGTGTCGCAGCGGGAACAGCGCGCGCCAGTCAGTGACCGCCGCGCGAGCGATCCAGTGCTCCGGTGGTTCGGTGTGCCGGGTCTGCCCCATCGGTGTCATCGAGCATGACCAGTGCAACGGCCGGGCCGACCGCGATCACCCGCAAGGGGTGAAGACCACTGGGGTGCACCTCGGACTGCGGCCGGGTGCACCTGCGGCGCCGCTGCGGCAGGCGCGCGGTGGCAGGGGCAGGTCCGGGTGCAGCCGCGCCGGGCAATCGGCGATCGCCCGGGGTCGTGCCGGCGCATACGCGCCTGATACAGTGCCGCGCTCCACGTGTTCTCCGCCACGCTGCCCAAGCCCGCCGGGACCACCATCGCCGATCGCCGCGGCGAGCCGATGCTGTTCCTCGTGCTCGAGGCCGGCCGGCCCCCCGCCGGGTCCGCCCGCCTGGTCCTCGGTCAGATCGATCGCGTCGAGATCGGCCGCGGCGCGACCCGCACGCTGGTCCGCGAGGGCCGCACGCTCACGCTGCGGCTCCCCGATCCGTGGCTGTCGACCCGCCACGCGGCGATCGAGCGGCGCGGCGCGAGCTTCCATCTCGTGGATCTCGGCTCGCGCAACGGCTCGCTGCTCAACGGCGCGCCCGCGCAGCAGGCCGCGCTCGCCGACGGCGACGTGCTCGAGCTCGGCCAGACGTTCTTCCGGTTCCGCGCCGCGGTCCTCGCGACCGACGACGTCGCCGATGTCGTCGACGCGCGCGACACGCCGAGCGGCACGGTGCTGCCGCGCCTCGAGCAGCGCCTCGCCGAGCTCGATCGGATCGCGGCGTCGCAGGTCGCGGTCGTGATCCGCGGGCCGAGCGGCGCGGGCAAGGAGGTGCTCGCGAGCGCGTTGCACGCGCGGTCGGGGCGCGCCGGCCCGTTCGTCGCGGTCAACTGCGGCGCCCTGCCCGACTCGCTCGTCGAGGCGGAGCTGTTCGGCCACAAGAAGGGCGCGTTCTCGGGCGCCGAGGCGCGCGTCGGGCTCATCGCCTCCGCCCACCGCGGCACGCTGTTCCTCGACGAGATCGGCGACCTGCCGCTCGCGGTGCAGCCCGCGCTGCTGCGCGTGCTCCAGGATCGCCAGGTCACGCCGCTCGGCCAGAGCGCCGCGGTCGCGAGCGACTTCCGCGTGGTCTGCGCGACCCACCGCGATCTGCCCGAGCTGGTCGCCTCCGGCGAGTTCCGCGAGGATCTGTGGGCGCGCCTGTCGGGCTTCACGATCGAGCTGCCGGCGCTCGCCGATCGCAGCGAGGATCTCGCGACGATCATCGCGGCGCTGTGCGCGCGGCTCGCGCCCGGTCGGCCGATCGCCTTGTCGGTGGCGGCCGCGCGCGCGCTGGTCGAGTACCACTGGCCGCGCAACGTGCGCGAGCTCGAGAAGACCCTCGAGGCGGCGATCGCCTTGAGCCCCGTCGACGAGCTCGATCTCTCGCACCTCGCCGCCGCCGCGCCCGGCCTCATCGACACCGCGCCGTCGGCGCCGAGCGCCCCGGACCCGCGGCGCACCGCGCTGGTCGCGGCGCTGCGCGAGCACAACGGCAACGTCAGCGCGGTCGCGCGCGCGATGGCCAAGCCGCGCTCGCAGATCCAGCGCTGGATGCGGCGCTGGAACCTGCGCTCGGGCGACTTCGGCGCGACCGGCGACGACGAGTAGCCGCGCCGGCGATCGGGTGGCGGTCGCGCCTCAGTGGTAGACGCACCCCGAGCAGGTGCTCAGCGAGCCGCACGGGATCTGACACTCGGAGTTCGCCTGTACCGCCGGCAGCGTGGTCGCGTGTCCTGGGTGGGTCGCGGTGCCCCAGGCCGTGCACGACCAGGTGGTCGGCGAGCTGCAGTAGTTGTTGCACGTCACCTGCTCCACCACCTGGTACTTGGTCCAGTGACAGAGGCCATCCGCGCAGATCTTCACCGCGTGCGTGACCGTGGCCGCGTCCCACGTGCTGTAGGTGGACGCGCAGACCGCCGCGCTGCTGTTCGCCGGCAGCTCGACCTCGAAGCTGGCGGGCGGCGACTCGAGCCAGGCGGTCTCGCCCGGCGCGAGCGTGGCCGGCGTGCCATCGCCATCGATGTCGGCGCTCGACAGAGCCGCGAGCTCGTCCGCGGTCAGCGGCGCGCCGGCGGACTCGGCGACCGGGCCCGGATCGGGGGCATCGGCGGCCATGCAGGCACCGACGGCGAGGACGGAGCAGAGGACGAGGAGCTGACCATGACGGAGGAAGTTCGACATGACGCGTCCGGGCTGCAACCCGCGGACCCTCACGCTCGACGGTGACGCGCCACCGTTCTCGCGCGCTTGCGCGATCGCGCGGTGCCGGGCGCCCGCTTGTCCACGCGAACTGGCTGGGCGATCCGCGTGGTCTACGCCGGCTTGCGCGCGTACACGACCTTCGCCACCAGGTGGGTCTCGGTCGTCGGCGCCGCGAAGCCCGCGCGCGTGAGGATGTCGGCGAGCGCGTCATCGAGGTAGTCGCGATAGAACGGCTCGTGGAACTCGACCGGGAAGTTGAACAGCACCGGCGCGAGCTCGGGCGAGTCGTCGAGCTGGCACGAGTCCTCGATCACCGCGATGCCGCCCGGCCGCAGCACCCGGAACATCTCGGCCGCGACCTTCGCGCGCGCGTTGCGCGGCAGCTCGTGGAAGAGATAGACGCAGGTGATCACGTCGAAGGTGCCATCGGCGTAGGGCAACGCCTCGGCGTTCTCGACGGCCAGCGACAGCTCGGCGACATCGGCGAGCCGGCGCCGCGCGGTCTGCACGTAGTGCGGCGACAGGTCCACGCCGTGATAGCGCAGCGTCGGATGCGTGGTCGCGAGCTGGCGCAGGGTCGGCCCGGTGCCGCACGCCACATCGAGCAGGCGCACGTGCGACGGCGGCCGCCCGGTCTCGCGCAGGTAGCGCGTCACCGGCGGGATCACCTGGCGCCGCATCACCTGCGCGGTGCCGCGGAACAGCAGCTCCACGCCGAGCTCGTAGATCTCGGCCGAGTGCTCCGACAGGTAGCCGTCGGTCTGCCAGTGGAACGTGCGCCGGTAGTACGGCGGGTAGCGATCGCGATCGACCGCGGGGATGTCGCGCCAGTCGTTGGCCTTCTTGCGGCGGATGATGCGCGCGGTGTCGCGGACCAGCGCCGGGAACGCGCGCGCGTAGTCGCGCAGCGGGATGTTGAACAAGAGCTCGCGCGGGTACAGGCCGGCGTCGACGTTGGCGAGATCGCTGGCGTGCAGCTCGGCGTGGCGGCGGCGCAGCGCGCGCAGCACGTCGCCGTCGATCGCGGCCCGCGGCGTGCGGGTGACCAGGCGCGCGGTCTCCTGCAGGACCGTGGCGTTGAGCAGGAACGACAGGTGCTGGGTCCGGTAGGCGACCCGATCGAGGCGAGATAGCTCCACGGCGGCGCTCCTGGCGCCGGTCGATCCGGCGCGTGTCGATCTTAGACGACCGCCGGGCCCGGAGCGCGTCAAAGAATCAGGATCGACGGCGGCGGCGGCGCAGCCAGGGCGCGACCGCGAGCACGCCGATCAGGCCGTTGGCCGCCGAGGCCCCGCCCGCGAAGCAGCAGCTCGTCGGCGGGTCCGGCGTGATGCCGGCGTCCGGCGTGATGCCGGCGTCGGTGGCGACCGAGCAGTTGGTCGGGTTGGCCGTGATCCCGTAGAGATCGCGCACGAAGCACCAGCGGACCAGCTCGCACTGGTCGTGGACGATCGTGCCCGACGGACAGCTCGTGATGCTCGTGATGTCGCGGAACTTCACCATCGACGAGAAGTCGACGGCGTCGGCCGAGCTGCCCAGCGCCATCACGGTCGAGTCGTTCTTGCTGTCGTTGCAGCCGTAGAGCTGGCCGCCGTGCTCGCGCAGGCACAGGAGCTCCGAGGTCGCCGCGTTCTTGGTGAAGGTCTGGCCGCCATCGCTCGACGCCCACACGCCCGACGGGCCGGCGCCGATCAGCACCTGGGCCTTGGTCGCGGCCGGGCCCGCGCCGGTCAGCTTGCGGATCACGATGCCGAGCGCGTTCGAGTCGAAGTCCTTGACCTTGGTCCAGGTCTGGCCGGCGTTGGTCGAGCGGTAGATCGAGTCCGCGTCGGCGGCGATGCGGTGGGTCATGCGCGCGATCAGGAAGTCCGGATCGTCGGGCGAGATCGACGTGATCACCACATCGGAGTTGGCGGTGAACGCGAAGTCGGCGGTCGACAGCGGCGTCCAGCTCGCGCCGGCGTCGTCGCTGCGGTACATCGTGACCACGCGCGCGCCGTTCACCAGCCGGTAGCCGGTGATGTAGACCCGCTGCGCGTCCGAGGGCGCGACCTCGAGGCTGGTCCAGCCCGCCTCGTCGCCGGGTGTGGTCGCGCCGGCCGGCGTGAACGTGACGCCGTCGTCGGTGCTCTTGTAGATCGTGCTGTCGGGCGGCACGCCATTCGCGGCGGCGGCGTAGACCGTGCCGTCGGGCGCGACCGTCACCTGCGCGATGAAGTTCTCGCCGAACTGCGTCGCCTCGAAGGTGCAGCCGTCGCGCCGCGCGCGCAGGCCGATGATCGTGGTCGCGAACAGCGTGTTCGTCGACGAGATCGCCATGTCGGGGATGAACATGCCGGCGTAGCCCACGCCCTGGATCGGATCCTCGCAGTAGTACTGCCAGGTCGCGCCGGCGTCGTGCGACTCGAGCAGGCCGAACGAGACCTCGAGGTAGAGGTCGTTCGGGTGCCCGGGCCGCGGCAGGAAGTCGACCGACTTCGGCATCGCGAAGTGCGCGGCGCTGGGACCCGCGGTGGCGGCGACCGCCGCGACGGCGAGCAAGGACGCGCGCGCCGCGCGTCGCCAGGGGGTGCGTGTCGAGGACATTGCAGGGACCGTACCGCGACGGGCCGGCGCCCGGGACTGTCATCTGCTCGCCGTTGCGAACCGGAGTGCGCGACCCGACGTCGCGGTCCAGCAACGCCAGTGCAGGCGCTTACGCCAGCCCGATCTCGCGCAGCCGCTTCATCAGGTAGTCGCCCGCGTTGATGCTCGGGTGCCGCGCCTCACCACCGGTGCGCGCGACACAGCTCGGCAAGGGCGTCAGGTCGACCTCCTTGCGCGGGTGGATGAAGCACGGCATCGAGTAGCGATCGCTCGAGGCGTCCTTCGGGTTCACGACCCGATGGGTGGTGCTCTTGTAGAGCCCGTTGGTGATGTTCTGCAGCATGTCGCCGGCGTCGACGACGATCGTGTCGAAGCCGGTGTGGATCGCGCGCCAGGTGCCATCGCGCTGCAGGAGCTCGAGGCCCTCCGAGGTCGCGCCCGACAGGAGCGTGATGAGGTTGATGTCCTCGTGCGCTGCCGAGCGGATCGCGCCCGGCGGGGCGTCCTTCGCGACCGGCGGGTAGTAGATGACGCGGACGATCGTGTCGGACTCCGTGCACATGTCGCGGAACAGCCCGGTCGGCTCGCCCAGGTACGCGGCCGCCGCCTCGAGCAGCACGCCGCCGAGCGCGTCGAGCGCGCCGTAGAGGCCGGTCATGATCGCGCGGAACGCCGGGACGTCGGCGTCGGGCCAGACGTTGGGGCCGAACGGCGCGTGGACCTCGTGCGAATCGGGCACGTCGGTGCGGCCGACCTGCCAGAACTCCTTCAGGTCCGGCGCACCCGAGTCCTTGGCGTGCTCGGTGCCGAAGCCGGTGTAGCCGCGCTGGCCCTTGGCGTTCGCGCGGTGATAGGCGGCCTTCGTCGCCGGCGGCAGCGCGAAGAACGCGCGGGCCGCGTCGTACGCGCCGGTGGTCAGGTCGACCGGCACGCCGTGCGACGACACCGCGAAGAAGCCGATGTCGGCGAGCGACTCGCCGACGCCGCGCACGAAGCGCGCGCGGGCCTCGCCACCGGCGTGCCAGTCACGGAGATCGACGACCGGGATGTTCTGGTCCATGGCGGCGTCGAATAACACGAACGTCGCCGGGGATGGCAGCGACATCGCGTCGCGATCGCCGATGGATCTTCAGCGGTCGGATGGCAGGCGCCCGCCGGTCAGGGCAGCTTCAGCTCGCTGACGAAGCCGCCGTCGTTCTGCAGCATCATCGGCCAGCCGATCAGTGGTTCGGTGGTGAAGGAGTCGCCTGCGAGGAAGGTGTGCCCCGCGGAGGTCGCGAGATCGAAGTCGAACACCTCGGTGGAGCCGAGATCGAAGCCCGCGACCCGCATCAGACTCGAGATGTCGTAGCGCTCGAGCACGATGATTCCAGCGCCGATCTGACGCGCGACAAGGAGCGAGTCCGGCGCCTCGAGCACGGCCGCGCTCGAGCGATCGGAGTAGTTCGAGCTGGCGGCAGATATCGACCCGACCACGTTGCCGGCCGCGTCGACCTTCGTCATCCAGTGGTCATACAGCCCCACGCCCATGGTCACCGCCAGCAGCACGATCGCGCCGCCGGTCGGCAGCGCGACGATGTCGTTGATGCGCATGGACGCGCTGGTCGCGAAGACCGACTCGGCAGTGTCGACGTGGCGGTCGTCGTCGACCGAGACGTACACGGCGGAGCCCCCGCCCGCGCCCTCGCCGACCGCGACCCAGCCGCCGGCGCGGCGATCGATCGCCACACAGCCGGCCATGAGCCCGGGCGTGATCGCGGCGACCAGGCCGCCGTCACCATCAAGCCAGGCCAGCGGCGCCGTGCCGCTGCCGCAGGCGACGATCCCGCCGTCCGGGCTCGCCCCGAGCCCGGCGACCCAGACCGAGGGACCGGCGGTGAGCGCCTTTGCCCACACGACCGCGCCATCTGCGCCGCGCAGGCGCGCCACGAACCCACCGGTGGTGCTCGACGGGGTGACGGGCCCGGCGCCGAGATCGAGCTCGCCTGTGAACCAGCCGCCGACCACCACATCGCCACCCGGGAGGATCGCGATCGCCTGCACGCGCGCATCGCCGGTGCCCCCGAAGCTGCGGCTCCACCGGAACGCACCGTCGGCAGCGGCGTACGCGGCGATCAGCGGATCGCGGCCACCACCGTACGGCAGCGGCGTCCCCCCGATCGTCGTCGGGCCATCCAGCTCGCCACCGACCACCAGCTGATCGCCCGCGGCGGCGACCACGTCGAGCCGCTCGACGGCGGGCCAGTCGACGGCGGCAGTCCAGGCAAGCTGGTCGCGCACGAACAACCCGTTGGCCTGGTGCAGCTCGCCAGCGCCGATCTCGAAGGTGCGGGTCGGCGTGAAGTCCACGCCCGGCACCCGCCAGCCGCCAAACCGCGAGCCCGTTCCCGCCGCTGCCGTCAAGGTCACGGTGGTCCCCGCAGGGAACGAGGCCACGCACACGCCAGGGCACGCGATCCCCGCGGGTGCGGACGTGACCGTGCCCGCACCAGGGCCGTTCAGGAACACGCGCACCGTACCCGTGCCGACATCGTCGTCGACGTTGGTCAGCGCGACCGGCGGCACGATCAGGCCTGCGTACCCCGCGTCATCGCTGACCGCGGCCGCGAACACGACGCGATACGGCTGCGCGCCGTCGACCTCGGCGTCATCGACGCCGGTCACCACCACCGTGTGCGGGCCGACATCGCCCGCCTCGAAGCGGATCGTCGCCGGCGAGACCGCGCCCTCGCCCGGATCATCGCTCTGGATCGCGATCACGACCGGCGCGGTCGGCGCGTCGCTCAGCGACACGCCGATCTCGGCGGTGGCGCCGGCCTCGCTGGTCGTGGTCCCCGAGACCACGTGGATCTCGGCGTCCCTCGGCGGCGGCTCGTCGTCGCCGCCACCACCACCCGCCCCGCCACCACAGGCGGCGACCACGATCAACCCGGCGAACACGGCGCGGCGCATCGCGGGACCGTACCGTCCAGCCGCCGTGTCCCGTCGACACGTCCGCGGCAAACGCCGGCACACGCGCGCGCGTCAGCCGATCTTGTGCTCGATCTCGGGCTCGGTCGCGAAGAAGCGGTTCCGCCGCGGATCGTTGTAGCGCTTGTAGTCGATCTCCCACGGCGTGACCCGCGCGACGCCGTCCTCGACGTGGATCGTGCACGCCATCGGCCGCACGGTCCGGTAGCTCGACTCGGGCGGCAGGTCGTCGTTGTCGGCGCCGCCGGCGGAGAAGAGATTCAGCAGCGCCGTCGGGTTGCCCGGGTAGACGTCCTTGAAGCCCTCGTCGATCTTCTCGTGGCCGCGGACCAGCATCGTCGCGCCGATCCGCTCCATGAACGCCTCGAACTGCAGCCGGCCGAACGGGAAGCGCGCGTTCTGCGCCTGCAGCTCGTCGGGGATGTAGTCGGCGGTCGACGGATCGCTCCACAGCATCTGGAAGCGCAGATCGCTGTCGTTGAGCGACGACAGGTCCTGGTACTTGGCCTTGAGCTCGGCGTCGCGCGGGATGCCGGCGTGCACGAAGAACAGCCGGTCGAAGAGCAACATGTTGGGCAGCGCCTCGAACATGTTCATGTACGCCTCGAACACCTCGCCCGGCATGTGCCCGACGAGCGTGTTGATGGCCTCGGCCGGCTTCACGCCGCCGTAGATGCGGCCGCGGTACTCGATGTAGTACTCGTGGTTGCCGCGCAGCACGAAGACGTGCTCGGGCGCGGCCAGGTAGAGCTGCATCACCGTGCGCAGCACGCCGTTGTAGCTGAAGCGCCCGCGATCGATGTAGTCGCCGAGGAGGATCAGCTTCGGCTCGGGCCGCGAGCGATCGAGCTTCCAGGCCTCGAGCTTGGCGAAGAAGTCGGCCTGCAGGACCGAGCTCTTGAGGCACGAGTAGCAGCCGTGCAGATCGCCGAGCACGTAGAGCTCGTACTTCTGGCCAGGTGTCGTCGGGTGGACGTAGACGTGGCCGTCGAGGAAGGCGCGCTGCCCGGCGAAGTCGGCGACGTCGTGGTGGCCCTTGAGCTTGCCGGCGCCGGCCTTGCGCTGCGCGCCGAGCTGCTCGACGAACCGCTGCATGAGCCCGAGGTCGCCCTGGGCCTGCTCGCGGATGCGGATCGGATCCGACGAGTAGTGGACCTCGAAGCCGGCGAAGAACGGGTGATCGTCGGCGCGCGGCGCGACCTGCGCGGCGGCGAGGATCTCGACGGTCGCGGCTGGCTCGACGTCGAGCTCCTCGATGTGCTCGCCCTCGTCCGCGGGCGCCTCGGGCGCGACGAACTCGGTCGGGACCTCGGCGTCGAGCAGCGCCTCGATCTCGGCGCGGAACTTGGCCTCGGCCGGGTGGACCGTGCCGTCGGCGTAGATCAGCTCGTCGACGGTCGACAGCAGCTCGCGGCGGTTGTCGCGATCGAAGTGCTGGAAGATCTCGTAGCAGCGCAGCTTGAGCTTGGCGCCGACGAACTCGTTGACGTCCTCGCCGTCGGCGGTGACCTCGTCGAACAGGCTGCGCACGTTCTGGTCGACCTGCTCGAAGACCTCGTGGAAGTGCGCGACGAACTTCGACACGACCTCGCCGCGGGTCCGCGCGTCGGCGTCGGGCATGAGGGTCTTGGCGCGATCGCCAACGAGCTGGCGGATGTAGATCTTGACGAAGGTCTTCTCCGTCAGGTCGAACTCGCCGTCGATGTACCCGAACGCGGTCAGGTAGAAGATGATCGCGTTCATCTGCTGCTCGGCGACGTCGGGATCGTGGCTGAAGGTCAGCATCGTCCCCAGCTTGCCGCGGGCAGGTGCCGCGGCGCAACCGGGCGGACCCGCGACGCGTGGAGTATAATTTTCGCCGATGTGGAAGTTCCCGGCGGTGCTGCTGGTGGTTGGCGCGTGGGCAGCGCCCGCCGCGGCGCAGCCGCTCGAGGCCGGCGGCTTCATCGGCGTCGACGCGTTCGGCGACACCGAGCTCGGCAACTCGTGGGCCGCGGATCAGCGGCCCGGCACCGCGCCGTCGGTGGGCGGGCGCATCACGTGGTGGGCGCTGCCCGGCGTGTGGCGCGGTGACGCACTCGCGCTGTCGCTCGGCGTCGAGGGCGAGGCGTCGCTGGCGCTGTCGACGACCGACGCCATGGCGTCGGCCGGGCGCGCGTCGTATCGCGCGCCGGTGATCGGCCTCGGCGCGCACGCGATCCTGCGGCTCGCCACCGGCACCGCGGTGACGCCGCACCTGCTCGTCGGCGGCGGCGCCGACCTGCTGTTCACGTCGTCGCCGTACGCGAGCGACGACGCCGATCCGCTCGGCTACTGGGGCGGCGGCGCGAGCTGGGCGATCACCGGTCGCATGGCGCTGCGCCTCGATCTGCGCCACGGCCTCGCCGCCGGGCGCGCGCACCCGCTGACCTCGACGTTCGCGTTCACCGCCGGGCTGACCGCGGCGTGGGGCGAGGGATCGCGGCGCGCGCCGCGCCCTGCCCCGCCGCCCGTCGAGGATCCCGATCCCGATCGCGACGGCGTGCTCGGCGACGCGGACCTGTGCCCCGCGGTCGCGGAGTCGCCCGATGGCCTCGACGACGGCGACGGCTGCCCCGAGACCGACGACGACGGCGACGGCTTCGCGGGGAGCCGCGACGCGTGCCCGGATCAGCCCGAGGATCGCGACGGCTTCCGCGACGACGACGGCTGCCCCGAGCCCGACAACGACGGCGACGGCAAGGACGATCACGTCGACGCGTGCCCGGATCACGCCGAGACCGTCAATGGCCTCGAGGATGACGACGGGTGCCCCGATGTCTTGCCAGCGGCGATCGCGAAGCTCGAGGGCGCGCTCGCGGTCAGCTTCGGCGGCAAGGCGCGGCTGACGGGCGCCGACAAGCGCGCGCTCGATCGGGTCGCGACCGCGCTGCGCGCGACGCCCGGCGTGCGAGTGCGCCTCGACGGCGTGCCGGGCAAGGGCGCCGACGTGGCGCTCACGAAGCGCCGCGTCGAGGTGATCAAGTGGTACCTCGTCGATCGCGGCGTGGCCGCCGATCGCATCGACGACGCGCTGCTCGCGCCCGGCGGCGCGGCGCGCATCGAGCTGCATGTCGCGATCCCGAAATCCTGAGCCGCGCGCGGTCCGCTGGGCCGCGCGCACGCTGGGCGCGCCGCTCGCGGTCCGCGATCCGCTCGAGCGCCTCGACGCGATCGTCGTGCTCGGCGCGCCGCTCACCCGGCGCGGCGGGCTGACCGATGTCGTCGCCGAACGCGTCGCCGCGGCCGCCGCGCTCTGGCACGCCGACGCCGCGCCGCTGGTGTGCCCGACCGGCGCCGACACCGGCGGCGGGCGCAGCGAGGCCCACGCGATGGCCGAGGCGCTGCTCGATCACGGCGTGCCCGAGCGCGCGCTGCGCATCGAGCCGCGCGCGCGCTCGACCGCCGAGAACGCGCGCGAGGTCGCCACGCTCCTCCGCGGCGAGGGCGTGCAGCGGGTCTGGCTCGTCACCCAGCCGTTCCACGGCCGCCGCGCGCGCTGGCTCTTTCGCCGCGCCGGCCTCGACCCGCGGGTCTGGGCGATCGACGACGGGCTCCAGGCCCAGCACCCGGCGCGCGCGCTGCGCTGGATCGCGCGCGAGTACGCCGCGTGGGCCGGCGCGCTCCTGCGCTGATCCTACTTGCCGACCTTCGCGAACACGTATTCGCGCTGCTCGTCGCGCAGCACGAGCACCTGCGCGCCGTCGCGGAGCTCGGGGGTGAGCGACACGCCCGCGAACGGCGCGCTGGTGGTCGTCAGCACCCGCGTGCCGTCCGGCTCGACCTTCTCGGCGACCGTGGCCTGCCACTCCCCGGCATCGAGCCGGATCGCGCCGCGGACGATGGACAGCTGGATGCGGCCCAGCCCGGGCGCGGTCCATGCGCCCATCAGCGGCCCCGCCCAGCTCGGATCCAGCGTCGTCTTGATGCGCGCGAGCTCGGTCGTGACGCTCTTGTGCTCCTGCTCGACATCGCGGGCGAGGTCGGTCGCCGCCTGCGCCTCGCCGTCGAACAGCTCCTCGAAGATGCGGCGGCGCACCACGCTGGTGAAGAGCCCACCGCCCCCGACGTTGCTCACGATCACCACGCCGACGCCGTGGTCTGGCAGCCAGAGATAGTCGGTGGTGAAGCCCGCGGTGCCGCCGTTGTGCGTCACCCAGGGCGCGTCGTGGATGGTCCCGACCAGGAGCCCCATGCCGTACCAGAGGTCGTCGGAGACCTTCACCTGGGGCTTGCGGCGCTCGAGGAGGTTCGCCTCGGACACGAGGCGCTTGCCGTCGAGCTGGCCCCGCCCCAGCTCGAGCAGAAGCACGCGGGCGTAGTCGTGCACGCTCGACCACTGGCCGCCGGCCGGGCGCACGGTGGTGACCCAGGTCTCGTCGCCGAGCGGGATCGCGGTCATCGTGCCCGCGCTGTCCCGCGCGTGGGGCGTGGCGTGATCGGCGCGGGTCGCGCGCTTGAAATCGTACGTGGTCGCCGTCATGCCCAGCGGCGTGAACACCTGCGTCTGCATCGCCTTGTCGAACGCGGCGCCGACCTCGAGCGCGGGGTACAGCGCGTGGGCTGCCGCGTAGCCGCCCGCCATCACGAGCAGGTTAGAGTACTGGAAGGTCTCGCCGAAGCGGGTCGTGGGCACCATCGTCTTCATGGCGTCCAGCCGCATCTGCGGCGTGACGCCCTGGTACTCGAACAGCATCTCCAGATCCTGGCGAGGCATGCCGGTGCAGGCGCACACCGTGTGACGCACGTGCAGCGCCGCGGTCACCGCGGGATCGCCGAGCGCGAAGCTCGGCAGCAACTTCGTCACCGGCGTGTCCCACGTGAACACGCCGGCGTCGACCGCGCGCGCCATCATCAGCGTCATCAACGACTTCCCGGTCGACCCGGTGAGAAAGAGCGTGTTCGCGCTGACCTTGGCCGGCTTGCCCACCTCGCGCACGCCAAAGCCGCGCTCGTGGACGACCTTGCCATCCTGCACGATGGCGATCGCCGCGCCGGGGACGTCGGTGGCCTTCATCGCCTGTTCCACGAACGCGTCGATCGCGGCCAGCCGCGTGGCATCGAGGGTGTTGGCCTGCTTGCCCGCCCACGACGTGCGCGTGACGCCGGGCGCCTTCAGGCTCGACAGGGTCGTGCCGAGCTGGGCCCCGCGCCGGGACAGCGCCGCCTGCGTGCTGTCCACCAGGAACACGCGCCACAGCGTGCCCTTGCCCAGCGCCGCGGCGATCACCACGCGCTGCTCGGCTGGGGGCGTCACGTACGTGATCTGCGCGAGCCCGTCCCAGCCGTCGCGCGGCCCCGCTTGGTCCGCCTGCGCGACCTCGAGGGCGAAGCCCGGCCGCACGCGCTTCCAGGCGGCATCGATCGCGTGCGCGCCGCTGTCGGCCTCGACCTCGAGGTAGGTGATCGTCGCGTCGCCCTCGGGACCGCCGAGGATCACCACGCCACCGTCGTCGGCCACCGTCCACCCCGCGGAGACGCTGAAGGTCGCCCCGCTCGCCGAGGTCAGCGTCTCCTCGCTGGCGACCGTCCGCGCCGGCACCTTGGCCGTGGCGGCTGGCGCTGCATCGGCAGCACCGGCGTCGACGGTCACCACCGGGACTGCCGTGGTCACTGGCTTCTTCCCGCCGCCGCACGCCGCCGCCAGCCCGACCACCACCAGCGTCACCCGCATCGTTCGCTCGATCATGCGATCTCCTGTCGTTCGTTCACTCGTGCGGCGACGACGCCGCCCTCACTCCGCGGCGTCGAGCCGCGTCGGCAGATCCGCCGCGACGTACGCGAACACCGCGATCGCGGCGACGTCGTCGGCGAGGATCGCGGGATCGATCTTGTCGAACGTGTCCGCCTCGGTGTGGTGGTAGTCGAAGTACGTCGAGCCGCGGACGTCGAGGCCGATCGCGAGCACGCCCTTCTCGTTGATCGGCGTGACGTCGGCGTCGGGGCCCTCGAGGGTCGCGCGGGTCGCGCCGATCGACGCGAGCAACGACGACAGGTCGGCCATGCGCGCGACGATGCGGGCCTTGACCTCGTCGGAGGCGGTCGGCGCCGGCGTGACGTGGAAGCCGCGCGGCGGGTACGCGCCCATGTCCATCTCGAGGCCGGCGACGTGCTTGCCGAGCTCGTCGGCGTGGGCGGCGGCGTAGCCCTTGCCGCCGCGGCCGCCGTTCTCCTCGTTGGTGAACAGCACGACGCGGATCGTGCGGCGCGGGGTCAGGCCGAGGGCGCGCAGCGTGGTGAGCGCCTGCATCACCGACACCACGCCGGCGCCGTCGTCGTGGGCGCCCTGGCCCACGTCCCACGAGTCGAGGTGCGCGCCGATCACGACGACCTCGTCGGGCAGCTCGCGGCCGCGCAGCTCGCCGATGACGTTGGCCGACGGCGCGTCGGGCAGCATCTTGCCCGAGGTCACGAGCTTGACCTTGACCTCACCGGCATCGGCGAGGCGGTGGAGCAGCATCGCGTCCTCGACGGTGACGGCCATCGCCGGGATCTTGGGCAGCGCCGGGTCGTAGCCCATCGCGCCGGTGTGCGGCGAGCGGAGGCTGCGCGCGGTGACCGAGCGCATGAGCACCGCGACCGCGCCGAGCTTGGCGGCCTGCGACGGGCCGGCCCAGCGGAACGGCACGACGTCGCCGTAGTGGGTGCCGGTGGCGTCGTCGTACGGCGGCATCGCGACGTCGTAGAGGACGATCGCGCCCTTGACCTTGTCCTTCTTGGCCGCGAGGTCCTCCCAGGTGGTCACGACCACGACCGGCGCGGTGATGCCGCCCTTCGGCGTGGCGATCGTGCCGCCGAGGCCGAGCCCGACGAGCGGCCGCGCGATCGGCGCGACGATCGCCGCCGACTCGGCGCCGCGCACCCAGTGCGGCACCATGACCTTCTCGGTGCGCACGTCGTGGCCGTCCTTGGCCATGGCCGCCGAGGCCCAGGCGATCGCGCGATCGAGCTCGGGCGATCCGGACAGCCGATGGCCGACGTGATCAGTGAGCTCGGCGAGCTTGGTGTACGCGCCGCGATCGGTGCGGGTCGCGGCGACGATGCGCGCGGCGACGTCGCGGTAGGCGTCGGCGATCGGCGTGGGCGGCGCGGCGTCGGGCGCGGGCGCGGCGTCGGGTGCAGGCGGCGTGGCGTCTGCCGCGGCGGACGGCGGGGGCGGCGCCGCGACCGGCGCGCGCGGCGGTGACGAGCACGCGATCAGGGACGCCAGCAGCGCGGCGCGGGTCATCGAACGAAGAGACCCGGCCTCACAGGTTCGCAACATGTCGCGCAGTCTACGACGAGCGATCGGCGCGCGTGACCTCGCGAGGCCTCACACGTCCTCTCGATCGCTCGCCGCCGGCGCGGGATCGGCGAGCGTCGCAGGCGTCGCAGCGGTCGCGGCGAGCACCGCGGGTTCAGCCGGCGCGTCGTGCACGTGATCGTCGTGCGCGTGATCGTCGTGCGCGTCGTCGCTCGAGCGGCGCGCGAGGTCGCCGCGCGCGGCGATCGCGATCACCAGCTCGATCACGCCGGCCAGCCGCTCCGCCGACGCGCCGCCCGCGCGCCGCAGCACGAGATCGCCGAGCGGCACCGGATGATCGAGCGGCGCGCCGCGGCCCGGGAACAGCCGCCAGCGCACGCCATCGCCGGCCCAGTACGCGAGCCAGCCCTCGAGGACCGCGGCCGCGCGCGCCCGCAGCGACTCGTCGAGCAGCTTGTACAGCGCGACGCCATCGCCGTGCGAGGTGAAGCGAACGTCGAAGGCCTCGTCGCCGGTGCGGACCGCGGGCGCGGCCGGCGGCGGCGGCGGGTGCGCGCCCGGCGCCATCCAGCGATCACCGCGCGCCGCGAGCGTGAGGGTCGCGACCTTGTCCTCGGAGACCTCGCGGCCGCACACCACATCGACGCAGACCAGCGCGCCGCCGACCCGCTCGAAGCGCACGCGCAGGGTCGCGTCCTCACGCTCGGTCGCGATCACCGTCGACTGGCGATCGTGCTCGCCGCGCACGCTGACCACGTTGACCGGCACGCCATCGGGGCCGCGCGCGCGCAGCGCCGCGACCAGGCCCGAGACGTAGGCTTGCCAGGTGGCGTCGTCGATCGGCGGCGTGCGCGCCGCGGCGTCGTCCTCCTCGTCGGCGAGCTGCGGGGTCGCGTCGGCGATCGCGAGTAGCCCGACCACGCCGAGCAGGAACGCGAGCGGCCACGCGAACGCGTAGCCGCCGAGCGCGACCAGCGCGACGCCGACGCCCAGGTGCCGGCGCGCCGGTGAGGTCGCGGACGCGCACGACACGATCGTCCAGGTCAGCGCGCCGAGCGCGAGCAGGTACAGCGCCATCTCGTCGGCGGGCGCGCCGGTGCCGAGATCGAAGCCGGTCGCGCGCTTCGCGATCGCGAGCGCGGTCGGGTACTGCAGGCGCAGCAGCGTCGCGCCCATCGCGATCACCATCAGCGCGGCGAGCAGCGGCGCCGGCCGCACCAGGCTGCGCACCAGCGGCCGCGGCGCGAAGCAGTACGGCGACACCATCGCCGCGATGCACACGCTGACCGTGCCCCAGCGCTGCACGCGCTCCGGCAGATCCGAGTCGAAGCCGTTGCCGTCGCTCACCAGCTGGTGCTGCAGCGCGACGCCGAAGTAGTGGACGAGCAGCGGCGACGCGAGCAGCACGAGGCCGGTCGCGGCGCGCATGTCGGAGGTCGCGAGGACGCCCGCCACCACCGCGGTCACGATCGCGGCCTGGAACGCGGTCTCGAGCGCGAAGCTGGTGGTGTCGCCGGGCGCCACGACGATCGCGTAGGTCGCCACCGCGGCGAACCCGAGCGACACCACGGCCGAGGCGATGAGGCGCAGTCGCGACCGCGACATCACCTCGGGGTGCCGGACGATGTCGATCAGCCGGGCAACGAGGACGCCGACCGCGAGCACCGGCGCGAAGTAGTGGAGGAACAGCCCGACGTAATCGAGGACCTCGAACCAGATCGGGACCCCATCCGTGTCCTGCGGGCGCAGGGACTCGACCAGGAGCCGGTTGATCGCCAGCTCGGCGACCGCGACCAGCATGAGGATATTGACCAGTGGCAAGCTGGCTGGTCGCCGGGATTCGGACAAGCCCGAAAAACGTAGCGTCCAAGATAGTTTGCGTCAAGTCACGGTGGTTTGTTGGACTCCTCCATGGGCGCCTGTATCCTACATGTCCGATGAAGGGCGCTTACGTAGGCATCATGCTTGTGGCGCTTTGCGCGGTCGCCGAGGCCAAGCCGACCCCACCCGCGCCGATCGTGGTCATCGATCCCGGCCACGGCGGATCGAACCTGGGTGCGACCGGCGGCGGCGGCGCGCTGCGCGAGAAGCAGGTGACGCTCGCGATCGCGCGCCAGGTCCAGGCCGCGCTCGCCGCCCGCGGCATCGACGCGGTGCTCACGCGCGACGACGATCGCACGCTGACCCTGCGGCAGCGGCTCGCGCGCGCCGAGGCCGAGGCCGCCGACGCCTTCGTCAGCATCCACTGCAACGCCTCGCCGAGCCGCAGCCAGCGCGGCTACGAGACCTACGTGCTCACGCCGACCGGCGTCGACGTCGACGCGCGCGCGCTGCGCACCGACGTCGCGGCGCCGCGGCCCGAGGTCGACCCGACGGTCGCCGCGATGCTCGACGACGTCGAGCGCGGCGCCGCGCAGTGGGACGCGGCCGAGCTCGCGGTCGCGATGCAGCGCCGGCTGCGCGCGGTCCGCGGCCCCGACGGCGATCGCGGCGTGCGCCAGGACGCGCAGCACGTACTGCTCGGCGCGACGATGCCGGCGGTGCTGGTCGAGGTCGGCTTCATCGATCACCCCGCCGAGGGCCGTGAGCTCGTCGATCCCGCGGTGCAGGATCAGCTCGCGGGCGCGATCGCCCAGGCGATCGCCTCACGCCTCGATCGATAACGCCGCGCTCTCGGTCCGTAGTAGGGTGCGCCCGTGCGACCCGACGGACGACGCCCCGATCAACTCCGCCCTCTCGAGATCCTGCCCCACTGGCAGAAGCACGCCGAGGGCTCCGCGCTCATCAAGCTCGGCGACACGTGGGTGCTGTGCGCCGCGTCCGTCGAGAAGAGCGTGCCGCCGTTCCTGGTCGGCAAGGGCCAGGGCTGGCTGACCGCCGAGTACGCGATGCTGCCGCGCGCGACCCACACGCGCTCGAAGCGCGACCCGGGGGGCCGCGGCAAGGAGATCCAGCGGCTGATCGGCCGGGCGCTGCGCGCCGCGATCGATCTGAAGAAGCTGGGCGAGCGCACGATCGCGGTCGACTGCGATGTCCTGTGCGCTGACGGCGGCACGCGCTGCGCGTCGATCACCGGCGCGTGGGTCGCGGTCGCGCTCGCGGTCGCGAAGCTGGTGAAGGACGGCGTGCTCGCCGACGCCAGCGCGCTGCAGCCGCCGGTCGCGGCGGTCTCGGTCGGCATCGTCGGCGGCGAGGTCGTCTGCGACCTGCCCTACGTCGAGGACTCGAAGGCCGACGTCGACATGAACGTCGTCATGACCGAGAGCGGCGCGCTGATCGAGGTGCAGGGCACCGCCGAGCACGCGGCGTTCACCCGCGCGCAGATGGACGCGATGCTCGACCTCGCTGCGATCGGCACGCGCGCGCTGGCCGCGGCGCAGCGGGCGGCGGTGGCCGCCGGATCATGAGTCGGCCGCTGGTGTTCGCGACCCGCAACCGAGGCAAGCTGGTCGAGCTGCGCGCGCTGTTGCCGGGCATCGAGGTGCTCGCGATCGACGAGGCCGAGGCCCGCATCGGGCGCGCGATCCCCGAGGTCATCGAGGACGCCGACACCTTCCACGGCAACGCCGCGAAGAAGGCGCGCGAGGTGTCGGCAGCGACCCAGCTGCCGGCGCTCGCCGACGACAGCGGCCTCGAGGTCGACGCGCTCGGCGGCGCGCCCGGCGTGTACAGCGCGCGCTACGCCGGCGACGGCGGCGACGCCGCGAACAACGCCAAGCTGCTGGCGGCGCTGACCGACGTTCCGATCGGGCGGCGCACCGCGCGCTTCCGCTCGGCGCTCGCGGTCGCCGATGTCGCCGGACCGCTGGGCGAAACGCTGCTCACCAGCGAGGGCTCGTGCGAGGGCGTCATCCTCGAGACCGCGCGCGGTGACGGCGGTTTCGGTTACGATCCGCTGTTCTGGTCGCCCGAGCTCGGCCAGACCTTCGCCGAGGCGGGTGTCGGCGCGAAGTCGGGGCTGTCGCATCGCGCGCGCGCGATGCGGGCGCTGGCCCCGCGACTGCTCGCGTATCTCGCGGGCGGCGGTCCGGAACCCCTTGCGGGATCCGCGCCAACCCGGTAGTTGTTAGGTCCCTCGACGGGTTCGCTCGTCGAACGGGGTGTAGCGCAGCCTGGTAGCGCACCTGGTTTGGGACCAGGTTGTCGGAGGTTCGAATCCTCTCACCCCGACCACGCGGCATCTCGGTGCCGCGCTCCGCGCCCATAGCTCAGCTGGATAGAGCACCGACCTTCTAAGTCGGGGGTCGCAGGTTCGAGTCCTGCTGGGCGCGCGTCCTACCGCGAGCGCCACCAGGCGCACGCGCCCGCGACGCAGCCGCAGGAAGCATCCGCGGGCGGCATGGGCAGGTCATCGAACGAGTCGTAGAGCGGCGGCCCGGGACGCGCGAGGCAGGCGTAGCCGAGGTGCTCGATCCCGCAGTCGGCGTCGACCGCGCAGGCATCGGGGAGCTCGTCGTGCTCCCAGTAGCCCCGCATCGGATCGTCGGGCGCCACCGCGAGCACCCGCCCGCCGTCCGCCGGATCGTCAGCGGGCGCCGCGGTGATGCGCTCGGGCGCGGCGTCGGGCGGCAGCGCGGCCGCATCGATGACGATCGGCGCGGCGGCCGGCGCGGCGATGCGCGCGGGCTCGGCGCGACCGCTGCAGGCAGCGATCGCGAGCGCGGCGGATGCGAACACGAGGCGCATGACCGTTGGAGACGCCCGGAGTCGAGCGTGACCGCGATGCTCCGCGATCGCCATCACTCCACCGAGACCGTCGCGCGACTCACCGCCGCGCCGCCGCGGCTGTCGCGCAGCACGACCCAGATCGTGATCGGCCCGGGCGCGGTGGGGGCGGTGAACGCATCGACCACCGCGGTCCCGGTCTCGGCCTCACCGAAGCCGAGCGTGTCGCTCGCGACCGCGCCGCCGGTGATGTGGAAGGTCGCGCGCAGCCCCTCGCGTCGATCGACCACCGTCGCGCTCGCCTGATCGTAGGCGACGTAGGCCTCGGCCGCGTCGGCGGACCACGCCGCGGTGATCGCGACGGTCGCGCCGGCGGCGATCGTCGCGCCGTCGAGCGGCGCGCCGTCGAGCGTCAGCGTCGGCGCGGGCGGGTTGAGGTTCGCGTGGTACCGCGCGCGGAAGTCGGCGACCGCCGCGGGCGGCGCGTTGGCCAGATCGCAGGCGATCCGCGCCAGGCCGATCGTGGCCAGGTCGGTGCCGTCGATCGCGCCGCGCACGCGCAGCGGCTGGTAGAAGCCGCCGGTCGGATCGGGATCGCGCGGCCGCGCGCCTTGCTCGGCGGGTAGCGGCCCGAACAGCTGGCAGCCCTTGCCCGGCAGCTTGCCGCTGGCGTCGGCGCTCGCGCCGTCGAGCGCGACGCCCGGATCGTCGAGGCACGCCGGCGCGACCGCCCCGTCCTCGGTCGGCGGCTTGGGCGTGGTGCAGTAGCTCCATGCCAGGGTCGGCGCGGTCGCCTCGCCTCCCGGCGTGGCGATCACCGCGTGGAACGCGACCGAGGTGCCGGGCGCGGCCTCGGCGGGCTCGGCGATCACCGCGATCGCGATCGGCCGATCGATCGGCGCGATCTGCTGCTCGAGCTCGGGCACGCACGCGGACAGCGCGAGGGCGATCAGGAACGCGCGCATGATCATAGCTCTCCTCGCGCGCCGATCACCCCGACGATCGGCAGGCCGGTGATGACGCCGCGGGTCTGGTAGTCGGCGCTGTACGCGAACTCCTCGGCGTTGGCGCGGCCGGTCGCGTTGTGGACCTCGGCGTAGAGCGACAGGCGCAGCCCGCCGAGCCGCAGCCGGCGCTCGCCGCGGACGTCGAGCTGCACGAAGTCAGGCAGGCGCGCGGCGTTGTGCGCGCCGAGCAGCGGATCCCAGCGCGCCGCGCGCGCGTCGAAGTACGCGCCGACGACCAGCGTGCGCGGCTCGCCGGTCACGTAGCGCACGCGGCCGCCCGCCGACCACGGGCCGCGCTCCCAGCCGACGACGGCGGCGAGCGCGTGGGTCTGATCGTGATCGTAGCGGCGCCACGCGCCGTCGGTGGTGTCCTGGCGCTCGGACCGCGACAGCGCGTAGGTGACCCAGCCCGACAGGCCGTGCCACGCGCGCAGCCGCGCGACCAGCTGCGCGCCGAGCACGCGGCCCGCGCCGTCCTGGGTGAGGATCGCGGCGAGCGGCGGGGTTTCGTCCGGATCCCGGACGACCAGGCGATCGAGCGCGCGGCCGTACGCGACCAGCTCGACGTCGACCGGCCTGGCGATCGCGACGCGCGCACCGAGCGCGAGGTGCAGGCCGCGCTCGAGGGTGAGCGAGGGCGTGCCGAACACCGCGCTGGCGTCGTCGGCGGCGCGCGGCTGGTGGTAGAGGCCGGCGTCGAGGCTGTAGGTCGTGCGGCCCTGGCGCAGGCGCGCGCTGAGGCGCGGCTCGGCGGCGATCGTGATCGCCTGCCAGCCGCTCGGCGGCGTGGTGCCGACCTGCGGCAGGGTCTTGCTCGCGGTCAGCACGTAGCCGTCGACGCGCAGGCCGGGCGTGAGCGTCCACGGCCCGCGGATCCAGTCGACGGCGGCGTAGGGCGCGGCGTCGATCGTCAGCGCCGACCACTGATCGCGCGCGACGTCGTCGCCGGGCGGCTGGCCGAAGATCGCGACGTCGCCCTCGCGCGGCGGCAACGACAGCGAGCCGGTGCGGGTCAGCGCCGCGCGATCGAGCTGGGCCTCGAGGCCGAGGCGCAGCAGCACGCCGCGCGCGAGCCGGCTGCGATGCGTCGCGCGCAGGCCGCCGCTGCGGGTGGTGCGGGTGCGCGCCGCGATCACCGGGCCGAACGCGTCGGTGAGCTGATCGCGCTCGCCGCCGATCCAGATCGTGAGTCGACCGTCGCCGTCGTCGCGGGTGCGAGTCCAGGTGAGCGCGGCGCGCAGCCAGGTGCGATCGTGGGCGTCGCGCTTGACCGCCGCAGGATCAGGCGAGCCGACGACGCGATCGAGCGCGTCGCGCGCGCCCAGCATCAGGCCGCGCAGCTCGTCGCGGCGACCGAGCGGCGCGCGCACCGACAGCTGGCCATCGGCCCAGCGCGGGACCGGGACCACATCGCGCAGCGCGCGGCCGTCGTCGCGGGGCGCGACGAGATCGATCGCGCGATCGAGCCACGAGATCCGACCGCCGAGCGCGGCGCGGATCGGCCCGAGCTTGCCGTGGCCGTGGGCCGAGCCGTCGAGGACATCGGCGGCGAGGGCCGCGCCGGCGTCGTCGGGCGGCGGCCGGGTCGTGACCTCGACGATGCCGCCGATCGCCGCGCCGTGCTCGGCGCCGAAGCCGCCGGGCTTGAGCGCGACATCATCCACCAGCTCCGAGCCGATGGTCGCGCGCCAGCCGCCGCCGTGATAGAGCGCGGGCACCGGCACGCCATCGACGAACACGCGGGTGTCCTCGGGCGCGGCGCCCCACACGACCAGATCGCCCGAGACCGGCGGCGGTCGCGCCACGCCCGGCATCGCCTGCACGACCTTGAGGACGTCGTTGCTCGCGCCCGGCACCGCGCGCGCGCTCGCCGCGTCGATGCGGGTCGCGCCCGGATCCGCGGGCGCGGTGTCGACGATCTCGACGACCTCGCCGGTCGACGCGAGATCTTGCTCGACCGGGACCACCAGCTCGCGGCGCTCGCCGCGCACGAGCTTGACGTCGAGTTTCACCGGCTTGATCCACGCGGCGGTGAGCTCGAGCGTCCAGCGCCCCGCGGGCAGCTCGAGCTCGAACACGCCGGCGTCGTCGGTGGCGGCGAACTGATCGCCGGCGGTGATGACCACGCCCGGCACCGGCTCGCCGGTGGTGCGATCCTTGACCGCGCCGACCACGGTCGCGCGATCGTCGGCGCGCGCGATCGACGCGCCCAGCACGAGCGCGAGGATCACGAGCGGGCGCGACCACGCGATGATCCCGCGCGCGTTCATGGCAGCGTGAAGCCGAGCGCGGTCACGCCCGCGCCATCGCCGTGCGGCGCCAGCACGTCGTCGGCGGTCGCGACGCCCTGCGCCGCGCCGACCAGCGCGCCCGCGCGGTACGCCGCGACGTACCAGTAGCCGACCGCGCCGCCGCACAGGGAGCGCGTGTCGACGCGTACGACGTACGCGCCGCTCGGCGGCGGCTGGGTCCAGATCACGTGCTCGCTCGGGCGGCCGTCGTTCGCGCACCGCGCGTTGCCGTCGTGATCGAGGATGCCGCCGGTTTTCCACGCCAGCGGATCGGGCGGCGTGCCCGGCGGCGGCGGGTCCCACGTGTTGGGATCGCCCGACCAGGCCTCGCCGCCGTCGGGCGCGACGACGTGCAGATCGAGATCCGCCGGGCCGCTCCACACCAATCCGATCACCAGCTCGCCCTCGGGCGGCGGCTCGGCCTCGGCGACCAGCGCGGTGCGCATCGGCGCGCCCACCCGGCCGAGCGCGTCGACCGCCGCCACATCGATCGCGATCGGGCCGGGCGCGAGCCGATCGGCGAACGCGAGCCGCGCCGACAGGCTGGGCGCGTCGGGCGTGTCGAGCTCGGGCAGGCCGGCCGTGATGACCCACGTTGCGTCGTCGCCGTCGAGGCCGATCACCGCCGCGGTCGCGCCGGCGCCGAGCGCGCCGCGCAGCGACTCGCCGACCGAGCCGGGCTGGATGGTCGCGTGGGCGATGGTGAGCGCGGCCACGCCGGGCCCCCCGGTGTCATCGGGGAACGGGCCCGGGCGCAGCTGCGCGCCCGCGACCTGCAGGAGCTGCCCCTCGCCGTGATCCGCGGTCGCCGCGTCGCAGGCGCCGAGCGCCCCGGTCACCGCGATGGTCATCGCGAGCGCGCGCCTCACCAGGTCACCTGCAGGCGCGCGGTCAGGCGATCCGCGCCGCGCGTGGTCGGCTGGCCATCGAGGCCGCGACCGAGCGGGTTGCGCTCGTGATCGTACTCGAGCGTCGCGCGGTGCTCGCGCCAGCGCAGCGAGGCGAGCGCCGCGAGCGTGGTGAAGCGCGGGTCCACCCCGACGACGTTCGCGCCCTGGACCTCGCGCGCGTCGCGATCCGGACGGTAGGCGTCGTAGCGCACGCCGATCCGCGCCCACCGGCCGAGCTCCTGCCACGCGCCGACCTGCCAGCCGAGCTCGCGCAGCGAGCGATCGGCAGCGACCGGATCGGCGACCACGACCGCGCGATCGAGATCGGTGGCGATCGCGACCTCGCCGAAGGCCTGGCCGTGCCCGAGCGGATGCGCGCACCAGGTGATCGCGAGATCGGCGCCGAGCGCCGAGCGCGCGAACGTCTCCGACGGGGTCGCGGGTCGCCCGGGGATCACGCCGAGCTCGGTGGTCTGCACCATGCCGTCCTCGTTGGCATCGACCCAGGTCAGCTGATCCTTGGTCGCGGGCGTGCCGGCGTGCAGCCCGGTGCCGACGAGCCCCGACAGGCCGCCGCGCGCGGTCACGCCGCCGAGCTCGAGATCGATGCCGGCGCGCCCGACGAGATCCGGCGCCGAGGTCGGATCGCGGCCAGTCCACTGCGCGTCGCCGACCGGCGCGCCGTTGGTGATCGCGACCTGCCAGCGCGCGAAGCGCCAGCCGCCCGCGAGCATCGCGCCGCCGTCGTAGTTGCCGGGGAACAGCGCGCGCGCCGCCCAGCCCGGCTCGAGGAAGATGCGATCGCGATCGGCGGTTGGCACGTCGGCGCCGAACGGGATCTTGAAGAGCCCGGCGGTGATCGTGACGAGCGCGGGCTCGGTCGCCGGGATGGAACGCGGCCGCCACGACCAGTCGATGGTGGCGGCGTTGAGGCGCGCGGTTGCGCCGCTGACCGTGTTGCCATCGAGCTCGATCAAGCCGTGCAGGCCGCGGAGCTCGCCGGAGGCGCGGAGGCGCGCGCGCCGGATCAGCACGCGCTCGAGGTTCTCGGGCGCGCGCGAGGACGGGTTGAGCTCGTCGGCGGAGTCCTGGGCGTAGGGGATGATGTCGACCTGCGCCCAGGCGGAGAGGGTGATCGGCGAAGCGGCAGGTGCGGGTGCGGGAACAGGCGCAGCCGCAGGGACAGGGACAGGGACAGCCTCCGAGCCTGCGGGACTGCCCGTGCCCGTGCCCGTGCCCGTGCCCGTGCCCGGATCCGGGACTGTGGCCGTGGCCGGACCCGTGACCGGGGCCGGACCCGGATCCGTGGCCGGATCAGCGACCGAGCTCGGCGCCAGCGTCGGTTCCGGTCCCGGCGTCGGCGTCGGTCCCGGCGTCGGCGTCGGACTCGGACTCGGTGCCGGACTCGGCCCCTCCCCCGCCGGCTGCGCGCCCGCGCTCCTCGCGCTCGCCACCACCGCGATGACGAGCGCCCACCTCATTGCGGCAAGGGCGGCAGCCCGCCGTCGTCGAGCAACAGCGGCAGCGTCGGATCCTTCGCCACCGGCTGCGCGTCGGTGCAGGCGTTGATGATCTCGTTGTGCGTCGTCGGGTTGGTGAAGCATGAGGCGTCGTCGCTCGGCGTCGTCGCGTCGATGATCCCGGCATCGACCGCCCGCGCGTCGTACTTGTCGACGGTACCACCACCGCCGCCGCAGCCTGCGACCGCGGCCGCCGCGACCATCGCCACCGTCATGAAGATCGTGCGCATGGTCAGTTCGCCTCGCAGTAGCCGTGGCGGCAGACGCCGGCCGCGCACGGGGTGTTGGTGTCGCAGACCGCGCAGGTCGTCGTCGCGACCTTGCTGTCGAAGTAGCAACCGCAGGGCTCCGCCGGCGCGTACGTCGCCAGGTTGCCGCCCTCGAACTCGCGCGTGACCTTCATCGCGCAGTCCGGGACCAGGCCCACGCTCACCACCGAGTCGGTCGGGTCGAAGTTCGGCGCGGGCGACACCGCGCGGTCCGCGATCAGATCGACGACGTACTTGGCGTCCGCCAGCACCGGCGTCGTCGTGCCCGCCGCGACCGGGTACAGGTAGACCGTCGGCGACCACACCGTGTAGTGGCCGTCGCGCACGTTGGCCTTGTCGAGCTTGGCCGCGTCGGAGTCGGGGTAGTACGCGCTGTACTGGCCGAACGACCGGAACGCGAGCACGTTGAGCGTGGCGCGGTTCTGGTCGTAGACCTCGGCGCCCAGGATGCCGATCGCCTTGGCCGGGGCCGGCGAGTTCTTGAGCGCGTTGACCACGTCGGTCGACTTGTCGGCGCCCGGCGTGCCCGGCACCGTGCCCTTCCACTTCGCCGCGGGCACGCCGACGTTGTACGCCCAGGACAAGAGCGTCGAGCGCGTCACCGCGCGGATGAACATCTGCGACTCGTCGTTCCACGGCGTGACCATGCCGAGCGCGCCGAAGCCGAAGACGAAGTACGCCTCCTCGACGGTCATCGCGGTCTCGGTCGACGCCTCGGGCACGGCCATCACGTAGGCCTGCACCGGGCCGCGCACCTGCGTGATCGTGTTCGGCAGCGGATCCTGCGTGCACGCGCTCACGAACACGTTCGAGTTCGCGATGTCGGGGACGTGACCCACGCCCGGCGTGCAGGACAGCGGCGGATCGCTCGCCTTCCACGTCGGGTTCTCGACCGACGACGGGACGTACGACATCGTCGTGGTGATCGCCGTACCGTTGAGGAGCGCGTTGATGTTGGTGCACGAGCCCGCGGTCACGTAGACCAGCGTGATCGGGTGCGGGGTGTTGTCGCGCAGCGCCCGGCCCAGCACCTTGATCAGCGGCTGCTGGGTGTCACCGATCTGCAGGTAGACCGGGTTGGTGAGATCGGACTCGCAGTTGGCGGCCCGCGCCGCGCTCGGGATCGCGATGGCGGTCGCGATCGCCGCGGCAATGAGACTGGTTCGCATGCGCACCTCCATGGTCGACGGAAGGAACAGCAAGGCCCATGCCCTGCCCTCCGTTCACGCTGCCACGCGAGTTGCGGCGGTCGCGATTACACGGCGATTGTCTGGCGGTTACACGGCGATGACCGCGTGCGGACGCTCGGGACCCGAGTCCTCGGACCGGCGTCCGCGGGCCCCATTCGTGTACGAATAACACGAATACCCATGCCGGCCCTGGCCCGCGCCGCTACACCACGCGAAGGCAGGCCGGCGTGATCGCGCACGCGGGGGTGGACGGGGCCGCCGAGATGAAGTAAGTAAGGCATCCGTTTCTGGTGGATGTAGCTCAATTGGTAGAGCACCAGGTTGTGGTCCTGGGTGTCGTGGGTTCGACCCCCATCATCCACCCCCGAAACTGACGACGCGGCCCCGCAAGGTCCGCGTCGTCTGCTTTTCGGCGCCTCGCTCGGCGACCCATCACGCGAGCATCGCGCCCCGAAAACGCCCGCGCGGCGTCTCTCGACGCCGCGCGGTTCGCGATCCGATGTCGGGAACGACTACTTCTTGCCGGCCCAGGCGAAGTAGTTGCGGAGCACGGTGGTCTCCACGTTGAGCTGCGCGAGCTCGCTCTTGCCGGCGCTCTTCTTGATCGCCTCGTCGAGCTTGGTCTCGCAGTCCGGGCACGGGACCTTCGCGATCTTGGGCAGCGCGAGCAGCACGCTCTGGCGCACGATGCGGTCCTCGCTCGCGGCCTTCGCCAGCAGCACGCCGGTCTGGCCCTCGGCCGCGGGGCCGAGCTTGCCGAGCTCGAGCAGCGCGCGCTCGACCTGCGCGGCGATGGCGGCGTTGAGCTCCTCCGGCGACCACTTGTCCATGCCCTTGATGTACTTGCCGAGGCGCGCCTTGAGCTCGTCGGGCTTCTGGTCGAGCGCCTTCGCGTAGCACGCGGGGTCGCTCTTGCAGTTGAGGTAGATCTCGATGCGCGCGATGTGGGTCTCGAACAGCCGCTGATACCCGCGGTAGTCCTTGGCCGCGTTGTCGAGCGGCTTCCACTCGAGCTTGGCGTTGTCGAACGGCTCGTCGGCGTCGTCCGCGGCCTTCTGCGCCTCGGTGAACGCGTTGATCGTGTCGGCCGAGGCCTTCTTCACGCCGCCCTCGGCGTTGAACTTGGCCTTCGCCGCGGCGAGCTTCTTCTTGGCCTCGTCGTATACCGCCTTGGCCTTCTCGTACGCCGCCTTCGGCGGACCGTCGGCCTTGGCCTGGGCCTCGTCGGCCGACTTCTGGTTGAGCGCGGCCTGGGCGGCCATCACGGCGATGTCAGCCTCGGTGGTCGCGAGCCGCGCGAACGCGGTGGCCGCCTCCTGGCGCAGGCCGTTGTCACCCGGGCTCGACACGATCTTGCCGAGGTCCGCGACGCCGGCGCCGCCGCGCGCGACGAACGCGTACGCGCCGATCGCGAGGACGCGCTCCTGCGCGTCGGCCTTGGAGTCGTTCCAGATCGCCTTCAGCTGGTCGGCGCCCTCGGCCGAGCCGATCTTGCGGAGCGAGTCGTAGATGCCGTTGTGCTGGGTCGACCCGGTCGGGTTGCCGGCCTGGTAGAACGCCGGCATCGCCGGCTTCTTGAGGGCCGCGAGCAGATCGGGCACCGCCTCGGGCGAGTACATGTCGCCGAGGATGATCGCGGCGTAGAACTCGCGCATCGAGATCGGCTTGCACGGCGTGATCGGCTTGTCGATCTTGCCGATCGCCGGATCCTTGTCGCCGCAGTACAGGTCGAGCTTCTGATCCTTGAACAGCGCGTTGACCGCCTGGTCTTCGCCGCGGAGGATCGCGCGCAGCTTGGACAGCGCGCCCGGGCCCATCGCGACCAGCGCGCGGCGGATCTGGCTGAAGATCGGCGGCACGCGGTACATCGTCGCGATCAGGGTCGGGAGGCTGTCCGGGTTCTTGATCTCGGCCAGCGCGTTGACGGTCGCGGCCAGGATCGGCAGCTGCACCGACTCGGGGCTGTTCTCGAGCACGCCCTGGAGCGCCTTGACCGCCTTCGGGTCCTTGTACTTGCCGAGCGCCAGGATGACCGAAAGCCGGACGACCTGACCCTTGGGGCCGTAGGGCTGTCCGAGCGCATCGATCAGCGCCTGCAGGCCGGCCTCGGTCTGCGAGTCGCCGAGCGCGTCGGCGGCCTTGCCGGCGTTCTCGATCGAGCGCGGCGACGCCTCGTCGAAGAGGCACTTCGCATCCGACGTGCGCAGCGTCTCGGTCAAGAACGGCATGACCGCGTCCCAGCTGGCCTTGCGGCCAGTCGTGGCGAGGTCGACGAAGTTGCCCTTGTCGGCCTCCGCGGGCGTCAGCGGCCGCGCGAGATCGATCATGACCTGGAAGAGGCGCTGCGTGCAGCCGCCGTTCTCCCATGCCTTGCCGAGCGCCGGGATCGCCTTGGGATCGCCGAGGTGCTCGAGCTCGGTCACGGCGCGTTCAGCGTCGGCCGCGTCGTCGAGCTTGTCGATCCACGTGTCGGCCGAATACGGGTTCGACTGGCACCCGGTCACCGAGGACAGCAACATCGCGCCGAGCAGCGCGGTGCAGGTCAACCTGCGAAGCATGATCGTTCCTTTCGTCAGATCAGAAGCGGAGCGACAATAACAGCGACGCCCGCCCCCGAGCCCGCGTGTGCGAACCGAAAGCGAGCGTCGATCGAGGCCGCGTGGTGGCGGCCATGAGTCAGCGGTTCTTGACCGCGAACAGCAGGTTTTCGAAGCCTGCGTCCTTGGCCGTCTTCACGACCTTGTTGATCACGCGCGCGTCCGTGGTCTCGTCGGCCTGGACGATCGCGAGACCGTCGGGGCAGAGCTGACCGGGCGGCGGGCGCACGCCGTTCTTCATACCGTCGCAGATCTTCTTCACGGCCGGCGAGACCTTGCCGACGACGACGTCGGCGTGGATCTTCTCGGCCGCTTCCTTGAGGCGCTCGTACAGCGCGTCGATCTTCAGCGTCGGCGAGTCGTCATCGAGCACGCTCTGCACGGTCGCCACCAGGTTGCCCTGGTAGGTGATCTCGTTGCGGGTCAGCACGATGACCGGCGCCTGCTGCAGGACGTCCTTGCTCTCGGCCTTCGGCAGCTCCAGACCCTTCTGGGCCTGCAGCAGCTGACCGCTGGCAGAGAACACCATGAGCAGGAAGCTCACGAGGATGGTCATCATGTCGACGAACGGCGTCAGGTTCAGCGCGACGTTGGAGGCCCGATGGCCGCCACCGCCGTGCGCACCCTTCACGAGGTGCTCGAACTTGATCGACTTGTAGAGGCGAGGGCCTGCGGAATGGACGGGCATGGGCCTACCTCACTGCTGCGGCCGCGCGGACAGGCCGGCGGGATCGGTGAGTCCAACGTCGAGGAACCCCACCTTGATGGCGTGGTCCATCGCCGAGACCAGGTCCTGGTACTTGACGGGGTGCTGGACGTTCGACTCGGCGGCGATCTCGATGTCCGTACGGTCGTTGAAGTAGTTGGTCTTCCAACCCTTCAGCTTCTCCTCGAACAGTCGCCAGTCGGCATCCGGGTCGTTGGTGCGGGGGATCGGGTCGAACCCGGTCTCCGCGATGCGCGTCGCGCCGATCCAGATCTTGTCCTCCTGGACGAGCACCGACAGGATCGGACGGTCGTCTTCCTTGACCGTCTGATCGCGGTTCTTGCCCTTCGGCGCGATGTTGATCTGCGCGATGTTCACCCACACCGCGGTGACGAGCAGGAATGCCGTGAGGCAGCTCATCAGGTCGATGAACGGGACGATGTTCAGGTCGACGTTGACGCTCTTCTTGTCGCCTGTACCTAGTGCTGCACCCATGGTGGAGATCCTCCCTGGAAAAGGTGGCCGGACGAGGCCGGAGGATCAGCCCTGGGGCTGAGACATCTGCGAACGGTGGTTGACGACCAGGTTCACGACCTGGACCGTCACCTCGTTGATGTCGTCGACGATGTTCGTGGTCTTGCCCTGGAGGAGCGAGAACCCGAGCAGACCGACCAGCGAGGTACCGATACCGAACGCGGTGCAGTTGAGGGCTTCCGAGATGCCCTTCGCGAGCTCGGCCGACTTGTTGCCGGCGCTGTCGCCGCCGACCGAGCCGAACGACTTGATCATGCCGGAGATGGTGCCGAGGAGGCCGGCCATGACGGCGAAGTTCGAGAGCATCGCCAGGTAGGGCGTGCGCGCGTTGATCTTGGGCAGCTCGCGGAGCGCGGCCTCGTCCATCGCGGCCTGGACCTCGTCATCGCTCTTGTTGAACTTCATCAGGCCCGCCTGGACGATGCGGGTGATCGGCGTCGGGTTGCCCGAGCAGACCTTGATGGCGCCCTGGACGTTACCGGCCATGACCTGGCTCTTGAGCAGAGCGAGAAGCTTGTCCTTGTCGACGGACGCCTTGAAGAGATAGACCGCGCGCTCGACGATCACGGCGATCGTCAGGATCGAGGTGATGAGGATGGGCCACATGCCCCATCCGCCCTTGTGGAATGCCGTCGAGATGCTGGTGAGAATGCCCATGGTCGTGTTGCTCCGCTCTCTGAGGAGACGCCGCGCTGGCGCGAGGTCGGGGTTTTGCCAGACCGTGTGCAAGGTCGGATCCAGCACGCCATCTGCTTGAAATTGATGATCATCGCGATCGCGATCGGGATCGAACCGGGGTTGCCGGCGCGTAGCATCTCGCCGCGGCGCGGGGCGAAATGCCACAACGGAATCGCGTCGTGATTTCCGGACTGTCGACGCGGAACCGGGGGCGATGTCCGGTGTCCGATGAGCATCGCCTCCACGGCCCCTCGGCGTGGTACCAACGGAGGAAGCGTGCGCCTCGGCAAGATCGTCAGCATCGTGGACATCGTGGTTGTGGTGGTCGGCGCGGTCGCGATCTTCCTGCCCGCCCGGCCGCTCGAGGGCGTGGCCGCGGCCAAGGCCTCCGATGACGATCGGTTCGCGCTCGCGGCCGCCGAGGCCCGGGCGCGGCTGGCGCCCGACGACGGCGGCGCCGCCGCCGAGCTGTCGCGCCGGCTGGTCGCCACGGGCCAGCTCGATCTCGCGGTCGAGGCGCCGCGCGCCGCGGGGGCCAAGACCGCGTCGCCGTCGCGGTGGCGCGCGCTGCTCGCGACCTCGTGGGCGTACGCGGAGCGGCTCGAGGTCCAGGACGCCTCCGAGTACGCGCAGCGCGCGCTGGCCTCGTGCCAGGCGGTGCAGTGCCCGGGCTGGGAAGAGGTCCGGATCGATCTCTACGTGCGCCACCTCGAGGCCGGGCTGAAGTCGGGCATCGACGCGAAGGCGGATCCCGAGGGCTTCCGACGCGCCGGCGAGTCCGCGCTGCGCACGGTCCACCTGTCGACCAACCCGCAGACCAGCGACCCGCACCCGGCGGCGCTCGACGCGGGCGCGCCGGCGCCGGCGCCGACGCCTCCGACGCCGTGACGCCGTGACGCGCGCGCCGCGAGGCGCCATGCGCATCGCCGGAACGCAGAGTATGCTGGTCGAGTGAACGGACGTGCCTCCCTGTCGCGCAGCGCGTTCCTTCTCCTGGCCGCGGCCGCGTGCGGCGCGCCCCACGCAGCCACGCCGGCTGCGCCGACCAAGCTGACCCCGCGCGACATCGTCACGCGCTCGAAGCCGGCGATCGTCCGGATCGAGGCCGGCGGCGAGCGCATCGGCACCGGCTTCGCGCTCGACCCGTCGGGCGTGATCGCCACGAACCTGCACGTCGTCGCCGGCGCGCGCGAGATCGTCGTCGAGATGCTCGACGGCACCAAGTACGAGGTCAAGCGCATCGACGCGATCGACCTCGATCGCGACCTCGCGCTGATCGACATCGATCCGCCGAAGCCGGTGCCGGTGATCGCGCTCGGCGACAGCGATCAGGTCGCGGCCGGCGATCCGGTCATCGCGATCGGCAACCCGATGGGCGTGCTCGAGTACTCGGTGTCCGATGGCCTGATCTCGTCGGTGCGAGTGCTCTCGGAGCGGCTGACGGTGCTGCAGATCTCCGCGCCGATCTCGCAGGGCTCGAGCGGCGGGCCGCTGTTCAACGCCAGCGGCGAGGTCATCGGCGTGTCGACCGCGATCCTGTCGGGCGGCCAGAACCTCAACTTCGGCGTGCCCGGCAACTACCTGAAGGCGATGCTCGCCGCGAAGGCGCCGATGTCGCTCGACGAGTTCGCGACCCAGACCGCCCCGCCCGACCCCACGGTCGCGGTCGGCAACGGCGTCACGATCCAGCGCCACGTGCCCAACCATCCGCTGTCCTTGCTCGACGGCTGCAACGAGGCCGCGATGGTCGATGTCTTCAAGGGCATCTCCGACGCGATCGCCAGCGGCGCGCCGCTCTACAACGCCGGCAACCACGAGGCTTGCTACCGGATCTACGAGGGCACCGCGATCAAGTTCGAGCGCGAGGGCGGCTGCGTCGGCGTGCGCGCCGCGTTCGGCGACGGGCTCCTGCGCGCCGGCACGGTCGACTCGTTCACCGAGAAGGCGTGGGCGATGCGCGACGCGTTCGATGGCCTGCTCGATGTCATCGAGCGCCGCGCCCAGGCGCAGCAGCTGCACAAGCCGTGATCGTCTACCTGTTCGACATCGACGGCACGCTGGTCCGGGTCGGCGGTGCGGGGTCGCGCTCGCTCGAACGCGTGATGGCCGCGCGCTACGGGATCGCGAACGCGACCCGCGGCCTGCAGTTCGGCGGCAAGACCGATCCGGGGCTCGTCGGCGAGATCTTCCAGGCGTGCTTCGGGCGCGCGCCGACCGCGACAGAGACCGCCGAGGTGATCGCGGCCTACCTCGAGGTGCTCGAGGACGAGCTCGATCGCTCGATCGCCGAGGCGCGCTTCCGCGTGCTGGCCGGCGCGGTCGAGACCGTGGCGTGGCTGCGCGGCCGAGCCGAGGCGGTGCTCGGCATCGCGACCGGGAACGTCCTGGCCGGCGCGCGCGCCAAGCTCGTGCGCGCGGGGCTGTGGGAGCCGTTCGGGTTCGGCGGCTACGGCGACGACTCGGCGGTCCGCGCGGAGCTGGTCGCGCGCGCCATCGAGCGCGCCCACGCGCGCCTCGAGCGCACGCCGCACGCGGTGGTGATCGTCGGCGACACGGTCCACGACATCAGCGCCGCCCGCGCCTGCGGCGCGACGGTGGTCGCGGTCGCGACCGGCGCCGACACGCGCGAGACGCTCACGGCAGCGGAGCCCGATGCGCTGATCGATTCGCTCGACGAGCTCCCGGCGTGGCACCTCGCGCGCTTCGCCGAGCGGATGCGGGCGTAGCGTCCATCTGCGACGACGGGCCATCGCCGGGCCGCCACTCCTCGGTCGGCGGGTCGGAGATCACCGGCGGCGCGCGGTCGGGCGGCGGCTCGGTGATCGGCGGGTGCTCGATCGGTGGGGCCTCGCTCGGCGGCTCCGGCGGCGGCGGCTCGTCGGGCGGTGGTAGGTCCGGCGATGGCGGCATGCCAGGTGGCTCGGTCGCGGCGCCGTACGGTGTGGCCTGGAAGAACGTCATGGGTAGCTCCTCGCGTGGAGCGAAGACCAGCACTGCGCATGCCACCGACGCGTCGCGTGCGATCGCGGCTACCTCCGTCGGCGGTGCGCCGACGGCGACAGCGCGGCAGCGCGCGTTGTGGCGCGAGCGCACGCCTGGCGCGCGCCGCGACTCCGCGATCCATCGTCGTTGCGCGGATCGCGGCGCGCGGCGCCGGACTTGCACCGCCCCTCGCCATGTCCCCTCGGAACCGCTGGATCGTCTCGTGTGGCCTCGTCGCGTCGGCGATGATCGCCAGCTGTCATCATGACGAGCAGGCGCCCGGCGTCGGCGAGCCCACGCTCAGCGCGATGGCGCCGATCGCCACGGGCGATCCGGGCGCGACCGCCGTGCCCGCGATCGTGCCCGTGCCGGGGCCGATCGACGGCGGCATGATGGGCGACGCGGGCGTCACCGTGCCGCCCGCCGACGCCGCGCTGCCGGTGATCGACGGCCCGACGATGCCGAGCCTGTAGGCGCCGACGGGCCCGATCAGAGCCCGCGAGCTTCTCAGTCGAGGACGACCGGGAACACGAACGCGGCCTGGATCGTCGTGCGCTGGAAGTCGACGAGCTGCCACAGCGTGTGCTCGAGGACCTTCGCGGCCTGCGGCGACAGCGCCTGCGCGAGATCCGTCATCTGCGTCGACAGGCCGAACGGCATCTGCACGCCGCCGAAGCTCGCGACCACGTCGCGCAGCGTCGGGCGCGGCGGATAGGTCTCGAGCGGCGCGGAGTCGGGCACGTTGCCCTGGGTGCGCGCGTACGCGATCGCCGCGGACAGGCCGCCGAGCTCGTCGACGAGCCCGAGCTCCAGGGCCTTCTCGCCGGTCCAGACCCGGCCCTGGGCGATCGGCTGGATCTCCTCGGGCTTCTTGTGGCGGCCCTCGGCGACGCGCGACACGAATACCTGGTAGGTCGCGTCCATCGACTTGAAGATCGCGGCCTTCTCGTCCTCGGTCCAGCCGTCGAGGCGCGCGAACATCGTCGCGCGCTTGCCCTTGCCCATCGGGTGCGTGGTCACGCCGACCCTGGCGAGCGCGCCGCCGATCGCGAGCTTGCCGCCGACCACGCCGATCGATCCGGTCAGCGTGTCCTCGAGCGCGAAGATCCGCGTCGCGCCCGCGGCGATGTAGTAGCCGCCCGACGCGGCGACGTCGCTCATCGAGACGATCACCGGCTTCTTCGCGTTGAGCGCGTGGACCGAGTTCCAGATCAGCTCGGACGCCAGCGCGCTGCCGCCGCCAGAGTCGATGCGCAAGACGACCGCCTTGACGCTGGCGTCCTCGGCCAGCATGTCGAGCGCACCGGTCAGCGTGTGCGAGGCGATCCGCTCGCGGGCGCCGAGGATGCCGTCGCCGTCGCCATCGACGACGTCGCCGACCGCGTAGACCACCGCGACGTGCGGCTCGGTCGGCCGCGCCATCGGCATCATGCCGACGAACTCCGCGACCTTCTTCATCGCGGTGATCGGATCGTCCTTCTTCTTGAGCGGCATGCGCGTCCACGCGCCGCCGGTCACGCCCTCGCGGAACGACTCCCACGTCGCGACCTGATCGACGAGCTTCGCGGCCAGCGCGTCGGGCGCGGGGAACATCGCCGTGTCGATCAGCGTCTTCACCTGATCGGCGGGCACGCCGCGGCCGGCCGCGACCCACGCGACGATCGTGCCGTAGCGGCGGGTCAGGATCGCGTCGAGGGTCTCGACCATCTCGGGCGACGGCGCGTCGCGGGTGAGCGGCTCGGCCGCGCCCTTGTACGCGCCGACGTGCATGAAGTCGGCGGTGACGCCGACGCGATCGAGCAGGCCCTTCAGGTGGACCGGCATCGCGGTCGGGCCCGACAGCACGATCTCGCCGAGCGGCGCGAGGCCGATGCGCTCGCACGAGGTCATCAGCACGTAGGTCGTGTTCGAGGCGACCTCGGCGTGACACGCGAGGTGCTTGCCGGCGGCGCGGAAGTCCGCGAGCGCGGCGCGCAGCTCGGCGGCGTCGGGCAGGCTGATCGCCAGATCGCTGACCCGCAGCAGCATGCCGTCGAGCTTGGGATCCTTGGCCAGCTCGTGGACGCGATCGATGAGGCCGCGCAGCTCGACACCGCGCCCGCCGGTCCACGAGAACCGCTCGGTCTCGGTGATCTCGCCCGACAGGGACGCGACGCCCCAGTGGGGCTTGGCGTCGTCGTAGCCCTTCGACTGATCCGGCGCCTCGTAGGGCCCGGGCTTGTCGAGGTTGTCGACGATGTTCTGGATCATCTTCTTGAGGTTGTCGGAGCTGGTGTCCATGTCGGACACCCGCTTCGCCGCGCTCGAGCCCGAGCCGTCGCTCGATCCGGAGCCTCCGGCCCACGGATCGTTGGACTCCTTCTTGTTGATGCCGCACGCCGCACAGACCATGGCGGCGACAAGCCACCCCGAACGCGAGCTGATCGTCATGACGCCCCCGAGCGAGCCGCGCGACGCGACTCAGTTTCCGTTGAACGGATCGTTGCTGCCGCTGCCGCTGGCGGAGCCACCGCCGGCGGGCTCGGTGGCCGGCCCCGGGGTCGGCGTCGGGGTCGGCGTGGGCGTCGGCGTGTCGGTGCCCGAGCCGCCGCCGCCAGTCCCGCCGCCGCCAGTGCCGCCGCCGCCCGAGCCGGGATCCGCCGAACCGCTGCCGCCGCCGAGGCGATCGACCTGGCGCTTGGCCGCCGCGGAGTCGGGGTACGCCTCGAGATAATCCTGGTACGCGGCGAGCGCGCGATCGCGCAGGCCCTGCTGCTGGTAGGCCTCGGCGATGCCCCACAGCGCGCGCTCGAAGCGCGGCGAGATCGCCAGCGCGGTGCGGAAGCTCGAGTGCGCGCTCGCGAACTGCTTGCTGTCGATGTAGCAGTAGCCGGCGCCGGTGAGCGCCTCGACCGAGCCCGGCTTCTGCGCGAGCGCCTTCTGGAACAGCGCGAGCGCCTGGCCGCAGTCGCCGTCGGTGGCGAGCGCGTTGGCGCGCGCGAGCAACGCGTCGTAGTTGTCGCCGCCGCCGATCGGCGTGACGACGGCCGAGCCGCTGCCCGGGTTCGCGCCGCTGCCGGGATTCGCGCCGCTGCCCGGTCCGACGCCCGCGTCGCGGGTCTCCTCGGGCGGCAGCGGATCGGTGCTCGCGACCGCGTCGGCGACGCGCGCGCGCAGCGCCTTGGCGGCGTCGTGGTCGTCGTGGAGCGCCAGCACCTGATCGACGAGCGCGCGCGCCGCGGCGCCATCGCCGGCCGCGAACGCGATCATCGCCAGCCGGAAGCGCGGGCGCACGTCGCCCGATTGCTCGAGGGCGCCATCGCCGGTGTCGAGCGCGGTCAGCGCCGCCTTCGCAGGATCGCGCTTGCCGTCGCGCAGATCGAGCAGCGCCGAGACCAGCTGGGCCTCGCGATCCTTCGCGGCGAGCGCGGGATCGAGGTAGCGGTGGACGTCCTTGGCGGGCTTGGCCTGCAGGCGCATGACATCGGCCATCGCGACCTGCGCGCCGAGATCCTTGGGCGAGGTCTTGAGCGCGCGCTGCGCGAGCCGCACCGCATCGAGCAGCTGCTGCTGGGACTTCTTGTGGAGATCCGCCGCGAGCTTCTTGTCGGTGGTGAGCGCCGCGCGATCCTCGAGCGCCTGGGCCTGCGCGGTCGCGATGCGCGCGGCCAGCGCCTGCGCGCCGGGTTCGCTCTCGTGGCCCGCGAGCTGACGCCCGGCCTCGGCGAGGCGGCTCTCGACATCGCCAAGCAGCTCGCCGCGCGCGGTCGCGACCGCGTCGTCGGCGGGCGCGGCGGGCGGCGCGTCGGGCGTCGGGGCGGGCTCGCCCGCGGCCGCGTCGACCACGACCGCGGCGGCCGTGCCGGTGCCGCTGCCCGAGCCATCGCTGCCCTCGGTCGCGCCCTTGCCCTTGTTGCGGATCACGCCGAAGTACACGGCGGTGCCGGCGACGCCGATCACGACCAGCGAGGCGATCGCGATCCACTTGCCGGCGCTGCCCGAGCGGGGCGCGGTGGCCGGTCCGGAATCCTCGTCGAAGATGCTGCGCTCGGGCGCGCGATCGCCGGCGTTGAAGCCGGTGAACGAGCTCTCGGGCATCGGCGGCGGCGACGCGGTCGGCGACATCGGCGACATGCGCGCGGTGGTCGCGAACGCCGGCTCGTCGGCGATCACCGACAGCTTGCCGGCGACCGGGCCCTTCGGTCCGGCGTCATCATCATCGAGCGGGACGACATCCTCGGTCGCCCAGGCGCCGGTCGCGCGATCGCCCTTCGCGACGATCTCCGACTGCGCCCAGCCGCCGGTGGTGCGCGACTCCGCGGGCACCGGCGGCTCCTGACGCGCGGCGGGCACAGG
>JAIOQA010000323.1 GCA_021413675.1 Deltaproteobacteria bacterium | reverse complement strand
GGTGATCGCGCCGCCGGTGACCGAGCCACCCCCGAGCCGCCCGCCGGTGGTCGCGCCGCCGCACCGCCCGCGACCGCCAGCACCGGCACCCGCTCCGGCGCCCGCGCCCGCGGATCGCGAGCTCGCCGACTATGCGATCGCACACCGCCTGCACTTCCAGGATCACGATTGCGCCGGCGCGGTGCCTGCGTGGGATGCGTACCTCGCGGCGTGGCCCACGGGCCAGCTCGCACCCGAGGCGCGCTTCAACCGCGCGGTGTGCCTGGTCCGCCTCGAGCGCTGGACCGACGCCGACCTGGCGCTGCGCGCGCTCGCCGAGGATCCCGCGACCGCGCGGCGCGCGGATGTCGATCGCCTGCGCGCGATCGTCGACAGCAAGCTCCAGCGCTAGAGATGAGCGCGCGCGAACCGCGCCAGCTCGGTCATCACCGCGAGCCGCTCGACATCGAGCGTGAGCACGTGCTGGCTGCGGGGCAGGATCCGCACCCGCGCGGCGCGTCCGCGCTCGGCGAGGTGCGCGGCGCAGGCCACCGGCGCGGTGCCGTCGCGAGCGCCGTGCAGCACCAGCAGCGGCGCGCGGATCGCCGGCAACAGCCGCTCGGCCTCGGCCATGAGCCCGCCGAGCTCGACGAGCGAGGGCGCGGGGATCCGCGGCAGGCCGTGGCCGGTGCGGCGCTCGGCCTTCACGCTCACGTCGGAGCCGCCGATCTTGGGCAGCACCTGGACGCGGCCGTGCAGCCAGCCGCCGGGCGCGACCCAGCGCGCGACCCGCGCCGACAGCCCCTCGAGCCAGAGCGGCGCCGCCAGCGACGCCACCGCGTCGATGTCGTCCCGGGTCGCGGCGAGCGTGAGAGCGCACAGCCCGCCCATCGACTGGCCGACCACCATCACCCTCCGGCAGCGGGCCTTCAGCCGGTCGAGCGCCACTCCCGCCCCGGCCAGCCAGTCCTGCCACCGGACCCGGGCCAGATCGTCGACGCTGCCGCCGTGGCCGGCCATCACCGGGGCGGCCACGCTGAACCCCTGGGCAGCCAGTTGCCACCCGATCACCCGCATGTCGTAGGGCGATCCGGTCAGGCCATGGAGCAACAAGATGCCGCGGTCGTCGCCCGGAAAGTCGAACGGAGACGCGGGCCCTGACATGGTCGGCCGAGTATCACACCGGTGCGCACATTGACAGTGGCTCCCAGCGGCGATTAGATCCGTGTTTACCGGGGCTTGTCCGCCGGACCCGCGCGCTGACCCGATGAGTGAGTGGAAGACCCGCATAACCAAGGTCCAGGTCGTCAAGCCTAGGGTCGAAGCAGGCGAGGGGTGTCTCGTCCTGATCTATCCGCCCGGGCCTGACATGGGCAAGCGGTTCCCGCTCAACCGGAACGAGATCGTTCTCGGGCGTGGCGCGGATTGCGATATCCAGGTCGATCGTGACTCGGTGTCACGTCGTCACGCGCGCGTGTTCCGCGATGGCGAGGCGTGGATGATCGAAGATCTCGGCTCGACCAACGGCTCGTACGTCAACGACGTGCCGGTGCAGCGATCGCTGCTGCGCGACGCCGACTTCCTGAAGATCGGCGCCGCGATCTTCAAGTTCCTGAGCGGCGCCGGCGTCGAGGCGTCGTACCACGAAGAGATCTACCGGATGACGATCGTCGACGGTCTCACTGGGGCGCACAACAAGCGCTACTTCCTCGAGTTCCTCGAGCGCGAGTCGGCGCGGTGTGCGCGTTATCGGCGGCCGCTGTCGCTGCTGATGTTCGACATCGATCACTTCAAGCTCATCAACGACACGCACGGTCACCTCACCGGCGACTACGTGCTGAAGGAGATGGCGCGGCGCCTGCTCGCGCGCATCCGGCGCGAGGAGCTGATGGCGCGCTACGGCGGCGAGGAGTTCGCCGCGGTGCTGCCCGAGACCGATCACGCCGGCGCGATGACCTTCGGCGAGCAGCTGCGCGCGCTCGTCGCCGATGAGGCGTTCGAGTACGAGGGCGACAAGTTCACGGTGACCATCTCGGTCGGCGTCGCGACCATCGACGGCCAGGACGTCGACAACGCGGCCTTCATCAAGATGGCCGACGACAACCTGTACCGGGCCAAGCGCGAAGGCCGCAACCGCGTCGTCGGCTGACGGACGTGACGAGCTACGCCGTCGCCGCAGCGCGCGCCTTCGCGCGGATGCGTGCGTCGACGTAGTAGTCGCGGCCGCGCCAGAACTCCCAGACCACGCCGGCAGTGCAGATCGCCGCGGCCGCGATCGCCAGCGGCGTCGCGGCGCTCTTCACGACGACACACAGCGCCATCAGCGCCGAGGCGCCGAGCGTGCGCGCGCCCCACGAGCTCGCGGGCGCGGCGGCGCCGTGGTGCGCGAGCAGGTTGTCGAGGCCGCCGACCGCGAGCTCGAGCGCGAGCACCGTGAGCAGCGGCCACGCCGGCGCCGGCGACTCGACCAGCGCCGCGAACATCGTGCACGGCACCGCGAGCGCGCCCGCGATCCGCGCAAAATCGAAACCGCCCAGATCACCGCGTCCGCGCAGCTGCTTGAACGCGCCGACGAAGTAGTCGATGCCGCTGATCCAGGTCAGCGCCACGACGATGATCATGATGAACCACGCGGTCGTGAGGTGCGGGTCCTGCTTCATGTGCACCGCGAGCAGCGCGCCCAGCGCCGCGCTCATCACCAGCGCGCCCTTCCACAGCTTCTTGCGGACGACCCAGAGGATCGTCATCGCGATCAGCGGCAGCACGATGCCCACGCCGAGCACCCAGCTCATGATGTTCTGATCGTTGATCAGCGGGAACAGCATCAGCACGCCGATGCCCTGCATCTGGGTCCAGGTCTTCACCTTGGCCAGGTAGCTGGTCTTCATGTGCAGCTGGCGCTTCTCGTACGACGAGCGCAGCGCGGTCACGATGAACTCGCGCACGAACATGAGCGCGCACGCCCACGCCGGGATCACGCCCGTCCCCACGAACGGCACGTAGACCAGCGCGACGAACACCTTGTCGGCGATCGGATCGACCAGGCCGCCGAGGACCGTGGGGCCCTGCTTGCGCGCCAGGTAGCCATCCACGAAGTCGGTGCAGCCGATGATCGTGCCCACGATCAGCGCGGCCCACAGCTGGCTGCGGCTCTCGCCCAGGTTGTAGAGCCACATGGCCAGCAGCGGCATGGGGAGCAGCCGCGCGAACGTGACCATGTTCGCGGTGATGAGCGGTTTCTTGGCCTCGGTCACGCGCGGGAACCTAGTACAGAACCGGTGCCAGGGCCAAGCGCGCCGGGCACGCGAGCGCGACCGAGGTTCAGGTCGCGTCGCGATGTCAGTCGACCACGCACTGCGCGCGGACGTGGGTGTCGGGATCCACCGCCGCGCCGCCGCGATCGATCGTGAGCTTGAGACCGGTCGGGAACTTGGCGCACTCGGGGTCGGTCTCGAAGCGCCAGCACGGCAGCTTGCCGCTCGGCCCGCACGCGGCGATCGGCACTTCCTTCTCGGTCTTGGTGCCGGGGTGGAGCACGTCCGACACGACGCAGTCGGGGTCGAGCGCCGGGGTCGCGAGGTTGGTGTCGGCGAGCTCGCCCTTCATGCACCAGGTCGGCAGGTTGTCGACGATCATGCCCGCGACCGTGGCGAGCGGACCGGTCAGGTCGCCCTCGCCGATCGGCGCGAACGCCTGGTTGGGGAACTCCGCGCGGAACGCGTCGAGGCGGATCGGCGGCGTGGCGGAGCCCTTCACCAGGGGCGCGCACTCGTGGGTCGCGAGCAGCATCGGCGCGCTCGGGTCGTCGTGGCCCGGGCCGGTGCCGGGGTGGCCGATCTGCACGCAGGACGTCTCGCCCATGATCGCGCCGAGCACGAAGTTCTCGCCCTTCGGCCGCAGCGTGTGGAGGAACTGCACGTAGCTGTCGACGTCGGCCAGGTACGGCGACGCGACGCGCGGCTTGCAGTTGTGCTTCGCGCCGGTCGCGCGCAGATCGGCCTCGTCGCAGGTGATGCCGAACTCGGTGCAGCCGAAGATGATCGAGTCGTTGGTGTCGGTGCGCGAGAACATGCTGCGATCGCGGGTCGAGCAGTCGTCCTCGTCGGTGATCAGGATGACCGCGAGCACCGAGTCAGGGCGGAGGAAGCCCTGGTTGTGGGCGTTCTGGGGGTCGAGCGCCCGGCGCAAGGACTCGAGCGGTTGCTCGGCGCCGCAGCCCTTGGTGCCGAGCGCGGCCATGCACTTGAACTGATCCTCGAGGGCGCCCTGGTAGTTGCGCACGCGGCCGCTCGGGCCGGCCACGTCGGCGAGGAAGTTGCCCTCGATGCCTGGGCAGCGGTTGGTCAAGAGCGCGCCATCGTCGCCCAGGAGCGTGCAGCCGCCGAACACCGTGCCGCCAGAGCTAGGGCCGGAGCCGACGTCGGTCGAGATGACGCCGATGTGGATGTCGGGCAGGCCGCTCGGCAGGTTCGCGAACTGCTGGATGAACTGCGGGAAGTTCAGCTTGAGCGAGTCCTGCTCTTCCTGCATCGAGCCGCTGTTGTCGACGACGAACAGCAGGTCGAGCTTGGTGTTCTGGGTGACGGGGACGTCCTTGCGCTCGACCGAGTGGGGCTCGGGGTCGACCGAGGAGATCGGCCGATCGGGGCAACCAGCGACGAGCGCGAGCACGAGCACGGGGGCAACGCGTGGAGTCGGCATCGATCGGTACGTGGCGCGCGCATCGCGGATCCGTCAGGCGCTCGCGAGGCGTGCCGGCGATTGCCAGCGCGCGCGATCGATCAGACGGAGGCACCGACGCACTGCACGTGGACGACCGTGTCGGGCTCGACGAGTCCGCCGTGACGCTCGACCGAGAACAGCAGGCCGTCGGCGAAGCAGGCCGAGTACGGCGCGACCTTCCAGCACGGCACCACGCTCTCCGTGGCGTCGCAGGCTGGCAGCAGCGTCGCGGTCTCCTCCGGCGTGTCGCGATGCACGAACTCGGTGACCGCGCACTCGGGCTGGACGCCGGGCGCGACCGCGTCGGTGTCGACGATCGGCGCGCCGATGCACGTAGCCTCGAGCGTGGTCTTGTTGAGATAGGCGATCGGCGCGAGCGCGACCGACAGGTCTGACCCGCAGACGTCGGAGGCCGCCGGATACGCAACGCGATCGGCGAGCGCGCGCAGCCGCACCGCCGGCGCAGCGGTACCGATCGCGCCGCTGCAGGCCGGCACGAGCGCCGGCTCGTCGAGCGTGCCGACGACCGTCACCGGTGATGCGGGCCCGCTGATCACTCCGACCAGCGCGGCACCCGCGTCGCCGCTGCCGGCCAGGAAGTCGGCGTACTCGTCGACCCCGTGCACGTACGGCGAGGCCTCGTCGGGCACGCAGTCGTGCTTCTCGCCGACGGTCGCGATCTCCTCGGCGCAGGTCAGGCCCTGGGTCGTGCAGCGGAAGCGCTTCTGCGCATCGGTGCCGGGCGCCGCGAAGATGTCCGGAGCGCGGACGGAGCAGTCGTCCTGGTTCGACACCAGCACGACCATCAACCTGGCACCGGCGCGGCGGAAGCCGGGGTTGCGCGCGGGATCGAGCGCGCGACGCATCGCCTCGAGCGGCTGCGCGATCGCACAGCCGCTGGTGCCGAGCTGGGTCGCGCACGCGAGGCGATCGGCGAGGGCGCCGCTGTAGTTGCGCGCGCGCTGGCCATCGCGGAGCGGCACGTCCTCGAGGAACGGCGCGGTCAGGCCGGCGCAGGTCCCGGTGAGCAGCCGGGCGTCATCGCCGTCGTGCGTGCAGGTGCCGAGCGCCACGCCGCCGGTGCCGAGATCCGCCGACACCACGCCCACGTGTAGCGACAGCAGGCCGCGGGGCGGGGGCGCGAGCGCGTCGGCAACCGCCGGCATGTTCGCGGCGAGGGAGGCCTGCGCGCTGGCCATCGAGGCGCTGGTGTCGACGACGAACAGCAGATCGACCACCGGCGTCGGGTGTTGCGGATACCAGCGGTCGACGATGACCGAGGTGATGTCCGGAACCGCGGGACCCACGGGCTCGGCCGCGGTGCACGCGGGCACCAGCGCGAGCGCGAGCGCGAGCGAGATCAGCGCAGCGAATCGACCAGACAGCATCGATCGACACGGAGCAAACCATCGGCCAGCTCCACGCGCGCGCTTCCGCGGCGTTACGCGGTGCGGCCTGCCATCGGCGTTGGCAGCGTGCGCGGCGTTGGCGGCGCCGGATCGATCTCGCTCGAGGTCGAGCGGCGCTTCCGTTCAGTCACGAGCCGCGCCGGCGAGGTCGCGATCACCGGGTCACGCACTGCGCGCGCACGTGGGTGTCGGACGGCACCGTCGTCGAGCCGCGCTCGACCACGAGCTTGAGCTTGCTCGGCCAGTCGCCGCACTGATCGGCGTCGGTGACCAGGCGCCAGCACGGCGTGTTGCTGACCGCGGCGTTGCAGGCAGCCACCGAGTGCTGCTCCTCGGTCGCGGTGTCGGGATGGATCACGTCGGTGACCGAGCACTCGGGCTGCACGCCATCGACGGATGGGTTGCGGTCGGCGAGGGTGCCCTGGATGCACGGGTCGCCGATCGCGCCGAGGATGCCGACCGCGATCTTGTCGAGCGCCGCGGACAGATCGCTGTCGCAGATGCGGACCGCGGTGCGCTGGCTGAAGTGATCGAGGAACGCGCGGTTGCGGACCGCAGGGGTCGCCTTGCCGAACTGCGACTCGCACGAGGGCGAGAGCACGGGATCGCCGTTGTCGTCGTGCACGACCGTCACCGGATCGGGATCGCCGGTGATGCCGGCGACGATCACGTTCTTCTCGCCCTTCAGGCCGATCAGGAAGTCGGCGTACTCGTCGACGCCGTACATGTACTGCGACTCCTCGTTCGGGATGCAGCCGTGCTTCGCGCCCGCGCCGGTGAGGTCGGCCTCGTCGCAGCTGAGGCCGTACGCGGTGCACGAGAACAGCGACGAGGTCGTCGAGCTCTGCAGGCCGAACATCGCGCGGTCGCGGGTCGAGCAATCGTCCTCGTCGGAGATGATCACGACCGCGAGGTACGCGTTGTCGCGGATGAAGCCGGGGTTCTTGTTGCGCGTCGGATCGAGCGCGAGCCGCATCGACTCGAGCGGCTGCTCGGCGCCGCAGCCGCTGGTGCCGAGCTGCGCGGTGCAGGCGAACTGCTGCGCGAGGTCGCCGCTGTAGTTGCGGTCGCGGCCGCCGCCGGCGGTCGCGACGTCGGACAGGTACGCGCCGCTGATCCCGCCGCAGCCGTTGGTCTGCAGCTGACCGTCGTCGCCGACGCCGTTGCAGATGTCGTTGTTGCCGGTGCCGACGTCCGTCGAGACCACGCCGATGTGCACCGAGGGCAGGCCGTTGGGCAGGGTCGCGAGCTTCTGGATGAAGCGCGGGAAGTTCGCGGCGAGGGAGGTCTGCTCCTCCTTCATCGAACCGGAGTTGTCGACCACGAACAGGATGTCGACGTTGTCGTTGAGGGTGACCGGGATCTCCTTGGTCTCGGCCTTGTCCGCGCTGGGATCGAGCTTGGCGAGCTCGCGATCGGGACACCCGGTCAGGGTGGCGAGGACGGCGGTGATGAGGGCGGACGAGACGAGACGCATGGCGGGCTCCGAGCGGCGGCGCAGGGGCGCCTACGCGGGGGTAGAGCAAGGCGCTGGCCAAGCGTGCGCCCCATGTCGTTTCGGCGGGTTGGGTGCGGATCACCGGGGGGCGCGGCTGGCAATGCGCCTGACGTTGGCGCCCCCAGCCCCGCGATCGCGACCCCGAGCCCCAGGCGAGAAACCCCGAGGCTGATGCGCGCGCTGGCGGCACGATCTGGCATCCGCAGCGGCGCCGAAAACGCGAACGGGCGGCCGTGTGGCCGCCCGTCGTCTCGATCCCCTGAGCTCGAACTAGCTCAGTTGACCACGCACTGCGCCTTGATGTGCGTGTTGGCCGGGGCGCTCGCGCCGCCGTAGTCCGTCTTCAGCTTGAGCTTCGACGGGGTCATCGAGCACTGCGCGAGGTCCTCCTCGAAGTACCAGCACGGCGTGTTGGTGTGCGCGCCGGCGCCCGCGGGCACGCAGCCCGGGAGAATCGTCTCGACCTCGTGGTCGGTGTTCGGGTCGACGACCTGCGACACGACGCAGTCGGGCTGGACGCCGTCGACCGTCGGGTTGACGTCCTTCAGCGTGCCCTGGATGCAGGGATCGCCGATGACTTCCTTGATCAGGCTCGCGATGTTGACCAGCGCGTCCGAGAGGTCGGTCGCGCAGATCGTGGTGAACGAGTTGCGGTTGGGGAAGCCCTGCAGGAAGTTGAACGTGCGGACCGAGGGGACGGCGAAGCCGTTGGCGGTCTCGCACGACTGCACGAGCGCGGGCTCGGTCGGCTTGTTCTCGTGGGTGTTCGGGCCGATCGCGACCGGCTCGGGGTTGCCGAGGATGCCGGCGACGACGATCGAGTTCGGGTCGCTCTTCAGGCCGCGGACGAAGTTGACGTACTCGTTGACGCCGTACGCGTACTGCGATGCCTCGTTCGGGCGGCAGTTGGTGCGGGGGCCCATGTTGAGCAGCTCGGGATCCCCATCGCAGGAGATGCCGAAGCGGGTGCAGCGGAAGTTGATCGGCCCGAGGTTCGACGTCGGGTTGAACACCGTGCTGTCGCGCATCGAGCAGTCGTCCTCATCCGAGATGATGACGATGCCGAGGAAGGCGTTCTGGCGGATGAAGCCGCTGTTGAAGGCGTTGGCTGGATCGAGCGCCTTGCGCATCGACTCGAGCGGCGCCTCGAGACCGCAGCCGGTCGTGCCGAGCGCGGCCATGCAGCTGAACACGTCCTTCAGCTCGCCGGAGTAGTTGGTGGAGCGCGAGCCGTCGGTGTTCGCGACGTCCGACAGGAACTTCGCGCCCGCGTTGATGCCCGCGCACGCGGTGCCGCCACCGCCGACGGTGGTGCCGGGACCCTGCAGCAGGTGGCCGTCGTCGCCGGGCGCGTCGCACTTCGAGATGTTGAAGTGACCGGCGCCGACGTTGGTCGAGATGACGCCGAGGTGCAGGTCGGGGCGACCGCCCTGGACCTGATCGAGCACCTGGATGAACTTCGGGAAGTTCGCGGTGAGGCCGGCCTGCTCCTCCGTCATCGACCCGGAGTTGTCGACGACGAACAACAGGTCGAGGTTGCGGTTGAGCTGGAGCGGGATGTCCTTGACCTCGGCCTTGTCCTGACCGGGCAAGACCTGCGAGACCTCGCGGTCAGGACAACCGGCCAGAAGAGCCGCCGTCAGCGCACCGAAGGTGCAGTAGGAAACTAGCGTGCGTGCGCGACGACTCATGTCAGGCCTCCGTTGAGTGCTGCATCCTAGAGCAAGCGAGCGGCCAGCTCCAGGGACGAACGATTTCAGACGATTACAGCGAGAGTCCGGAGTGGAAGCTATCAATCTCGTTGGCATCTGCCAACTCGGTTGGCGGTCCCCTGAACTCCCTCGACGCGCGCGAATACTAGATCGCGCTCGGGATCGCTCGCAAGAGCGGTGGACGCGGCGGATCTCACAGCCGCGGTGCGGGCTCGCGTCGGCGTGTCGTCGTCGGGCGCACAGCGACCGCGCGTCGACAAACTGCGTGATCTTCGACGGTGCGTGCTAGCCTCGACTCACGTGAGTTCGGCGGAGACCTCGACAGTCGGGGTGCCCGCGGAGGGTCTTCCGGGTGCCATCCACAGGGTTCTGCTCGTCGATCCCGACGAGCGTTCCCGGCGGGCCGTGCATGTCCTCCTCGATCGTCGGGGCCTGGTGGTCGCCGCCGTCGCGACCGCCGAGCTGGCCCGGCGCTGGCTCGCCGAGGCGACCTGCGACGTGATCATCGCCGACGTCGGGCTCGCCGTCGGCCTGGTCGGCGGCCCACCGGTCATCGCGATCGCCTCCGCCGGGGAGGCCGACGTGGGGCAGGGCGCGATCCGCGCCGGCGCCGCCGACTGTCTGGTCGGCATCCCCAACGACGACGACCTGGCGCTGGCCCTGTTCCGCGCGAGCCGGGCCGGCACCCATCGCCGCGCCGATGGCGTGCGCAACGAGGCCGGCCTCGATCGGCTGATCGGCGCGAGCGCGCCGATGCGCGCGCTGCGGGCGACCCTCGAGCGGATCGCGCCGCATCGATCGACCGTGCTGGTCAGCGGCGAGAGCGGGACCGGTAAGGAGCTCGTCGCCCGCGCGATCCACGAGCTGTCGCCGCGCGCGGGGCGCCGGTTCGTGGCGATCAACTGCGCGGCGATCCCGCCGGCGTTGCTCGAGTCCGAGCTGTTCGGCCACCGCCGCGGCTCGTTCACCGATGCGGTCCGCGACAAGGCCGGCCTGTTCGAGGACGCCGACGGCGGCACGCTGTTCCTCGACGAGATCGGCGAGCTGCCGCTGGCGCTGCAGGTCAAGCTGCTGCGCGCGATCCAGGAGTCGGAGATCCGGCGGGTCGGCGACACGGTCTCGATCAAGGTCGACGTCCGGCTGGTCGCCGCGACCCTGCGCGATCTCGCCGAGGACGTGAAGGTCGGCCGCTTCCGCGAGGATCTGTTCTACCGCCTGAACGTCCTGCCCGTGACCGTGCCGCCGCTGCGCGAGCGCCCCGATGACGTGCCGTTGCTGGTCGATCACTTCGTGCGCCGCCACCACGCGATCCACGGCCCCGGCGCCGAGTTCACCGAGGACGCGATCGCGGTGATGTCGCGCCGGCCGTGGCCCGGCAACGTGCGCGAGCTCGAGAACGCCGTGGAGCGCACCCTGGTCCTGGCCGAGACGCCGCGCATCGGCGCCGAGCTGGTGATGGAGTCACTGCGCCCGGCCCGGGCCAGCGCCGAGCCAGAGGAGCTCTCGATCAAGAAGGCCACCCGCGCGCTGGAGATCGATCTGATCCGGCGCGCGCTCGTGACAACCCGTGGAAATCGCACGAGTGCCGCCCGGCTCCTCGAGATCAGCCACCGCGCGCTGCTGTACAAGCTCAAAGACTACGGCCTCTCCTAACGACCTGTTGTTGTTTGCGTTTCTGCATGACAACGACAGAAATTTGCGGTTCTGGGAGATACTCACCTACCATGTAGGCAAGAGTAGACCCAGGTAGGCCGGGCCTCTCCAACCGTCGGGGTTCCATGGCGAAAAACTGCATCGGTCTCGACATCGGCTCGAGCAGCATCAAGGCGGTCCAGGTCAAGAAGACCCGGACCGGCTACGCGCTCACTGCCTTCGGCATGCAACCGCTCGTGCCGCAGACCATCGTCGATGGGACGATCATGGATCAGGGCGCGGTCGCCGAGGCCATCCGCGCGCTGTGGAGCCGGTTGAAGCTGAAGCAGAAGGACGTGGCGATCGGGATCGCGGGGCACTCGGTCATCATCAAGAAGATCTCGGTGCCGGCGATGAAGCCGGAGGAGCTCGCGACCCAGATCCGGTTCGAGGCCGAGCACCACATCCCGTTCGCCAAGGACGACGTCGAGATCGACTACCACGTGGTCAACCCGCAGAACTCGAGCGGCCAGACCGAGCTGCTCCTGGTCGCGGCCAAGAAGGAGGTCGTCGCCGACTACACGCAAGTGGTCCGCGACGCATCCCTGATCCCGATGGTCGTCGACGTGGCCGCGTTCGCCGGCCAGAACGGCTTCGAGATCAACTACCAGCTCGACCCCAAGGAGACGGCGGTGATCATCACCGTCGGCGCGGCGATCTCGAACATCAACATCGTGCGCGGCGGCATCAGCCTGTTCACGCGCGACGTGACGATCGGTGGCAACGCGTTCACCGAGGAGATCCAGAAGCAGCTCGGCGTGTCCGCCGACGAGGCCGAGGCCTACAAGGTCGGCGGCCACTACGACGAGAACGGCGTCGTGCCGCAGGAGGTCGAGCGGATCATCGAGGGCGTCGCCGAGGTGATGGCTGGCGAGTTCCAGCGCTCCCTCGACTTCTTCCTCGCGACCACCGCCGACACCAACGTCACCCGCATCTGCCTCGCCGGCGGCACCGCGAAGGTCGCGGCGCTGCACCGCGCGATCGAGCGCCGGTCGCGGCTCACCGTCGAGGTCCTCGACGCCTGGCGCAAGGTCGAGATCGATCCATCGCTGGATCGCGGGTACCTCGCCGCGCACTCACCCGAGGCGCTCGTCGGGCTCGGCCTGGCGCTGCGCGCGGCCGGAGACAAGTGAGGTCCGTCCCATGATCAAGATCAACCTCCTCCCGCAGCGCAAGCCGCGCCGCCAGGCCGACCCGGGCCAGCAGCAGGTCGCGCTCGGCGCGCTCGGCATCATGGCGCTCTTCGCGGGCATCTACTTCGGCTACCACCGCGGGATCCAGACCAAGTACAACCAGCTGCGCCAGACCGACTCGGGGCTCGAGGCCGACAACGCCAAGAAACGGACCGAGGTCGACAAGGGCAAGGCGCTGCAGAACGTCGTCGAGTCGGCCGAGGAGCGGTCGAAGGCGATCGCCAAGCTGGTCAAGGCCAAGTCGGTGCCGGCTCACCTGCTGCAGGAGCTGTCGGACATCCTCACGCCGGGCCGCTCGCCGACGATGACCAAGGAGATGGCGACCCGCACCTCCGATGGCCCGAAGGGCGATCCCAACCGCCGCTTCGATCCGCTCTGGGATCCGAAGCACGTCTGGATCTCGAGCTTCTCGGAGAAGGGCGGCGTGTTCACGCTGTCGGGCGGCGCGCAGTCCGACGCCGACGTCACCCAGGTCGCGAAGCGGCTGCAGGCGTCGATCTACTTCATGGAAGTCACGCCGCGCGGTGGTGAGCGCGTCACCGACGCCAACGGCTCGGTGAGCTACTACCAGTTCACGATCACCGGAAAGGTGGTGTACTGATGGCGACCAACGAGGCAGGCGGCGCGCTCGCCGACTTCGCGCGGCGGCCTCCACGCGAGAAGGCGATGATCTTCGGGGTCATCGCGCTCTTGCTCGGGCTGCTCTACTGGCAGTTCATGCTGCGCCCGCTGCAGAAGAAGTACACGCGCGAGCAGGTGCAGAACAAGACGCTGATCGACGAGGGCGAGAACCTCTCGATCCAGCTCGAGCAGTTCAAGGACCTGTCGACCAAGCAGATCGCGCTCAACCGGCAGATCGAGCAGGACCGCAAGGCGCTGCCGACCGAGGCCGAGTTGCCGGCGTTCTTCGAGACGCTCAACCGCAAGGTCGGCGATGCGGGCGTCGAGGTGCGCAAGTGGGAGTACAAGCGCGAGGCCAAGGTCGACGACTTCTACCGGGTGCCGATCGAGATCGAGCTCACCGGCACGTGGAACCAGATCAAGAAGTTCTTCGTCTCGCTGGTGCCGCACGACGACTCGGGCGCGGCGGGCGATCTGCCGCGCGAAGAGGAACGGATCATCACGATCGAGAACCTGACGATCGCCGAGCCGCTGGTGAAGAACGGCGAGATCTTGCTGACCGCGCGGTTCACCGCGTCGACGTTCCGGCAGGACGAGAAGAAGGCGGCCGCCCCGGCGCCGGGCGCGAAGCCGCCGGCACCGCCTCCGCCGGCGCCCGCCTCGGGCAGCGGCAGTGGCAGCGGCAGTGGCAGCGGCAGCGGTAGCGGCAGCGGCAGCGCCGGCAGTGGCAGCGGCGCGAAGGGCAGCGGCAGCGGCGGGCTGCCCGGCGAGGTCAAGCGCGAGGTCCAGGGCTCCGTCGACGATGCCGCCAAGCGCGACCGCGACGCGGCCGGCAAGCTGAAGGGAGGGCTGTGAGCATGAGCGGCGCATGCGTCAACAGGTCGTCTCTCCGGATCACCCTGGTCGCGATGACGCTCGCCGCGTGTGGCGGCGGCGGTGACGAACCACCCCCGGCGGCCACGCCCGCGGGCGGCGCGGCGGCGGCACCTGCGCCGGCGACCCCCGCGCCAGGCGCGCCCAAGTCCGGCGACGCGCTGCAGGTCTACCTCAAGGTCGAGGACCTGGTCCCGGCCGACGAGGTGAAGACGATCCGCCACAAGTTCAAGGAGCGCGACTTCGCCCTCGATCCGAGCGGCGACGAGAACCGCGATCCGTTCCAGTCGTTCGTCATCAACCAGCCCGGCATGTCGTCGGGCGGCACCAGCGAGGCGCCGGTGCCGGTCGCGCAGAAGTGCGATCACATGATCGCCAGCAAGTACGCGCTGCGCGATCTCAAGCTGGTGGCGATCATGAGCCGCGGCCTGCGCCGCTACGCGCTGTTCCAGGACACCGCCGATCACGGCAACCTCGCCGCGAAGGGTGACTGCCTCGGCAAGGAGAAGGCCCAGGTCGGCGAGATCGGCGACCGCACGGTCACGCTCAAGCTGGTGCCCGAGCAGGTCCCGAACCAGGCGGCCCGCGCGGCGGAGGACAAGTCGATCTTTCTGTACCCGCCGACCCAGGACGAGGCGGACGCGGCCGCGGAGACCGCTTCTCCGTCGGCGCCGGAGCGTCCAGACGAGCCGATGTTGCGTAGCGTGTCGCCCGGCGGCGGCACCTGATCGGCGATCGGGCCCGGCCGATCGCTGACGAAAATTTGTGATCGCGAACTAGACCGGGGACAATTTGTTGCACGACCGCGCGTCTCGCGCGGCCGCGGGCGCCTCCTCATCGAGGCGTCGTGGTGGGCGTCTGTCCGAGCCCACGGGGGCCGTGCTGCGCCCCGAGGAGCTACCATGACCGTTCGCAAGACTCTCTGGATTCCATTGGCCCTCGTGGTCGTCGCGCTGGGCGCGGCGACGCCGGCGCACGCCGGGGCAAAGAACCAGATCCGCGCGGTGACCGTCGACGAGAGCGGCGGCGTCGCGTCGGTGAAGGTCCGGGGATCGCAGACCGCGACGTTCACGGTCTACAAGCTCGAGCGGCCGACCCGCGTCGTCATCGACGTGGCGCAGGCCTCGCTCGACGAGGCGGTGCGCGGCGCGCACGAGACCTCGGCGACCTGGACGCCAGGCACCTGGGCGGTGAGCCAGGTCGCGGCGCAGGAGATGTCAGACGGCGGCGCGCTGGTGCGCGTGGTCGTCACGCTGGCGCGGCCAGGACGCTGGGACGTCAAGGCGGTCGGCGACGACGTGATCGTGATGGTGACGCCGCGCGACGCGCCGCCGGCGACCGATGCGTCGGCGCGCGAAGACGTCGCGAAGGCCAAGGGCGATGCCGCGAAGGCGCAGGGCGACGCCGCGAAGGCGCAGAGCGACGCCGCGAAGGCGCAGGGCGATGCGGCCAAGGCGCAGCGCGACGCCGCGAAGGCGAAGGCCGACAGCGAGGTGGCGCGG
>JAIOQA010000322.1 GCA_021413675.1 Deltaproteobacteria bacterium | reverse complement strand
GCGCGCGTTTCGCGCGGCGGTCAAGGCGAAGAAGCTCACGCTCCTCACCAGGCCCCTCGGCGCGGTCGTCACCTGGGAGCACACGCCCGCGGCGCGGCCAGGCGCGGTCGTCGAGGTCGACCACCAGCGGGTGCTGGTGATCGGCCAGGGCGAGGAGGACGCGCCGCCGGCAGTCGAGCTGATGCGCGATCGCCAGAAGCAGATCTGGCTGGTCGAGCGCGCGCTCGAGCCGACCACGACCGTCACGATCCATCGCTGCGGCTGCGCCCATGGCGGCGCCGCGCCGCAGATGCTGCGGTACGGCGTGGTCGTCCCCGATGGCGTGACGGTCGGCGGGCTGATGACGATCGCCTACCGCGGCCCGGCGGTCGTCGAGCAGGAGCCGCCGGAGTGCGCGACGCTGCCGTGACTGCGTGACTACGCGCCGCCGCCCGCCGCGCGCCCGCGGCGCAGCTCGTCGGCGACCCGCGCGAGCCGCGCGCCGAGGTGCTCGCTCGAGGCCAGGTCGCCCTCGCTCGGCGCGGCCTCGCCGTGGCGGTTGCGGCCCATCGCGCCGAGCCACGCGCCCAGCCGGTTGGGCGCGGCCTCGCCATCGACCGGCAGCTGATCGAGGCCGATCCAGATCATGCCGTGCTGCATCGCGAACAGCGCGAGCTGCACCAGGGTCTGGAGCTTGTCGCCACTGGGCCAGGCCGAGGTCGTGAAGCCGGCGGCGGGCTTGTCGCGCCAGCGCTGCGCCGACCAGACCCGCGCGGCCGACGCGTCCATGAACGCCTTGAACGGCGCCGACGCGCTGCCCATGTAGGTCGGCGCGCCGAACGCCAGGCCGTCGGCGGCGGCCAGCGCGTCCCAGTGGTCCTCGATCTGGTGGACCGGCACCAGCCGCGGCGTGCCGGTGCGGGCCACGCCCCGCGCCACCGCCCGGGCCTGGACCTCGGTGTGCCCGTATCCGCTGTGAAAGACGATCGCGATCATCGACATGCCCTGGGGATACCGGCGATCGAACCATGTCGTCCAAGACCGTCTTCGAATCGGATCCATACGCACCGCGGATGAATGCCCGGCTACACTCGGCGCATGGAGCTGCGCCACCTGCGCTACTTCGTCGCCGTCGCCGAGGAGCTGCACTTCGGCCGGGCCGCCCGGCGGCTCGCGCTGTCGCAGCCGCCGCTCAGCGCCGCGATCCGCGAGCTCGAGGACGAGCTCGGCGCGGCGCTGTTCGCGCGCACGACCCGCTCGGTCGCGCTGACGCCGATCGGGACCGCGTTCCTCGGCCGCGCCCGCGACGTGCTGCGCCGGACTCGCGACGCGCTCGACGACGTGGCCCGGGCCGGGCGCGGTGAGATCGGCGCGATCACCGTCGGCTACGCGACCGCCGCAACCTACGCGCTCCTGCCGGGCGTGGTGCGGACGTTCGCGGCGCGTCACCCCGGGCTGCGGCTGACGCTGGTCGAGCTCGCGAGCGCGGCGCAGATCGCAGCGCTGCAGAACGGCGCCATCGACGTGGGCCTCGTGTGCCTGCCGGTCGCGCTCGATGGCGTGACCGCGCGAGTCGTCCGCCGCGATGGCCTCGTGGTCGCGCTGCCGAAGGGCCACGCCCTCGCGAAGCGCGCCGCGATCCCGATCGCCGCGCTCGACGGTCAGCGCGCGGTGATCGCGCGCCAGGGCATCGAGCCGGGCTGGACCCAGGCGACCTCGGTCGCGCTGGCCCGCACCGGGGTCGCGCTCGACGTGGTGCAGGAGGCCGACACCAAGCTCGCGGTGCTGGCGCTGGTCGCTGCCGGGCTCGGCGTCGCGCTGTTCGCGAGCGGCGCGGCGGAGCTCGGCCGCGCCGGCGTGGTGTTCCGCCCGGTGACCGGCACGCGCGTGCGGTTCGAGCTCGCGGTCGCGCACGTGACCGGCGCGCAGAACCCGGCGATCCCGCGCTTCCTCGACGCGATCACGTGACGACGTGGCGCAGCGGCGCGCCGGTGCGCCAGCGCGCGACGTTGTCGACGAACACCTCGGCGAAGCGCACCGGCCAGTCGTCGACGGTGTCGGCGGCGTGGGGCGTGACCAGCACGTCGGGGCGGTCCCACCACGGGCTGGCCGATGGCAGCGGCTCCTGCGCGAAGACGTCGAGGTACGCGCCGGCCAGGGCGCCGCGATCGAGCGCCGCGCGCAGCGCGTCCTCGTCGACGACGCTGCCGCGCGAGGTGTTGACGAACAGGGCGCCGGGCTTGATGGCGGCGAACGCCGCGGTGTCGAGGAGGTGCGCGGTCTCCGGCGTGGCGCGCACGTGGACGCTGACGATGTCGGCGCGCGCGAGCACCGCGTGCAGCGCCTCGGGGCCGTGCTGCTCGTCGAGCGCCGGGTGCGGCTCGCGGCCGCGGCGCACGCCGATCACGCGCAGGCCCAGCGCCTTGCCCAGGGTCGCGAGCTCGCCGCCGATCGCGCCGACGCCGACGATCACCAGCGTCTGACCGGCGAGCGCGCGGAACCGCATCGGCGCCCAGCGGTGCGCGCGCTGATCGTCGCGGTAGCGCAGGAGGCCGCGGTTGAACGCGAGGATCGCCGCGACCACGGTCTCGGCGAGCTGGCGCGCGAGCACGCCCTGGCAGTTGGTCACGATCACGCGGTCGCGATCCCACGGCGCGACGTGCTCGTAGCCGGAGCCGCCGACCTGGAACCAGCGCACCGTCGGGAACTCGATCGCGGGCCGGTGCGCGGCGCCGGGGAAGCCGGAGTGCTTGATCGAGAACACCGCGTCGGGCCGGGTGCGCGCGAGGGCCGGCGCGACCTCGTCGGGGGCGGTCGCGAACGCGACGTCGGCGTCGGGGATCGCGGCCAGGGTCGCGCGCAGCTCGTCGGGGCGATCGTGGAGCACGAGGAGCGAGAGGCGAGGCATCGCGGCGAGCCTCGCATGCCCGGGTCGTCAGCGCGTGGACGCGTCGACCGCGACCGGCGTGATCGGCATCGTCAGGTCGAAGTCGTACGGAGAGACCAGCGCGTCGAGCGAGAACGACGACTCGCGGATGCACTCGAGCAGCTCGGGATCGGCGATCGTGTTGTCGGCGCGCGGCTTGACCGCGGCGACGATCGCCTTGCCGTGATCGCCGGGCGCCAGCGAGATCTGCAAGATGAGGGTCCCGGTCAGCGCCGGGTTGCGGGCCTGGGCCAGGTCGATGCACTCGCTGGCCAGCGGCATGAACTCGCGGTTCAGCTGCGCGCCGAGCCCATCGTTGCGGCCGCGGCGATCGACGAGCCCGCCGTCGTAGGGCTCGCCGCGATCGTCGACACCGAGCGGCCCGCCGGTGGGCACCGCGCCATCGCGCGGCGCGACGCCGGCATCGTCGGACGGCAGCGCGCCGCCACCATCGACAGCGGGCCCCGCGTCGCCCGCGCCGCGGTCGCGCGCGGTCACCACGTCATCCCCAGCGCGGGCATCGAACCTCGCGCTCATCGCGGGCGGTGGCGCCGCGGACCCGGTCCGCGGCTCGTCGAGGGCGCCGGCAGCCCCGCTCGCGACACTCGCGCCCGACGCCACGCCCGCCTCGCGCGCGCCGCACCCGCGCACCGCGAGCCACGCCCCGACCACCACCGCGATCACCGCCGCGACTCCGAGCACGCGCTTGCCTGACATCCTGCGGGCGCACGGTAAGCACGAGGTCCCGGTCGCGCCACCGTCACCCCGGCGATCCGCCGCCGCCGAACCGAGGCATGATGCGGCAATGAGCGATCGCGACGACGATCAGGCGACGAGCTACGGCACGACCGCGCCCGACGCGCCCGTCAACCGGCGCGAGCTCGAGCGCGCGCTGCGGTTCGTCAACCTCGCGGTGACCAACGCGCGCGAGGACGTCCTGCGCCTGGCCGCGCAGGTCGTGGCGCTGACCGACGAGCTCACGCGCCGCATCGATGGCCTCGAGCCCGAGCCCGCGGCGCCCGGCACGCCCGCTGCACCGCCGGTCGGCACCGTCGAGGCCGCGGTCGGGATGCGCACGCCGATGATGGTCACCCAGCTGCTCACCGCCGACGAGACCTCGCAGGGCCGCGTGCTGCTCGGCGCGCCCGAGGACAAGTACCAGCTCGACGCCGAGGCGCCGCCGTGCGCCGAGCTGCTGCACCTCTGCCAGGCGCGCTGCTGCCGGCTATCGTTCCCGCTGTCGTCGCAGGATCTCGACGAGGGCATCATCCGCTGGGACTACGGCGAGCCCTATCTCAACCGCCAGCGCGAGAGCGATCACTACTGCGTGCACAACGATCCCGACACCCACTTCTGCACGGTCCACAAGGCCCGGCCCGGCATCTGCCGCACGTACACGTGCACGAACGATCCACGGATCTGGGCCGACTACGCCAACCGCATCCCGGCCGGCGGCATCATCCCGCTGGGCGGCAAGCGCACCGAGTTCGAGCCGCGCGAGTTCGACCTGGCCCAGCGGATGAAGCGCCGCCAGCTGGCGCTCACGCTCGAAGCCTCCACGCTGCATGCGGCCTACACCGACCTGGTGCCGCGCCGCGGGCCCGCCCCGCCCGAAGACGACTGACGCCCGCGTCCGTCCCCGTGCTACGGTGCGCCGCGTATGGACGACGCGCCGCTGACCATCGCCGATGCCGAGGAGATGCTGGACGGGCTGCAGCTGGTCCCGGCGATGGCCGGATCGCTGCCGGAGATGAAGCAGCTGCGCGATCGCTGCCTGGCGGCGGGCCTGCCGGCGCTGGTCGGCTGCCCGGGTGCCGCCCGCTCCAGTTGAGGCACCAAGACGCACCTCCTGGTCGAGGAGGACGAACTGCCCCGGCTGGCCGCGCTCCTGCGCGATGACTGGCGCCAGTCCCTCGAGCGCGAGGGCGTGGCTCCGGTCGCGATCACGATCGACGAGCACGCCGAGCACCTGCCGTGCCCGGCCTGTGGCACCGCCGCGCCGCTGGTCGCGGGCGCTTGCAGCGACTGCGGCCTGGTCCTCGAATAGGCCCGAGATCACCGACGTTGGCGGCGACGGTCGCGTCATGTAGAGTGCGCCGCCGTGTCCGCCCTACCCCCAGCCGTCGCCCGTCGCCGGACCTTCGCGATCATCGCGCACCCCGACGCCGGCAAGACGACGTTGACCGAGAAGCTGCTGCTGTTCGGCGGCGCCATCCAGCTGGCCGGCGCGGTCAAGGCGCGCGGTGATCGCCGGCGCGCCCGCTCGGACTGGATGAAGGTCGAGCGCGAGCGCGGCATCTCGGTGACGACGTCGGTGATGACGTTCGACTACGCCGACTGCACGTTCAACCTGCTCGACACGCCCGGCCACGAGGACTTCAGCGAGGACACCTACCGCACGCTGACCGCGGTCGACTCCGCGATCATGGTGATCGATGCCGCGAAGGGCATCGAGGCCCAGACCAAGAAGCTGTTCGAGGTCTGCCGGCTGCGCGATGTCCCGATCGCGACGTTCATCAACAAGCTCGATCGCGACGGCCAGGATCCGTTCGCGCTGCTCGACGAGATCGCCCACACGCTGGCGCTCGATGTCTCGCCGGCGTCGTGGCCGATCGGCATGGGCAAGGGCTTCCGCGGCTGTTACGACCTGCGCAAGGATCAGCTCATCCTGATGGAGCGCGGCCGCGGTGACGTCGCGCGCGAGGGCCTGACCTGCCGCGGGCTGACCGATCCGCTGCTCGATGAGCTGCTGCCCGCCGACGACGTCAGCAAGCTGCGCGACGACGTCGAGATGGTGCGCGGGCTGTGCCCGCCGTTCAACGTGCAGTCGTATCGCGAGGGCCACCTGACCCCGGTGTTCTTCGGCTCGGCGGTCAACAACTTCGGCGTGCGCGAGCTGCTCGCGGGCCTCGCCGAGCTGGCGCCGCCGCCGCGCGCGCAGCCGGCGGTCGAGCGCTCGGTCGAGCCGGGCGAGCCCAAGGTCTCGGGCTTCGTCTTCAAGATCCAGGCGAACATGGATCCCAAGCACCGCGACCGCATCGCGTTCATGCGGCTCGCGTCGGGCCACTTCACGCGCGGCATGAAGCTGACCAACCCGCGCACCGCCAAGACCATCGGCGTGCACAACGCGCTCTTGTTCCAGGCCAACGAGCGCGAGATCGCCGAGGAGGCCTGGGCCGGCGACATCATCGGCATCCCGAACCACGGCGGCTTGCGCATCGGCGACGCCCTGACCGAGGGCGAGGCGCTGCACTTCACCGGCATCCCGAGCTTCGCGCCGGAGTTCCTGCGGCGCGTGCGCCCGGACGATCCGATGCGCGCCAAGCACCTCGGCCGCGCGCTCGAGCAGCTCGCCGAGGAGGGCGCCGCGCAGGTGTTCAAGCTGTTCCTCGGGTCGGACTACATCGTCGGCGTGGTCGGCGGGCTGCAGTTCGACGTCCTCGCCGATCGCATCCGCACCGAGTACGAGCTGCCGTGCCACTTCGAGGCCACGGCCTACGAGAAGGCGCGCTGGGTCGACGCCGATGATCCGAAGGAAGTGAAGCGCTTCGCCGACGCGAACCGCGACTTCATCGCCGAGGATCACACCGGCGCGAACGTGTTCCTGGCGCGCAACGACTGGCAGCTCGGCCGGGCCAAGCAGGACTTCCCGCTGATCCGGTTCCTGACCAATCGCGAGCAGCCGCAGAGCTGATCAACCGCCCGCGGCGAACCTGGCGATCACGCTCAGCCCGGTGAGCACGACGCCGGTCGCGACGTGCGCGGCCCGCAGCACGAACGGCGGCGGCGTCAGCGCGGCCTCGAGGCTCGGGCTCCGCGGCCAGGCGGCCAGGACGCGATCGAAGAACTCGGCCTGCGACGCGACGTGCGTGGTCGAGCGGTCGACGCGGTAGCCGCGCGCGACCCCGTCGCGCTCGAGCCAGAGTTCGTCCTCGCGCGCCGAGAGCGCGGCGCCGGTGATCGATGCGCGCGCGACCGACACCACGCCGCAGTTCTCGAGGAGCGGCGCGAACACGCCGATCCGGGTCTCGATCATGTGCAGCCGCTCGTCGGTCAACGCGAAGAACGCCGAGCGCCCGACCGCGACATCGGCGAAGCCGCCGCCGGCGAGCACCGGCCGCAGGTAGGCGCAGGCCAGGATCCGCTCGTCGACGTGGAGCCCGGGCGCGAGCTGCGCGAAGAAGTACCGCTCGGTGTCGGTGGTGGCCACGGCGGACATGCGTACGACAGTAGTCATCTCGCGCCGGCACCGGCTGGCACGCGTCGGTAAGCAACACGCGCTCGTGGCGCCCGCGATCGCGCCAGAAACTTTGCCCGCCCGCGCGGCGGCGGTAGCGTCAATTCGAGGTCCGCATGAGCTACGTGCATTGCCCGTCGTGTCAGCGCGCCTTCGACGCGCGCGCCCAGGCTCGCTGTCCGAGCTGCAAGCACAAGCTCGGGGCCGCGCCGGCGGCCGCCGATGTCGAGGCCGAGATCGCCGAGGCGACCGCCCAGCTCGCCCGGGCGCTGGCCCGCGCGACGCCGGCGCAGCTCGCCGCGCTGACGACGATCGAGCCGGACGCCGCCGAGAGCGCGGCGTCGCCGACCGAGCGCTGGGCCGCGGTGGTGGTCGCGGGGCTGGGCCGCGCGGTCGCCGAGGAGCGCGGCGAGACCCTCGATCGCGGCGACGGCGTCGCGCTCGAGGTGGCGCCGACCAGCGCCGCGCTGGCGACGCTGCCGGCGCCGACGGTCGGCTCGCTGGCGCAGAGCCTGGTCGCGGGCCTGGTGGCCGCGCTGATCGCGCCGCTGCGGGCCAGTCGCGCGCCCGACGTCGCGCGCCGGGCGGCGGCGGTCGTCGAGCGCGTGCGCGCCGCGTTCGCGTGATCAGCCGAGCTTGACGAGGCAGGCCTCGGCGCTCGAGACCTCGAACTTGCCCGGGGCCTCCATGTCGATCGACGTCAGCACGCCGTCGTCGAAGATCAGCACGCCGCGGCGCGCGCGGGTGCCCATGCCCGGGATCTCGAAGTCGATGCCGAGCGCCTTCGTGAGCGTCGCGCCGCCGTCGGCGAGCATGACGATCTCGTCGCCGACGCCCTGGTCCTTGGCCCACGCGCCCATGACGAAGCCGTCGTTGACCGACAGGCACGCGACCAGGCCGACGCCCTTGGCGGCGAGATCGGCGCTGTGCGCCATGAACCCGGGGAGGTGCTTCTGCGAGCAGGTCGGCGTGAACGCGCCGGGCAGCGCGAACACGACCACCTTCTTGCCCGCGAACAGGGCGGCGACATCGACGTCGACGGGGTTACCGCCGCTGACGCCGCGCTTGATGGTGAGGGACGGGATCTTCTGGCCAACTTCGATCATGGCCGGATGCGTAGCACACCCGCGGCCGCGCGCGGGCGACGCGCGGATCGCGCGATCGCCGCGGTGATCACCCGCGCACGAAGTTGAAGCGGGCGCCCGCGAGCCGGAACCCGGCCCGCAGCATGTTGGCGCGGGACGGGTTGTGCTCGCCCGCGATCGGCTCGCCGGTCTCGGTCGCGATCACCTCGACGCCGGCCGCGATCGCGTCCGCGATGCGCCGCGCCATCAGCGCGCCCTGCCCGCCGCGCCGCCGATGGCTGGGCGCCGTGCCGCCGAGCCCGAGCCACGCGGTCGTGCCGTCGATCCGCATCGCCGCGCCGCCGACCAGCGCGTCGCCATCGAACGCACCGTACATGCGCCAGCCCGGGCGCCCGACCAGCGCCCGCAGCTGCCCGCCGAGTAACCCCGGCATGCCGTGGGCCGCGAGCAGCACCGCGACCAGGCGATCGGCGTCGGCGTCGTCGACCTCGCGGATGGCGAGGTCGGTCGCGACCACCGGCGCGGGTTCGCGGCCGCGGACGAACTTGCCCCACGCCGAGCGCCGCGCGGGCACCAGGCCGCGCGCCGCCAGCCAGCCGACCAGAGCGCCGGGCTGCGCGGTCGGCGCGACCTGGATCCACGGATCGCGCACGCCGGCCTCGTCGAAGTGCCCGAGCACGAGGTCGAGCTCCGCCTCGGTCGCGGGCGCGCGATTGCCGAGGCCGAGCGCGCGGTTGTACAGCGGCACCGGCATCCGCGGCGCGGTCAGCGCGGTGACCGCCCCGCGCTGGCGACACGCCATCCCGGTCATCGCCACCAGGTCCGGCGGCGCGGCCGCGACCAGGTCACGCCACGCGCTCGCCTCGATCTCGTCCAGGAGCGACAGCTCCTCCGCCAACGGCATCCCACCGGTACGAGCGGCGAGGCGTTCCGGTTCGGTGCGCCCCGGACTCCGTTCGCCTCGCCGCTCGTTCCCCCGCCGCCCACGTGCTGTGACAGGCCCGGCCCGCGGGGTCCCCCGACGCGCGGCCCGGGCCTGTCAGGGCCTCAGAACACCGTGCACTCGTAGAAGTCGCCGTCGTGGATCTCGGTGGCGACGGTGCTGGTACCCGCGACGAAGATCGCGCCGTACGAGTTGTCGCCCGCGCCGTACTCCATCGCGGTGTACTGCGCGCCGGTCGCGACGTTCTTGATCGGATACTCGTTGATCTCGCCCTGGTCCGCGGCCGCGAAGGCCTCGGCGGCGGTGGTCACGTCGGTGTGGGTCGACGCGTGCATCGCGCGGATGACCTGGGCCTTCTGGAGCGCGGACAGGGTCGACGCGGCGGTCAGCACCTTGGCCGGCGAGACCGTGAAGCGCGGATCGTTGCGCAGGCCGTAGAACGAGTCGCCGAGGGCGCAGACCGCGACGCAGCCCGCGCCGCTGCAGCTGTAGGTCAGCTGGAACGCGCCGTAGGTCGTGGTCTTGTAGCCCTTGACCAGCACGCGGTAGTGACCGGCGCCGGCGTTGCGATCCAGCGACGAGAACACGCTCGAGCCGGCGTCGTCGTTGCGGGCGACGTAGCTGCCCCAGTTGCCGTTCGCCTGCTGCTTGTAGAGGTACATCACCGTGTCGACCTCGGGACCGTTCGGCGCCTTGCTGGTGTCGAGCGAGATGTCGGCGGGCCCGGTCAGGTCGAACTCCCACGCGTGGTAGCGCGCACCCGAGACCAGCGCGTCCTGCACCGTGTTGCCGCTGTTGATCGCGCCGTGGTCGGTCGGCTTGCGCTGCGAATCCAGCTTCCCGTCCTGCGCGAGGTTCGCATCGTCCTCGGCGCCCTTGGTATCGATGGGGTCGGCACAACCAACGGCGGCCAGGGTCACGAACGAGAACAGAATCGAGCGGATACGCATGTTGCCGGACCCCATGAGCAAGGGTCGCGCCAGCGCGCAAGTGACCGACGGCGGCGCGCAGCAGGTGTCGTTGTCGTGAACACCGGCTAGTCGATCCGCCACCTCGCGTCCGGTGGCTGGACCCCAGCTCACCTCTCAGGTTCGTCGCCTCCGGCGCATCACGGCCAGCGCAGATCGACCGCGATCCACGCCGAACGGAGGTTGCCGGTGTTGAGCGGCCCGCCCAGGCGCTCGAAGCCGCCCTCGGCCGAGACGTCGACGCGCGGGGTGACCGCGACCCGCGTGCCCACCGCGATCGGCACCGCCCACGCGTCGCCGAACACCGCGACCTCGCCGCGCACGCCGGTGTGGAGGTAGAGCGCCCAGCGACAGGTCGGCGCGACCGCGAGCCACAGCGGCACGCCGATCACCGCGCGGTTGCCGCGATCCCGATGCCAGAGCCCGAGCTGCAGGTACGGATCGCTCGCGACCTCGAACGCGCCCCGCCGCCAGCGCGCGAGCGCGCCCACGCGCACCGAGGGCAACAGCGGATCGAAGCGGCGGACCAGCGCGCGCCCGTGCGCCGCCAGCGCGAACCCGCCCGCGCGGCCCGCGCGGCCCGCGCGGATCGACCAGCGCGCGTCGAGGGCGAGGTTCTTGTATGCGTCGTTGCAGCCGCGATAGATCCCGCCGAGGCACAGCCCATCGCCGGTCGCGACCAGGCCGAGCGCGCGCGCGCTGTGGACGATGCCCAGGGTCAGGCGCGGCGTGACACCGACCAGCACGTCGGGCGCGATCGACAGGGCCTTGCCCACGCGTCGAGGCGCGAGGTTGGTCTCGACGGCGACGCCGCCCTCGATCGACCCGGGGGCGAGCACCAGCGGGCGACCGATCACGTCGGCGCGTGCCTCCGCCGCGAGGGCGGCGACCGCGAGCGCGACCAGGACCAGGCGCATCGCGCCAATCTACGCGGGCGCGCGCGGCCGCGCGACCTCGGCGCCGCGATCCCGCCGATCCCGCGCCCGCCGCGCTACCATCGGGCGATGCGCCTCCTGGCCGCGCTCGTCGCCGTGTCCGCGCTGGGATGCAAGAACACGCTGCACTGGCACAACATCGAGGACGACATCGGCGCGCGGCTGGTCGCCAAGGGCGTTCACCCCGACAGCGTCATCTGCCCGGAGACCGAGGTCCTCGCCCACCTGCGCTTCGACTGCGTGGCGAGCTTCAGCGACACGACCTTCACCGTGCACGTCGAGCTGCTCGATCAGCTCGGCTCGTATCAGCTGAGCTCGGACTGACGGCGTCAGCGCGCGGCGCCGCGGAGCATGGCCTGCACCGCGGCCTCGACGTCACCGGCGTTGAACGGCTTCGCGAGCATCGCCCCGCCCAGCGCCGCGATCTCGGTCGCCTGGGCGGCGCTCATCGCGCCGCCCGTGATGAAGACGAACCGGCCGCGGTAGCGCGGTCGCTCGGCGAGCACCTCGCGCGCGAGCGCCAGGCCCGAGCGATCCGGCAGCTGCAGATCGCAGACGATCGCGTCCCACTCCGCGGCGCGGACCTGGTCGAGCGCCTCGGTCGCCGAACGCGCGATCGCGCAGGCGTGGTGCTCGCCCAGCGCGCGCCCGAGCGCGTCGGCGAGCAGTGGCTCGTCGTCGACGATCAGCAGCCGCGAGCCCCCCTTCGGCGCCTCGGGCACCGCCTCGCTCGCCACGACCGTGCCCTGCCAGCGCGGCAGCCGGACCCGCAGGATCGCGCCGCCGCCGGGGCGCGCGATCGCCTCGATCGCGCCGCCAGCGTCCTCGATGATCGAGCGCGAGATCGCGAGGCCGAGCCCGGTGCCGCCGGCCTTGGTCGTGTAGAACGGCTCGAAGATGCGGGCCGGCACGTCGGGCAGCCCGGGCCCGTTGTCGGCGACGTCGACGACGACCTGGCGGCCATCGGGGCGCCAGGTGACCTCGATCGCCTGCGCGGCGGGCCGCTCGCCCGTGAACGCCTGGGCCGCGTTGACGATCAGGTTGACGAACACCTGGGTGAGCCGCGCGGCGTTGGCCGCGACCGCCGGCGCGCCATCGAGGTCGACCCGCACGACCGCGCGATCGCGCAGCGCCGAGGTCGCGAGCTTGACCGCGGTCGCGACCGGATCGGCGATCATCACGATCGACGGCGGGCTCGCGTCCTCGCGCGCGAACCACAGGAGGTCGCGGACGATGTGCGCGACCCGCTGGCTCCCGTCGAGCGCGTCGGCGATCATCGCGTCGACGTCGGCGCGGACGGCGTCGTCGGGGACGAGCTTGCGGATCGCGCCGCGCAGCCGGCCGAGCTGCAGGATGACGTAGGTCAGCGGGTTGTTGACCTCGTGGGCGATGCCGGCGGCGAGCGTGCCGACCGCGGCCATGCGATCGGCGCGGATCAGCTCCGCCTGCTGGCGCTTGCGCTCCTCGACGTCGCGCCCGACCGCGAGCATCGCGGGCCGGCCCTCGAACATGATCGGCGTCGCCGAGATCTCGATCGTGATCGGCGTGCCGTCGCGCTTGCGGGCGCGGTACTCGCGCGGCCCGAGCGCCTCGCCGGCGTGCTGGCGGCGGATCCGATCGATCATCACGCCGATCTCGTCGGCCTCGAGGATGCTCGCCATCGGCGTGCCGAGGATCGTGTCGACCGTCTCGTGGCCGAGCACGCGCAAGGTCGCCGGATTGACGTAGCGAAAGATGCCGTCGACGCTGATCACGATCGTGTCGGGCGCGTCCTCGGCCAGGCGCCGGAACAGCGCCTCCGACGCCCGCAAGGTCGCGTCGGCCTGCCGGCGCGCGCGGATGTCGGAGAGGAACATGATCAGCAGGCGCTCGTCGCCGAGCTGGCTCTGCGCGCTCTGGATCTCGATCGGGACGCGCTCGCCCGCGCCGGTCTCCAGCTCGGTCTCGAACACCTCGATCAGGGGCGCGCCGCTCAACCACGCGCGCGCGATCGCCTCGATGCGGACGCGCTCGTGCGCGGGGATCCGCAGCATCGGCGGCGACGCGCGGAGCTCGTCGAGGGTCACGCCCGAGAGCCGCGCCGCCGCGAGGTTGGCGTAGACCCGGCGCGGCGGGCGCGCAGGGTGGTACGCGACGATCATCACGCCGACCGGCATGTGGTCGAACGCGGCCATCGCGGCGACCGCGAGCTCTGGATCCGGGCGCCCGCCCATCCGAGGATCGTATCGGATCCGACGAGCCGGTCCCATCGCTGGTGGTCGCAAACCCGCGCTGCGACCGAACGTCGCCGCGGTCGCGCGTCAGTCGCGCCAGCGCGCGAGCCGCACCTGCAACACCGCTCCGCCGCCGGGCCGCTCGAACGCGGCGATCGCGCCGCCGAGCTCCAGGACGATCGAGCGCGAGATCGCGAGCCCCAGGCCGGTGCCGCCGGGCTTGGTCGTGAAGAACGGTTCGAAGATCTGGCCCGCGGCGTGCGGGGGCAAGCCCGGCCCGTTGTCGGCCACCTCGACGAGGATCGCGTCGCCATCGGCGTGCCAGGTCACGTCGATCGCGTTGGTGTCGGGGCCCCCGCCGATGAACGCCTGGGCCGCGTTCACCAGCAGGTTGACGAAGACCTGGGTGAGCCGCGGCGCGTTGCCCACGACCGCCGGCACGCCCTCGAGGTCGATCCGCACGCGCGCGCGATCGCGCAGCGCCGCGGTCGCGAGCTTGTGCGCGATCGTCACCGGCTCCTGCAGCTCGACCGCGGCGCTCGGCGCGGCGTCGTCGCGGGCGAACCACAGCAGATCGCGGACGATGTGGGCGACCCGGCGGCTGCCGTCGAGCGCGTCGCCGACCATCTCGTCGACGGCGGCGCGGCGCTCCGGCGCCGGGACCAGCGCGCGGATCGCGGCGCGCAGCCGATCGAGCTGCAGGACGACGTACGTGAGCGGGTTGTTGATCTCGTGCGCGACGCCGGCGGCGAGCGTGCCGACCGCGGCCATCCGATCGGCGCGGATCAGCTCCGCCTGGTGGCGCTTGCGCTCCTCGACGTCGCGCCCGACCGCGAGGATCGCCGGCTGGCCCGCGAACTGGATCGGCGTCGCCGAGATCTCGAGCGTGAGCCAGGTGCCGTCGCTCCGGCGCACGCCGTAGTCGCGCGGCGGCAGCCCCTCGCCGGCCAGCTGCCGGCGGATCCGCACCGCCATGACCCGCGCGTCCTCGGGCGTGAGCAGCGACGCCACCGCGGTGCCGAGCAGGGTCTCGGCGCGCTCGTGCCCGAGCGTGCGCAGCGCGGCGGCGTTGGCGTAGCGAAAGAGCCCGTCGGCGATGATGATCATCGCGTCGGGCGCGGCCTCGGCCAGCCGGCGGAACAGCGCCTCGGACGCGCGCAGCGCGGCCTCGCTGTGGCGCCGCGGCCGCAGATCCTGGAGGAAGCTGATGCGGATCCGGTCGGCGCCGATCTGGCCACCGGCGCTGCGCACCAGGATCGGCACGATCGCGCCGGTCATCGTCTCGATGTCGACCTCGACCACCTCGTCGAACGGCTCGCCATCGAGCCAGCGCTGCTGCATCGCGACGAAGCGCTCGCGATCGTGGGTCGCGATCCGCAGCGGCACCGGCTGCGCGAGCAGCGCCTCGACCTCGCCCTCGTACAGCCGCGCGGCCGCGCGGTTGACGTAGACCCGGCGCGGCGGCGCGGTGGGCGAGAACCGCACGATCAACACGCCCACCGGCATGTCGTCGAACGCGGCCAGCACGCTCACCGCGAGGTCGGGATCCGGCCCCGTCATATCGGCACCGAGCCTAGCCCATCGCGCGCCCGCCCCGCAGCGCGCGAACCGGCGAAGGCCGGTTCAGGCCGTGAGCGCCGTGAGCGCGGCGTGAGGGTCGATCCCGCGGAACCGGCCCTTGTCGTCGCGATCGACGCGCGCGAGCGCGACCGCGGGATCGTGGGTGAAGAACAGCCGGCCGCGGCGCGCCAGGAGATCGGTGAGGAGCCGGGCCTTCTCGTCGACGAGCAGCTCGGGGTACCGGTCGTAGCCCATCGTGATCGGGAGGTGGACCCAGGCCAGGCCTGGGATGAGGTCGGCGGCGAACAGCACGGGGCCGTCGGGCATCGCGATCTCCGCGAGCAGGAGGCCGGGCGTGTGGCCGTCGCTGGTGTGGAACCGGACCAGGTCGCCGGTCGCGCGGCTGCGCTCGCCGTCGACGATCTCGAGCCGGCCCGAGGCCTCGAGCAGCGGCACCAGCTCCGGGATGAACGACGCACGGTCGCGGGCGTGCGGCGCCTTCGCCCGGGCCCACGCGCGCGCTCCGACCACGAACTGCGCGTTGGGGAACGCAAGCCCCACCGGGGTGTCGGGGCTCCAGGGGGTCAGCACGCCGCCGGCGTGATCGAAGTGGAGGTGCGACAGGACGATCGCGTCCACGTCCTCGGGCGCAACGCCGTTGGCAGCCAGCGACCGCAGCAACACGTGCTCGTCCTCGACGACGCCGAAGCGCGCGCGCATGGCCGGCGCGAAGAACGCGCCGATGCCGGCCTCGAACAGGATCGTACGGTCACCGTCGCGCAGCAGCAGCGCGCGACAGGCGAGCGGGATGCGGTTCTGGTCATCGGGCGCGATCCAGCCAGCCCAGAGCGCGCGGGGCGCGTTGCCGAACATCGCGCCACCGTCGAGGCGCTGCGAGTTGCCGAGGATCGAGGTGAGCGAGGGCACGGCGCGACCATACCGCGCGGCGAGGCCCGACCACGATCCCCCACATGAACACCTGCGTTGTCGTCGGTCGGACCAAAGCTGGCGCGGAAATGGCTCTACCGCCCCGAATGGAATCGACTAAGGTCAACAGACCCCAGCGAGGGCGGGCCGTCGCCACGGCCCAGGAGGAGGTTCACGTGATCCGCACACGCTCCGTCGTGCTGTCCGCGTCGCTCGCGTTCGCGTTCGCTCTCGGCTGCGGCACCGCGCCCAAGGGGACTGGACAGGACGCCGGCCCCTCCACGCTCGTCGTCGAGCCCGCGACGATCACCCTCGATGTCGTCAACGGCGTGCAGCCGACGCAGGACTACACCGCCAACCTCGTCGCGCCCGACGGCACGCGGACCGACGTGACCGACCAGGTCTCGTTCATCCTCGACGACAGCGCGATCGGCTACTTCGATCACCACACGCTGACCGCGACCGGCGCCGGCGCGGGCCAGACCACGGTGCGCGCCGGCCTGCCCGGCGTGCAGGGCACCGCGCAGGTCAAGGTGCTCGTCCACGGCTCGCGCGTCGATCCGAGCGCGCCCGCCGACGCGCCGGCGCTGTTCGGCGCCGCCGCCACCGACACCGCGAAGCAGGTCGCGATCGCGTACCCGCCCGATCAGGTGATCGTCCCGCAGAACCTCGGCGACTTCGAGGTCCACTGGCGCGACGGCTCCGGCGACAACCTGTTCGAGGTCACGCTGCGCGACGACTTCACCGACCTCCGCATCTACGTCGCCGGCGGCGCGACCGGCTGGGGCAAGTACCTGCCCGCCGAGTGGTCGAGCGCCTCGCACGGCGCCGGCGACCTCACCGTGATCGTGCGCGGCCTCGACACCGCCGCGCCCCAGACCGCGGGCATCAGCGCCCCGATCACCGTCCATCTCACGAACGAGGCGATCCTGGGCGGCCTCTACTACTGGGCCGCGGCCGGCGGCGGCGAGGGCATCTGGCGCCACGACATGAGCAAGCCGGGTGATCCGCCCGAGAAGTTCTTCACCACCACCGAGACCCCGGCCGGCCGCTGCGTCGCGTGCCACTCGCTGTCGCGCGACGGCACCAAGATGGCGGTCACCTACGACGGCGGCAACAAGAGCGCCACGATCCTCGACGTCGCCACGCTGACCCCGGCGATCGCGCCCGACACCATGTACTGGAACTTCGCGACCTTCACGCCCGACGCCACCAAGCTGCTCACGGTGTTCAACGGCCAGCTCACGCTGCGCAACGCCGCCAACGGCGACGTGCTCGCGACCGTGCAGAACACCAGCGTCGCCTCGCACCCGGACTTCGCGCCGCAGGGCGACAAGATCGTCTACGTGCAGCGCAGCGCGGGTTCGGACTGGGAATTCACCGGCGGCAACCTCGTGGTCCAGAGCTACGATCCGGTCAACGTGACGTTCGGCGACATGCCGACCCCGCTCGTCACCGGCGGCGGCAACAACTTCTATCCCTCGTTCTCGCCCGACGGCCAGTGGGTGCTGTTCAACCGCACCGACAACAACGAGGACTCGTACAACGCCCCGACGGCCGAGCTGTGGGTCGTGAAGGCCGACGGCTCGGCGCCGCCGATGAAGCTCGCCGCCGCCGACATCGGCCCGGGCCTCACCAACTCGTGGGCGCGCTGGGCGCCGTTCCAGTCGAGCTTCGGCCCGAACAACGAGCCGCTGTACTGGATCACGTTCTCGTCGAAGCGCGAGTTCGGCGTCCGCAGCACCGCCGCGCTGAACAACCTGCGGCCGCAGATCTGGATGACACCGTTCTTCCCCGCGCGCATGACCGGCGGCACCGAGCCGACCGCGCCGTCGTTCCGGCTGCCGTTCCAGGATATCGGCACGAACAACCACATCGCGCAGTGGACCGAGCGGGTCGTCCCCGTCAACTGACCGCCGGGCGGCGCGCTTGCAGGATAGTGCGCCTCGCCGCATCACCGCGGCGCGCACGCAGCGGTGCTGGGGAGCCGACCACACCGCTCGTGAGCCGAGGTTAGTCGGCGGCGCGATGCGCGCGCCGCGCGCTGGCGATACTGCGCGCATGCGGTTCAAGGCCAGTCTGTTCGCGCTCGTCCTCGCCTCCAGCGCGCCCGCGTTCGCGGACGCGCCCATCCTCGGCGGCACCAAGACCAACGTCGGCGACTTCCCGACCACGGTCGCGCTGCGCATCGGGCAGGGCCTGTGCACGGGCACGCTGATCACGCCGGAGTGGGTGCTGACCGCGGCCCACTGCGTGACGCCGTCCCTGGTCGGCGTCTCGAGCCAGGCGGCGTTGACCGCGTCGACCACGGTGCTCTTCGACACGACCAGCGCGCTGAGCGGCGGCATGTCGGTCGGCGCGTCCGACACGATCCCCAACCCGGGCTTCGACGTGAACGGCCTGGGCGACAACGACATCGGCCTCATCCACCTCAAGACCCCGGTCAACCGCCCGGTCGTGCACGTCAACCGCGTCGCGGGCGACGCGCCGGCGGGCGTGGTCGTGACGATGGTCGGCTTCGGCGTGCACACCGCCGGCACCCAGAACGCCGGCACCGAGTACACGCTCAAGGACAAGCTCACGGTGTCGTGCGCCAACGCCGACTCGAGCCTGTCGGACGCCAACCTGCTGTGCTTCTCGCAGCTGGACGGCAAGGGCAAGTGCGAGGGCGACAGCGGCGGGCCGTCGTTCGCGATGATCCAGGGCGTCCAGACCCAGGTCGGCATCACCTCGTTCGGCACCAGCCAGGACTGCCTGACCTACGGCGCCGACACCCGCACCGACGCCGAGATCGCGTTCATCGACCAGCACATCCCGGGCTTCCGGTGCATCGCCGATGGCTACTGCGACGCGGCCTGTGCCAAGGGCGGCCTGCCGGCGGATCCCGACTGCCCCACCTGCACCGCCGACAGCTGCGGCGCCGACGCGACCTGCACCAACGGCGTGTGCGTGCCCGACGTGAACACCCCGGGCGGCACCGGCTCGACCTGCACCGGGCCGGCCGACTGCTTCACCGGCGATTGCGTCGCCGGGCCCGACGGCATGCGCTGCAGCTCGGACTGCGCCGCGACCGGCAACGCCGAGGAGTGCCCGGCGGGCTTCGACTGCCTGCCGACCACGGGCGACACCGGCAAGTGCTGGCCCGGCGCCAACGGCGGCGGTGACACCGGCTGCTGCTCGACCGGCGGCGGCGGCGGTGGCGCCGGCCTGATGCTGTTCGCGGTCGTCGGCTTCGCGCTGCGCCGCCGCCGGCGCTGAGCGGCGCGCGAACCGCGCGGTTCCGGAACGAGACGAGCCCGCCGCGAAACGGCGGGCTCGCTGGTTTTCGGTGCCCGGGTTCCGCGACTACTCGTCGTCGCCGCCGGTCTCGTCGGTGGTCTCGCCGGCGCCGCGCCGCCAGAACCGCCGCAGCCGGCCCGGCTCGGGCTCGGCGGCGTCCGCGGCCGGGACCGGCTCCTCGACCGCGGCCTCCTCGGGCTCGGGCGCGGTGCCCTTGCGCTTGCCGCGATCCGAGCGCTTCAGCCGGACCGCGGCCTTCACGTCGGGCTCGACGCCGCTGTAGCGCTCGCTGTTCGGGATGAACCGGATCTCGGTCTTGATCTCGAACGACAGCGCCGTGAGCATCTTCGCGACCTCCTCGCCGAGGTTCACGCTCGCGAGGAACTCGCGGACCTCGCGCGCGATGATCTCGAGCACGCGGTCCTTGGTGGTGTCGGCGGTGGTCGCGAGGTAGCCGGCGACATCGGGGATGTTGATGTCCTTCGCGATCTTGCGGATGCCCTCTTCCGTCGAGAACAGGGCGCCCATGCCGGCGGCGAAGGTCTTCTTGACGAGGTCGGGGACCATCGCCTCGAGGCGGTTCCGGATCGACTCCGGCAGATCGCGATCGGTCTCTCGCTCGTCGTCGCGCTCGGCCATGGTTCCAGCGGTACCGCCGAACCACCACCCTGTCAATCGAGGGTGTATGCTGCGCCGGTGAACGCAGCGCGGGTGGACACCAGCCGTCCGCCGGCGTCGGCGCCAGCGCCTGGGCTGTCCGCTGAGCCGGCGCCGGATCGCTATGGCGTTCACAACCGCGGCCAGGGCCGGCCACCGCGCCGCCGCTTCCGGTCGCTGCGCGCCTACTGGACCACGTTCCGCGTGATCCTCAGCTACCTCTGGCTGCGGTTCCGCGCGCGCTTCAACAACGAGGAGTGGCTGCACCACGCGCTGCGCGCCACCCACCTCCGCAACGCGCGCCGCATCGAGCGCACGATCTGCTCGCTGCAGGGCCTGTTCATCAAGGTCGGGCAGCTGATCAGCATCATGACGAACTTCCTCCCCGAGGAGTTCCGCAGCCAGCTCGAGGGCCTGCAAGATGCCGTGCCGCCGCGGCCCTACCCCGACATCGAGGCGCGCATCGTCGAGGAGCTGGGCAAGACCCCGGACGAGCTGTTCGCGACCTTCGAGCGCAAGCCGCTGGCCTCGGCGTCGATCGGCCAGGTCCACCGCGCGACCCTGCACGATGGGCTCGCGGTCGCGGTGAAGGTCCAGTACCCCGACATCGAGGAGATCGTCCGGACCGATCTGCGCACGCTGCGCCGCATCTTCCGGATCGTCGAGCACTTCGTGCCGTACCAGGGCCTCGACGAGATCTACCGTGAGGTCCGCGAGCTGGTGCTGGTCGAGCTCGACTTCCGCGCCGAGGCCGACAACGGCGAGCGCATCGCCGCCAACTTCGAGGGCCGCGACGAGGTCGCGTTCCCCAAGGTGATCCGCGAGCTGTCGACCGCGCGCGTGCTCACGACGCGCTTCGAGGTCGGCTCCAAGGTCACGGACATGCCGGCGCTGCGCAAGATGAACGTCGACCGCACGGCGCTCGCGCGCAAGGTGGTCGAGGTCTACTGCCAGCAGATCTTCAGCGACGGCCTCTACCACGCCGATCCGCACCCCGGGAACCTGCTGGTCCGCACCGGCGCGGGCGGCGACCTCGAGCTGGTCTTCCTCGACTTCGGCGCGGTCGCCGAGATCCCGGCGCAGATGCGCCAGGGCATCGTCGAGCTCATCCAGGGCGCGCTCACCCGCGACACGCCGCGGATCGTGCGGGCGATGCGGCAGATGGGCTTCGTCGCGCGCGGCGCCGACGAGCGGGTGTTCGAGCAGGTCGTCGAGTATTTCCACAGCCGCTTCCAGGAGACGATCTCGCTCGACTCGCTGAACCTGAAGGACATCAAGTTCGATCCCGAGAAGGCCGTCGAGAGCGTCGCCGACCTGCGGAAGATGGACATCTCGCTGCGCGAGCTGACCGCGAACTTCCACGTGCCCAAGGAGTTCATCGTCCTCGAGCGCACGCTGCTCCTGCTGATGGGCCTCTGCACCGAGCTCGATCCCACGCTCAACCCGATGGTCGTGATCCGGCCGTACGTCGAGCGGTTCGTGCTCGGCGACGACGGCGACTGGTCGACGCTCCTGGTCGAGACCTCGAAGGATCTCGTCATGAGCGTGACGGCCCTGCCCGCCGATCTGCGCAAGTTCATGCGCGCCGCGCACGCCGGCGACCTCGGCATCCGGTTCAAGAACCTCGAGCCGTCGACGCAGCTGATGTACCGCCTCGGCCACCAGATCATCTTCGCGGGCGTGGGCATCGCCGGCGCGACGATCGCGGTGGTGCTCGAGGGCCGCGGCCAGGCCGATCGCGCGATGTGGGGCTGGTGGACCGCGCGCGGCGCGGGCGTGATGCTGGTGTGGTCGTGGTGGACGTCGCGCAACCTGCTGCGCAAGCGCTGAGCCGCGGGGCACCCGCGATGTTCGCGCGCACCGGCGTCCTGCTCGCGGTGATGCTGGTCGCGCGCGCCGCGGTCGCTGGCGACGCGACCGCGCCGCTGGCCGGCGCCGAGCTCGCGGGCTGGCCGGCGACGACGCGCTCAGTGGCGGCGCCGTTCGGCGCGCGGATCTACGAGATCGCGGGCGTGGGCAATCGCATCGGGCGCCTGGCGGTCGGCGCGCGCGTGCGGCCGGTGCGGATCGTGCGCGGCCACGGCTGTCGCGCATGGGTCGCGCTCGCGCCGCGGGGCTGGGTGTGCGCGGCGGTGCTGGTGCCGAGCGACGCGGCGATCGAGGAACCCGCCGCCGCGGATCCCACGCCGATCACCGGCCTCGATCGCGATCCGCCGGGCTGGCCGTTCGCGTGGATCTACGCCCCGACGCCGGGCGCCGAGGTCGTCGCGCACGCGGCACCGTCGGACGACGCGCCGATCGCGCGGCGCTACGCCGACCGCGCGCTGGTGCCGGTGATCCGCGAGACGCCGGCGTGGCTGCAGGTCGCGCGCGACGCGTGGATCCCGCGGCCGCAGGCGCGCATCGCCCGGCGCACCGCGCGGCCGCTGGGCGTCGGGCCGCACGCGCGCTGGATCGACGTCGATCTCGACGCGCAAACGCTCGTCGCCGCCGAGGGCGATCGCCCGGTGTTCGCGACGCTGGTGTCGTCGGGCGGCCGCGGCGCGATCACGCCCACCGGCGTCTACCGGATCGTCCTCAAGGCCACCGTGCGCGATCTCGAGGGCCCGCCGGGCAACCACTGGCAGCAGCCCGGCGTGCCGTGGGTGATGTCGTACCGCACGTGGTACGCGGTCCACGGCGCGACCTGGCACCGCGACTTCGGCACGCCGGTCAGCCACGGCTGCATCAACATCGCGCCCGGCGATGGCCAGTGGCTCTTCGACTGGGCTCCGCCACGGGTGCCCGCGGGCTGGGATCAGCTCGAGGCGGCGCCCGGCGACAGCACCGTCATCCGCGTGCGCGATCGCGCGCACCCGGCGCCGCCGTGGCGCGACTACGACGGCCGCGCGCTCGCGCCGAGCGAGTGATCAGGGGCCTGTGAGGCTTTCGCCTCCAGGCCCTTGTTCGATCGATCGGCCCCGTCGAGGACGACGGTCCCGATCTCGTCCGGAACCTGAACCGGCGACTTCGTCGCCTCAGGTGGCGCCGGGCGGCTCGTCGCGCAGGCGATAGCCCACGCCGGGCTCGGTGGTGAGCCAGCGCGGCCGCGCCGGATCGGCCTCGATCTTCCGGCGCAGCGCGGCCATGTGCACGCGCAGGTAGTGGGTCTGGGTCGAGCGCGGGCCCCAGACGTCGCGCAGCAGCTGGCGATGGGTCAGCACCTTGCCCGCGTGGCGCGCGAGCACCAGCAGCAGGCGGAACTCGATCGGCGTCAGGTGAACGATCGCGCCCTCGACCGTGACCTCGTGCCGCGCCTGATCGACGCGGATCGGCCCGGCGACGATCACCGGATCATCGGTGGTCGCCCGGGCGCGCGCGTGGCGCAGCGCGACCCGGATGCGCGCGAGCAACTCGCCGGTGCCGAACGGCTTGGTCAGGTAGTCGTCGGCGCCCGCGTCGAGCGCGAGGACCTTGTCCTGCTCGCGATCGCGCGCCGACAGCACGATCACCGGGGCGGTCGACCACTCGCGCACGCGCCGCAGGAGGTCGAGGCCGTCGCCGTCCGGGAGCCCGAGATCGAGCAGGATCGCGCTCGGCGGCGAGGTCGTGATCTCGGCCTCGGCCTCGTGCACGCTCGCGGCCTCGATCACGCGGAAGCCATGGCTGGTCAGCGCCGCGCGCAGGAACTTGCGCATCGGGGCCTCGTCCTCGACGAGCAGGATCGTGTCGGTCGGTTCGGTCATGGGGGTGGCACCGGGGGCGGCGGCGCGGTGGCGGCGCGGTCCTCGTCGGCATCGGGCAACTCGACGGGCGGCGCCCCGCCGGGCAACCACACCCGGAACGTCGCACCGCCCTCGTGGCGACGCAACGCGGTGATCGTCCCACCGTGCGCCGTCGCGATGCCCCGACACACCGCGAGGCCGAGGCCAGCGCCGGCGGCGCGGACGTCCTGGCCGCGGAAGAACTTGTCGAACACCTGCGCCTCCGGTCCCGGCGGCAGGCCCGGGCCGTGATCACTCACCTCGATCGCGACGCCCGGCACCGAGCCGCCATCGCCATCGCCGCGATCGCGATCGGCACGCACCGCGCGGACCTCGATCGGCGTGCCCGGCGGCGTGTGCTTGGCCGCGTTCTCGAGCAGGTTGAGCAGCAGCTGCTCGGTCAGGATCGGATCGACCATCACCCCGACCTCGGGATCGACCGCGAGCGCGACCGGGTGGCCGGTCAGCGCCGCATCCGCGCGATCGAGCGCCGCGCCGACCAGCTCCTCGACCGGCACCCACTCGCGCCGGACCTCGGCGCCGCTCTCGACCCGCGTGATCGCGAGGAGGTTGGTGAGGATCTTGCCGAGGCGGCCGGCCTCGTCGACGATCGTGTCGAGCGACTCGAGCTGATCCGGCGTCCAGCCGGCCGGCGGCGCGTCGTCGCGCAGCGTCGAGGCCATGCCGGTGATCACCGCCAGCGGCGTGCGCAGATCGTGCGAGACCGTCGACAGGAGCGAGCTGCGCAGCTCCTCGGCCTGGGCCTTGAGCGCCGCGGCGCGGGCCTCGGTCGCGAGGGTCAGGCGCGCGATCGCCACGCCGGCCTGGCGCGCGATCGCCTCGAGCAACAGCCGCGGCTCCATCTCGATCCGCCGCCGCGCGCGATCGAGCTCGACCGCGACCACGCCGGCCGAGCCATCGCCGACCCACAGCGGCACCGCGAGCAGGCGCGCCTCGGGCAGCGTGTCGGTGCCGCGG
>JAIOQA010000321.1 GCA_021413675.1 Deltaproteobacteria bacterium | reverse complement strand
GCGGCGTCGGCGCGCGCGATCGTGGCGCCGACCGGGACCGCGTCGCCAGCGGGTGGGATCACGGCCGCGGCGCCCGCGGCCGCCGCGCCGGGCGGCGCGAACCCGACGAGGATCGCGCCGCTGGCCAGGGGCGCCGCGATGCCCGGCGCGCCCGGCGCTGTCGCCGCGGTCGCGGTGCCGGTGGGGTCGGCGCGCTCGCTCACCGTCACCGGCTGGCCGAGCGCGTTCACACCGCCGACCACGAGCAACTGGGGCGGGCCGGCGAGATCGCTGCCGCCGGCCTCGAGCCGCGCGCTGCCGCCCAGCCGCGCGACCGCCGCGCGCGGCCCGACCGCGAGCTCGCCGTTGGTCAGCGCCACGACCACCGCCGCGGTCGGATCGGCGCCGCCGGGCTCGCACTCGCCGGTGGTCTGGTTGAGCAGCGTGCAGCCGCCGAACAGCGCGATCTTGTCGTCGGGGAGCGCGACCGCCGCGTGGTACGCGCGGACCTGGCCGAGCGCGCCGGGCGGCGTGTACGCGCGGGTCTCGGGGTCGAACACGACGTACGCCGCGCTCGCGCCGCCGGTGACGACCGCGCGCCCGTCGGGCATCGCCGTGGCCGCGGCGCCGGTGAACGCGAGCGCGGTCGCGTAGACCGACGGCACCGCCACCGGGCTGAACCGACCGGTCGCCGGATCGTAGTACTCGGCGGTGTGCAGCGGCGCGCCATCGTCGCTGCCGCCCAGCACCAGCGCGCCCGCGCCGAGCCGCACGACCAGCGGTCGATCGCGGGCCGCGCTCATCGCGCCGACCGGACAGAAGCCGTCGGGCGGCGCCATCATCACGGGCACGCGCGTGCCGTCGGGCAGCTCGCCGAGCACCAGTGGCCGGGTCTTGCCGATCGCGCGGATCGCGCCGTTCGCGCCGAGGATCTCGACGGTGAACTGCCGCGTGTCGACCGGGAAGTCACCGAACGACGCCGGCGCGCTCGCGCCCAGCGACCGGCCCTCGGCGGGGAAGTCGCCGAGCGCGGTGACGAACAGCGTCTTGGCGTCAGCGGGCCGGCCGCAGGTGCCGCCGGGGACCGCGTCGACCGGCACCAGCTCGATGCGGATCGCGTCGGCGCCGCAGCCGGCGATCGCGACGCCGAGCGCGCAGCTGCGCGCGAGGGCTCCGAGGTCGACGCGCGATCGCACCCGTGGATGATACATTCGCGCGGCATGCACGAGCTGCCGGCGACGTTCGGCAAGTACTACTTGACCGAGAAGCTGGCGACCGGCGGGATGGCCGAGATCTACCTCGGGAAGATCCTGGGGCCCGCCGGCTTCGAGAAGCAGCTCGTCATCAAGCAGATCCACCCGCGGCTCACCGGGCAGCGCCACTTCGTCGATCTGTTCGTCGCCGAGGCCAAGACCCTGGTCGGGCTGGCCCACGGCAACATCGTGCCGGTCTACGAGCTCGGCGTCGTCGACGACATCTACTACATCGCGATGGAGTACATCGACGGCCCGACGCTGTACCGGCTCACCGAGTCGGTGGCGCGCGGCGGCCGGCGGCTCGGCCCCACGCTCGCGGCGTGGATCGCGGCCGAGATCCTCGACGGGCTCGACTACGCCCATCGCAAGGGCCTTGGCGTCATCCACCGCGACCTGTCGCCGCGCAACGTCATGCTGTCGCGCGACGGCGAGGTCAAGCTCGTCGATTTCGGCATCGCGGTCGGGTTCAGCGACGGCGGCGCCGCCGAGGCCGGCGGCGACGGTGCGCCGACCGGCTCGTTCCCGTACATGTCGCCGGAGCAGGTGCGGCGCGAGCGTCTGACCGGCCAGAGCGATCTGTTCTCGGTCGCGGTGCTGCTGTGGGAGATGCTGACCGGGCGCCGGCTGTTCGCGCGCGCGTCCGCCGATCAGACGCTGGCCGCGGTCACCGACGAGCCGATCGTCGCGCCATCGACGCTGGCGCCCGAGGTGCCGGCGGCGCTCGACGCCGCGGTGCTGCGCGGCCTCGAGCGCGAGCGCGAGGGCCGATGGGCGACCGCGGCCGAGTTCCACCACGCGCTCAACCGGTTCCTGTACAGCCAGGAGCCGCTGCCGAGCGCGCGCGATCTGGCGGACGCGGTCGCGCGCTACTGCCCGCCGGAGCGGATCGCCGACGCGGGCGCGACCGCGGTCGAGGTCCACACGACCTCGGCGGACGAGCCCGGCACCGCGGCGATCGCGCGCGAGCCGCGCACGGCGGCGATCAGCCGGCCGCCGGTCGGAGATGGCGCCCCGTTCACGGCGCCCGGCGGGCTCGGGCCGACGCCGGTCAACGCGCGCGGCAAGCGGCGGGCGACGACGACGCGCGAGCAGAGCTTCGCGACCAACGTCGCGTTCCAGCGGGTGCTCGAGCGGGCCACGCCGCTGTTCCCGATGGCGGCGATCCGCGATCTGCCGGATGGCGAGGAGGAGGCGGGGGAGTACGAGCCGGATCCGGAGCCGGGTCCGGATCCGGATCTGGCGCCGGGGCGGGATCAGGCGCCGGGGCAGGATCAGGGTCAGGCGCCGCAGCGGCCGACCCGGTTGCCCGCGCCTGCCGAGGTCACCGCCCGCACCGCGCGCGGGTCGAGCGGCGCGATCGCCGACGTCACCGCGCCGATCGCGCGCGAACCGCGACCGGGCTCGCCGCGCTGGGGCGCCTGGCTGGTGGTGGCGATCGCCGCGGCGGCGATCGCCGCGATCGTCTGGTGGGTCCGCCAGCGCGAGGCGCCCGTGCACGGGTTCGCGCAGGACGCTGGCGCCGGTGTCGCGATCGCGCCGGATGCGAGCCTCGTCGATGCGGCGGAGATCGCACCGCCGGTCGCCGCGTCCGCCGACGCCGGGGCGATCGACACGATCGATGCGGCCGCGCCGCTCGCGATCGCCGACGCCCGCCGCGCCGATCCGGTGCCCACCGCCGACGCCGCGCCG
>JAIOQA010000320.1 GCA_021413675.1 Deltaproteobacteria bacterium | reverse complement strand
CTGCCCCGGCCGCTGCGGCCGAGGTCGGTCGCCTGCGCCGCCTGCTCGCGCTGTCGCGCCGGTTGAACGCCGAGCTCGGGCTCGATCGCCTCCTCGACGAGGTCATCGACGCCGCGATCGAGATGAGCTCGGCGGAGCGCGGCTTCTTGCTCCTGCGCGCGCCCAGCGGCGCGCTCGACATCGTCGTCGCGCGCAACTTCGGCCACGACGCGCTCTGCGGCGACGATCCGGCCGACGGCGGCGTGGTCAGCCGCTCGATCGCCGAGCGCGCCGCGACCACCGGCGAGCCGGTCATCACGATCGACGCCGGTCAGGACGAGCGCTTCGGCGCGGCGGTCTCGGTCTCGGCCTTGCGCCTGCGCTCGGTGATGGCCGTGCCGCTGCGCCAGAAGGGCCGCATCACCGGCTGCGTCTACGTCGACCACCGGCTGCGCGGCGGCGCGTTCGACGACGGCGCCGCCGGCCTCCTGCTCGAGCTCGCCGACATCGCCGCGATCGCGATCGAGAACGCGCGGCTCGCCGACGATCTCGGCCGCCGCACCGCCGAGGTCGAGGCGCTCAACGCGCGGCTGTCGTCGGACCTGGCCGATGCCGACGCCGAGCTGATCAAGGCGCGCGCGGTCGCGGGCGACGCGCGCCAGCGGCTGCGCGCGGGCTACCCGACGCTGGTCGGCCGCTCGCCTGCGCTGGGCGCGGTGATCGAGGTCATCGAGCGCGCGGCCCAGGTCGCGCTGCCGGTGGTGATCGTCGGCGAGAGCGGCACCGGCAAGGAGCTGGTCGCGCGGGCGCTGCACGATCACGGACCGCGGCGCGACGCGCCGTTCGTGGCGGTCAACTGCGGCGCGATGCCCGAGGCCCTGCTCGAGACCGAGCTGTTCGGCCACGTCCGCGGCGCGTTCACCGGCGCCGATCGCGATCGCCGCGGGCTGTTCGAGATCGCCGACGGCGGCACGCTGTTCCTCGACGAGATCGCCGAGACCGGGCCGGCGATGCAGGCCAAGCTCCTGCGCGTGCTGCAGGACGGCGGCTTCCGCCGGGTCGGCGACGATCGGCTGCGCACCGCGCGTGTGCGGGTGATCGCCGCGGCCCAGCGCTCGCTCGCCGAGCTGGTGGCGGCGGGCCGCTTTCGCGACGATCTGCGCTACCGGCTCGAGGTCATCACGATCGCGCTCCCGCCGCTGCGCGCGCGGCTCGAGGATCTGCCGCTGCTGATCGAGCACGTGCTGGCGCGGGTCGCGCCGGGTCGCGAGCCGCGCCTGACCCGCGCCGCGCAGGCCGCGCTGTCGGCGCACGACTGGCCGGGCAACGTGCGCGAGCTCGAGAACGCGCTCGCGCGCGCGGTCGCGCTCGGCGGTCAGGTCATCGACGTGGCCGATCTGCCGGAGGCGGTGGCCCGGCCGCGGCGCGCGGTCGCCGAGGTCGCGCCGGCGGCGCCCAGCGGCGATCTGCGGCTGCGCCCGGCGCTGGCGATCACCGAGCGCGCGTACATCGCGGCGGCGATGGAGCGGTCGGGCGGCAACCAGACGGCGGCGGCCCGGCTCCTCGGGCTGTCGCGGTTCGGGCTGCAGAAGAAGCTGAAGCGGCTGGCGGAGGGAGGAGACGACGAGGCGGAGGTCGAGGAGTAGCGGAGACCGAGACCGGGTCCGGGACAGGGTCCGGGACAGGGACCGGATCCGGGACAGGGACCGGATCCGGGACAGGGACCGGATCCGGGACGGGGACCGGGTCCGGATCCCAGATCCGGGCACGGGCACGGGCACGGGCACGGGCACGGGCACGCCCAGAAGCCGGATCGGACCCAGACCCGGACCCAGAACCGGACCCAGAACCGGATCCGGACCCGGATCCAGCCCCGGACCCGGACCCAGACCCGGCTACTTCTCGCCCGCCTCGCGCCGCTTGATCCGCGCGAGCCCGTCCTTCGCGCGCGCCGCCAGCCTCGGATCGTGATGATTCGCGATCAGCTCGAGGAAGTCGTTCGCATCCGGGCCGCCGAGCGCGACCGCGGCCTCGATCGCGATGCCGAGCGCGACCGGATCGTTGAAGTCGACCGCGTCGGCGAGCCCGGACATCGCCGACGGATCGCCGATCGCGACCAGCGCGGCGACCGCCGCCGGGCCGACCGGCTCCGGCCGGCGGACCAGCGGCACGATCGCCTTCACGAGTGACTGCGCGCGCCGCGCGCCGGCCAGCTCGAGCGCCCAGGCCACCGCCTGCTCGTCCTGGCTCGCGAACATCGCCGCCAGCTCCGCCACGGGCGCGAGCCGCGCGTGCTCGCGCGCCACGAGATCGACCGCGACCGCCGCGGCGACGGTCTCGGCGAGCCCGCGCTGGATCTGGGCCGGGTCGGCGCGCCGCGCGATCGGCCGCGCCGCCGCGACCTGGGCGCGCAGCGTCGGCTCCTCGGTGCCGGGCAGGTCGACCGCGGCCTCGATCGCGACCACCGCCTGCGCCGGGTCGCGGCCCGCGGCCGGGCGCACCGTGGCCCCGACGGTGATCCGCGCCCGCGCCTTGGTCCCCGGCTGATCGGGCCCGACATACTCGCCGCTGGCGTACAGCCCGGCGCGCACCGCCGCTGCGATCGCCGCGGTGTCGATCGCCGGCGCGTCGCTCTTCACGTCGATGCGCGCCAGCGCCAGCGGGCCCGGCGGCACCACCGGGGGCGCGATCGCCGCATCGATCACCGCGGGCGCATCGCGCACGATCGCGGCATCGTCCGCTGGTCGCGCGCGCCCGCGGCACGCGGCGAGCGTGAGCAGCGCGACGAGCGCCCGGGCGGCCTGGGTCACAGGATCTTGTAGTACACGATCAGCGCGTCGCCGGGCCCGTAGAAGTCGCGCATGCGCGCGACCTCGGGGTAGCCGGTGCGCTCGTAAAGCGTGCGCGCCGCGCCGTAGCCCTCGGTCTCGCTGGTCTCGACGCGGATGTGGCCGCCGCCGGCGGCGCGCAGCTCGTCCTCCATGCCCTCGATCAGCGCGCGCGCGATGCCGCGGCCACGCACGGTCGCGTCGACGACGATCCAGTACAGATCATAGGTCGCCGCAGTCATCGGCGTCGGGCCGTAGCAGAGGTAGCCGACCACCGGCCCGCCGGCGCCGTCCTCGGCGACCCGCACGCGGTAGTCGACATCGCCGGCGAAGCTGTCGTCGACCAGCTCGATCGCGATCGCGACCTCGTCGGGCTTGAAGGTGGTGTCGGAGGTGACCACGCGCGCGATCGCGTCGCGGTCCGCGGGCACCGCCGGCCGGATCTCGATCACGCCGCACCCCGCGTCCGACGCCACGCCAGCGTCACGATCTTGGCCACGAACGCCGGGTAGTCCAGGCCCGCGGCCTTCGCCGCGCGCGCCGCGCCGGCGTCCGGCGAGGTGTCGCAGTTGGGGTTCACGTCGATCACCCACGGCGTGCCCGCGCGATCGATCCGCAGATCGACGCGACCGTAGTCGCGCAGCCCGACCGCATCCCAGGCCGCGCGCGCGGTGGTCCGGATCGCCGCCGCCAGCGCATCGCTCACGCCCTTCATCGGCACCGGCTTGGTGCCGACGTAGTCGACGTGCTTCTCGTCCCACTTGGCCGCGTAGCTGACGATGTTCGGGCGATCCGACGGCATCGCCGCGAAGTCGATCTCGTGCAGCGGCAGGATCTCGGTGTCGGCGCCGCTGCCGAGGATCGTGACGTTGACCTCGCGGCCGTCGACGAAGCGCTCGGCCAGGAGCGGCGACTTGAACTCCTCGAACAGCGCGCGCGACCGGCGCACCAGGCCCGCGTGATCGCGCAGCACGTTGTCGGCGGTGATGCCGACCGAGGCGTCCTCGTTGGCGAGCTTCAGGAACCACGGGTAGTCGAGGTCGCGCAGGTCGGCGGCCTCGAGATCCGCGGGCCGCGCCAGCAGCCGGTGCGGCGGCGTGGCGACGCCTCGCCCGCGCAGGACATCCTTGGTGCGGTGCTTGTGCAGCGCCAGCCCGAGCCCGAGGCTGTCGGTGCCGGTATAGGTGAGCCCGAACAGGTCGAGCACCGCCGGCACCGCGACCTCGTTGCGGGCGTCGCCCGACAGCGACTCGCACAGGTTGAAGACCACGTCGGGCTTGCGCGCGGCCAGCACCTGCAGCTTCTCGAACAGATCCGGGCCCTGGATGCCGAGCAACTCGGCCTCGATGCCGGCGGCGTTCAGGCCCTCGCAGACCGAGATCGCGGCGGTCTTGACCGAGCTCAGCTCGGCGCCCGCGGCCATCAACTCGGCGTCGAAGTCGGTGTTGTAGATGACGACGACGCGTCGGGGCGAGGTACTCATGCCGCGCACTCTACTGTGGCGATCTGATCGCGAGCGCGCGCGCGAGCACCGGGCCGGCGAGCGCGGCGACCTCGGCGACCGGCGGCGGCGGCGGCAACCCGCGTTCAGCGCGCGCGTCCTCGACGGAGATCGGGGCGCTGGTGAGGCCGCACGGCACGATCAGCGACCACATCGCCGGCGGCGTGGCGACGTTCAGGGCCCAGCCGTGGACCGGCACGCCGCGCCGCAGGTTGATGCCGCAGGCCGCGAGCTTGCGCCCGCCCAGCCACAGCCCCGCCGGATCGCGCTGCCACGCCGCGCCGGGCACGCCGAGCGCGGCGGCGACCTCGGCGAGCGCGCCGGCGATCGTCTCGAGGAACGCGACCACGCTGCCGCGCACCGGCACGATCGGATAGACCATCAGCTGGCCGGGGCCGTGGTAGGTCACGTCGCCGCCGCGCGACACCGGCGACAGCGTCACGCCGCGCGCCGCGAGGGTCGCGTCGTCGACGAGGATGTTGCCCCGGACCGCGTTGCGGCCGAGGGTGATCACCGGATCGTGCTCGCAGAGCAGCACGACCGCGGCCTCGCGCTCTCCGGCGAGGATCCGGTCGCGGTGCGCCTCCTGCAGCGCGACCGCGTCGGCGTGGGCCACGCGGCCGAGCCAGCGCACCGGCGGCTCGGCCGCAGGCAGCATCAGCCCGCGAGCAGCTCGTCGAGCATCTGGTCGTCGACGTAGCGCAGCGGCGCCGCGACGGTGACCACGCCCACGCCGCTCTGCAAGAGCGACGACACCAGCGCGTCGCCGCAGATCACCGCGATCGAGCGGCCCGGGCGCTCGAGCTCGCGCTCGGCCTCGGGCGACAGCTCGCGCGCCGCGAACAGGAGGCCGGCGAGCAGGTTCTTGGCCTCGACGCCGACCCGCAGCTCACCGACGCCGCGGCGATCGACCGGCGCATCGCCCGAGCGGGCGCTGACCAGGATCGCGCTCGAGCCATCGGGCGGCAGCGCGGTGGCGTAGCTGATGCCCGAGATCCGCTTGATCCACTCGATGTCCTCGTAGCCCATGCTGACGAGGTACGCGTGGACCAGGCGCTCGAAGCCGGCGTGGCCGGCGGCGGCGATCCGCTCCTTGAGCGCGCGGTGGGTGGCGACCGCGAGCGACGACAGCGCCGTCGCGACGCCGGCCTCGGCGGTGGCGGTGGAGCTCATCGCCACCGGGCCGGGCGCGAACAGATCGCGGCCGCGGTAGACGATGCGCGGCCGCAGGCCGAGCCCGCGATAGCTGCGCTCGTCGCCGAGCAGCGCGGCCTTGAGGTGCGGCCACACCTGCTCCGGATCGGTCTCGATGAGGCCGCGCTTGCGCATCATCTGCGCGAGCTGGCGGACCGGCATCGGCTGGCCGTTCTTGAGCGAGGCGAAGACCTGCCAGGCGGCGTCGCCCAGGGCGTTGCCGACCCGCTGGACCACGTGCTCGCCAGCGGCGGCCTCGACGGCGGCGGCCGGCGCTGCGACGACCGCGGCGACCGGGGCCGGCAGCTGCGGGCGCGGCTCACGGCCAGGCAGC
>JAIOQA010000319.1 GCA_021413675.1 Deltaproteobacteria bacterium | reverse complement strand
TGCGCCGCCCGCCTGACCAGGCGATGTACTACCTCGCCGCCATTCGATACGGCCACGCCTACGACGCCGTGATCGAGGGTGATGCGATCGACATGGGTACCTCGCTCGAGGCGACATTCAGCGGCGTTGGCGTGAGCGTTGGCCAGATGGTGAGCAGCGGCAAGTACAAGGTCTATCAGCGCGGCCTTGGGCTCAAGCCAAGCGGGGGCGGGGCCATCTTCGTCTCGAACCCGGACCAGATTCAGAATGCGTACACGGCCGATGGTCCGCCCGTGCCGGTCGAGTTGATCCTGCACCTCGTACCGGGGCGTCGTCCGCGACACGGGGCGCGCGACCTGGCACCGGAGCCGTTGCTTGACCTCGAAGTCAGCATCGGAGAACGAGAGTCGTACGAAGCGCAAATCCCGCCCGGTTCCTATGCGTGGAAGATTCTGACTCGTGACAAGGGTGTCGACGTCAGTTGGTCAGACTCGGGCTGCCGTGGCGGGACGTTCAGGATGGTCGACGGCGTCTGCCGCTTCCGCACGACGACGACGCTCCGCGTCTTCAATGACCCGGGCCTGCTTGGCTCGGGGCCGTCGGAACGCACGCACATCTACGTGGAGAGGCGCTGAGAGTCCGCACATCCGGCGATCAACACATCCCGAGGTGCAGGGTGGCTCGCCCTGGTAGGCTCGAGCGGTGGCAGGGAACGATTGCAATGGACCCGCCGACGCGACGGACCCGTCTGAAGTGGAAGGGCTGGAGTCGATCACGGAGACCTCGGTGGGCACACTCCACCCCCGAGTGGCTGGTCGAGATCGCACAGCGGGCGAGGCGGATGCTCGCGTCGCCCGAAGGCGGCATCCCGTGGGCGGTCGCCGAGGCGCGGTTGCTCGCACATTGCCCGGGCCAATCGCCGCAGAGTCCAAGGGGACCGTCACGCCACCGCCCGCACGACCGGGGCCTATAGCGCCAGCTTTCGGTCGTACGCCCGCGTGCCCTCCTTGTTGATAAGGAGCGCGCGGAAGTGCTTCGGCGAGAGCCGGTAGCCCAGCGCCTCGGCGAGCGCGTCGTAGAACCGGTGGAACGCCGCGTCGGGTCGGGTGAACGGCAGGCGGGCGTCGAGGCCCATCCGGCACTCGGGCAGGTACACGCGCACCGCGGTGTCGGGCGGCCACGAGGGCGTGTTGTCGTGCGGGGGACAGTGCGCCGCACCCTGGAAGGGCAGCGGCGCGCGGGTCCTCGGATCGCGGAGCGACAGCTCGCGGACGCGCGCGACCAGCGTGACGCGCGGGCGGCCGTCGACGACCAGCGCGCGGTGCGCGTCGCAGAACGCGAACCAGTCACCGGAGATCGCGCACGCGTTCTGCGTCCACTGGAACCCGGACCGATCCCCGCGCCAGTCGCCGCCTTGCAGCTGCGCCCAGCGAGTGGCGCGCGGCGGCCCGAACCGCGCGAGCGCGTCAGCGAGCACCGGATCGACCCCGATCGCGTGACGGCGCAGTTCGTCGTCGCCGATGAGCGCGTCGCAGCGCGGCCGGCCCGTCGCGTCTGGCATCGCGAGGGCGTCGATCAGGGCGCGCATCCCGGGCGCCGGCTCCATCTCGACGCGGAGCTCGACCTCGTCCCAGCACTCGAACGTGGTGAGCGCGAGCAGCGCCTCGACCTTGTCGAGCGCGGCGCGCGGCGCGCGCGTCTTCAGCCACTCGTCCGCCGAGTACCAGATCGAGTCGCGCGGCACGGGCGCGACCGGCGGTGGCGCGACCGGCCGATCGGGCGTGCGCGGCGTGCCGTCGAGGTTGGGTGGATCGAGGCCGAGGACGGTGTGCCACCAGGTCGACGCGAGCTCCCACCAGCCCCTGCGAAGTTCGATGCCGCCCACGCCGGCCTGCCGGCAGTGGACGCGCTGCTGTTCCATCAACGCCGGCAGCTCGTCGGCACGCCCCAGCTCGAGCAAGCACATCGCCGCGTTGCGGAAATGGCGGGCAGAGCCGGTCGTCACGCCCGTCGCGATGAACGCTTGTGACGCCGCCAGGAGGCCCGCATGGTCCGCGTGCTCGTCGAGCCAGCGCGCGGCCGCGGGCCAGCAACGCCAGACGGTGTCGACGATGTCCGCGTCGACGTATCCGTGCGGTGGGCCGCCCGGCAGCTCGCCGATCCCGATGACGGCGTGCCAGCTCGGCTCCGCTGGCACGCGATAGCGCGCCTTCGGCCACGGCACCCGCGTCTTCGAGGTTCGCTGTTCGAACGCCGCGACCCACACCCCGAACGACACCGAGATCGCGGTCCGCCAGGTGCCGGGCGGATGGATGTCGATGATCTGCAGCCCGTGCGGCACGACGCGCACGAGCAGGCGCGGGCCCTTGCGCACGAACCCTTCGCCCTCCCAGCGCCCGCGGAGCTCCTCGACCGCCGCGTGCGTGCGCGCGTGCGACATGGGCGCGAGTGTAGCGGCACGCGCCGAGGGCGACGCGTCAGTTGAAGATGATGTGCGCGCCTTCCGCCAGAGCACGGCGCAGGATGTCAGCGAGGCCGTCGATGTCGCCGATCGCCTCTTCGGCCGCGTGGATCGCCACCTCGCCGCGCGACGCTTCGAGGTCGAGCTTGTCCGTGCGCCTTCGCAGGTCCTCGACCTGTTCCAGCAACGGTTCCGCGAGGACGGCGATGAACCGAGCGAGACACCGCCCGCGTGCGTGGGTCGCCACGTGCGTTGCGGTGGCAGCGTCAGTTGAAGATGATGTGCGCACCTTCGGCCTGAGCACGGCGCAGGATCTCGACGAGTCCTTCGATGTCGAAGATCACTTCTTCGACCGCGTGGACCGCGGCCTCTCCGCGCGATTCCTCGAGATCGAGCCGATCGAAGCGGCGCCGTAGGTCCTCGACCTGCGCCATCGTGAGTCGGTCGTGGGGCCCGAGTTGCAGTTCGCGCCGGAGTGCCGGGGGAAGTGCCGCGACGGGCTCGATCAGGCTCGCGATGTCAGACCCGTCGAGCGTGGGGACATCTCGTTCGTACGCCCGGCTCATCACCGCCTGGATTCGCTGGGCCTCCGCGTCGTTTCCGATCAAACGCCATAGTCGCTTGGCCAGATCGATGAGGGAGTAGGTCCGCTCGTACGTCTGGATGACTTCGCGGTCGTCGTGTTCGCCCGCCAGCGCGTCGGGAACGACAAGATGGATACTTCCCCAGCGCTCCCTCATTGTGGCTCCTCCGGAACGGTCGTGGCCTGCGCGAGCTTCAACAACTGTTGCGCGAGCGCGTCGAGGTCTTTCGAGTTGATGCCGAGATCGGTTTCGAAGCCCTTGCCGGCCGGGCCTCGGGTCGCCGACGTGGAACTCCCGACGCTCGGCAGATCAATAGTCGCGGTGATGTCAGTGTCGCCCAGGAAGAGCGCAACGGGCGGCCCGCCCGTCGTCGCAGAGGCGACCGCATCGGCTCCGTTGTTGAGTTGAGCGCGGGCCTCTTTGGGGCTGTCGTTGGCCCCGGTCTTCAGCTCCTCCCGGTGCACCACGCGTCGGCGTCCGCTCACCTGGTCCTGCACGACGACGAGGTCCATGTCGGTGACTTGGACGTATAGCTTCCGACCTCGGGCCGTCTCGATGAAGCGCGTCCCGGGCCGCCCGCTTGCGAACAATTCCGGGCGCTCGCGCTTCAGTTCCTCGGGGGTCGCTTGCGTCGTCTCCTGCCAAACCACGACGTCGGCAAGGACGCCGTGACCCGCACCCGGATGCTCGGCCAAGATCTTCGATGCCATGAACTCGCTCATCACGAGGCTGCGGATCCGGTAAGCGGCCTCCCTCGCTGCTTCTTTCGGGTTTTCCGCATTCGCCATGTCCGCGAGGATCTTCTCGACCCGGTCGCTCTTGAGCAGCCCGCGATCCTCCGCGAACTGGCGAATCTCCCCTTGGCGCGCCTGCGACGCCGCCACCTTGGCTCCCGCTTCCAGGTCGGTGCGATACGCGCGCCGCACCGTCTCCGCTGCGTCGTCGGTGCTCTTGTAGCCCTTCTTGACCTCCTCCAGCGAACGCTTGCCGATCATCCTCTCGAGCCGGGCGCGTTCCTCCGGCGTCAGCTTCTCGCGTACCTCGTTGTGCCAGCGGATCGCGTCCTCGCTCGGCGATGCCTTGTGCTCGCCACCCGAGCTCGTCTCGTGCACCTCGAAGGAGCGATCGCCGATCGTGATGACCTGGTTGCCGGTGGCCGGGTTCTTGCCACCGCGCTTGCCCTCGAGGCCCATGCGCTTCGCGTTCGCGATCGCGTGCTCGATTTGCTCGGGCGAACCCTCATAGACGCCGCTGTTCGCGACGTTGCGCAGGCCGCTGTCCTGGATCGCGAGATCCTCGGTCGGGCCGCTCGCCAGCGCGCGGCGATCGTCACCGATCTGCTCGCGCAGCGAGGCCGTGTTGCCCACGTCGGCGTGCGCGGCGATGTCCGGGCGCGCCTCGAGTTCCCCGATCGCCTGATCGAGCTGGTCGAGCAGCTCGTTGCGCGTCCGGACGATCGCGACGGCATCGTCGCCCGTCGGGTGCGACTGCGCGCGCTCGGCGAGCATCAGGAGCTCGGTCGTGGTCAGCGCCGCGCGGTTTCCGGTCGGAAGGCCGAGCGTGCCCAGCTTGTTCGCCAGCGGCGCCTTCTCCTTGCCGAACTGGTGGGCGTAGCGGCCGAGCGCGGTCGCCGCGCCCTGCAGGAACCAGTCGCGTAGCTCCATCGGCGACGCCGCGTGCGCCTTCCGCTCGACGAGCATGTGCGCCACGTTGCCGATCGCCGCGCCCCACAGCGTGTGCGCGGTGACGACGGCCGACTCCTTCAGCACGAATCGACCGGCACGCTTCACCCACATGCCGCCGGCGCGCTTCTCGAGGTCCTTCGCCGCGCCGAGATCCTTCGCGAGCTGGCCGAGCACGACGTCGGAGCCGACCTTCTGGATCAGGTTCTCGAGGAAGGCGCCGCTGAGCGAAGCCTCACCGCCCTGGATCGCGACCTGCCCAGCGGCGTTGCCCGCAGACTCCGCGGCGGCACCTGCGCCATACCGGATGCCGCCGGCGACGAGCCGTGCTCCCGCCGACAGCTCGGCGACGCTCTCTGCGCCCATGCCGGCCGCGAACACGCCCTCCGCCGCCTCTCCGACCACCGAGCCCACGCCGGCCGAGACAAAGCTGACGCCGATGAGCGCGAGCGTGTTCACGCACGCGGTCGCGAACCCCTGCCACTGGACGATGCTGCCGCCTTCTCGCAAGAAGTACGTGAGGTCGCTGTTCGAGCGCAGCTCGGCGAGCTCGGCCTTCGCCTTGTTGAGGCCCATGCGGCGCAGCGTTCGCCGCTCGGTCACGTCGTCCACGCCGGGGTGCGAGTCGGCGCCCAGCGACGCGTCGCTCGAGGCATCGAGCCGGTAGGCCTCGATCGACCCGAGCGTCCGCCGGAGCGGCGTGATCGCTTGCTCGAGGCGCCTGAAGCTGCCGTGAAAGTGGCTGGCGATGTGTGACGCCAGGCCGTCGCCGGCCGCGTGCGCCGCGGCCTCGAGCTGCGTCGTCTGCGCTAGCAAGCCGGAGATCCGCCCCTTGAACGCGAGTTCCTCGGACGCCAGTGACGTCTCGTCCAGCGCGGTCGCGTCGACCGTCTCGCCGCGCGCGAGCTTCACCTGTAGCTCGTTGCCCTTCGCTGTGAGGTCGGCCGCCTGCTGTCGATCGTCACGAGACAGAAGACCAGACGTCTGGCCCACGACCATGTCCATGTCGTTGACCGTGGCCCGTAGCGCGCGCGCTCCGATCATCGCCTGCTGCGCCGCGGCCTGATCGATCAACGCCTCGGACTGGTCGCGCAGGTGAGAGACCGCGGCGGCGCTCGCGTAGCTCTCGAGCACATCCGTCACCTGACTCGCGCCAGGCGAATCCGGGCCCGCGATGCCCATGCGGGGCGCCGCGCGCAGCACGTCGTTCAACCCGATGGAGATGCGCCCGAGTCGATCTTGCTGGTCGGTGATGATCGGCGCCCACGGCCCGAGCTCTTGCGGCGACATCGTCGAGAGCTGGGCCTCCTTTCCCAGCAGCCAGCCATAGGCGACGGCTACCGGCGCCGCCAGCTTCCACGGCTGCAGATGGGCCATCATGGTCCGCGCGACCAGCGCGGAGTCGCTCAGCCCCTTGAGGAGCGCGGCCAGCTCCGGCGCGTCGCCCTTGGCGTCGTGGCCGCGCTGCTCGGCGAGCGCGATCCCGTCAGTCGCCGTGTCGCTGCCCAGCGCCGCCCAGCGCCCCGGCCTGGACTCATCGGTCGTCCCGGCCGCCGGCGCGTGCTCCTTCGCGCCGCTCATCGACCGCGCCCATGACGGTGGCACGCCGAACATCGGTGGCGCGGCGGTGAGTGAATACGCCAGGAACGAGGTGGGCTCCCCGCCGTAGAGGTTGTCGTGGCGCTTGAATAGCGACGCCGCGACCTCCTCGGCGGTCGCGTCCGCGGGCTCGACCGCTTTCACCCAGTTCCACAGGCTGGGGTCGCGCTCGCCCTGCCATTCGAGCTTCGTGACGGCTCGCAGCGGCTTCGGCTTGTGCGGCGTCGGCGCTGTGCCGGCGTCGCGCGCGACCGCGATCGCGCCGGCGGCGCACAACGCGAACGCAACCGCGCGGTCGATCGGGGCCGACGTGGGAATCTGCTCGTAGTGCACCAGCGGCAGGCCCGCGTCGGTCTCCGCTGCGAGGTTCGGTTCGTGCTCCGCGGCGGCTGCCCACCGCGGCCCCAGGCGTGCGAGCGATGGCAGGATCGCATCCTGGAGCAGTTGACCAAGCGCCGTGCCGATCGCGGGCACCCACAGCATGTTGGTGCCCGGGTACAACGGCTCGAGGGTGAACGCGGGGTTCGCGGGGAATACAACCTCGCGCAGCTGCGCGGGCACGTCGAAGTGCACGGTGCGAGCCAGCGACTCGGTGAGCCGCTGCGCGAAGACGCGCTGGCTTCGCCACGCGATGTGCGGATCGGGCGTGGGCCAGGGGACGCTCGCAAGCTGGTCGCGCACGGCGGGCCAGACGTGGTTCTCGTTCACCTTGAGATAGAGGTCGATGGGGTTCTGCGCTGCCGCCTGCGCCGCGGCCGGAGCGGGTGAGCGCTGCACCGAGCTGCGCATCGCACCCCGCGCGGGCAACTCGTCGAGGAGCGGCGCCGCCGACTGACCCGCGACCACGGCGTTGGCCACACGGTCGGCGTGCTGTTCGTACGCATCGCCGACATCGCCGACGCCACCCAGCAGCTGCACGCCCGCGCGCTGCTGCACCACGTGCGCGGCCTCGTGCGCCGCGGTGAACAGGTCAGGCGCTGACTGGAACGCCACGGCGTTGCCGGTGGCGTACGCCTCGGCGCCAATCGCCGCCGCAGCGCTCGCGGCAGAGCCACCGATGTGTGCCTGGATCTGATCAACCTCAGGTCCGTGCTCACCGAAGCTCTCCGCGATCGTCTCGGCGTGCGGCATCCGCTCGCCCGCGCCTTGCACGCCGGCGGCAGCATGCGTGTGCACCAGCCCTGGTTCCCTCACGAGCGGGCCACCGGCGCGGGCCTGGACGGGCATGCAGTCTGCGCTGTCGGCAGTTGCGCGGGCGCCGTATGCCTCGCGCGCGCGACCGCCTCCGTCGTCGCGAACCGGGCCGTCGTCGCCCGCTCCGCCGAGCCCTATCGCTGCCAGGTCGATGGTGTGGGTTACGTCCGCCCGATCGGCCCCGCCGGACGCCATCGGTCGGGCGGGCAAGGCACTCGTGAGCGTGCGCTTGCCAGGCGTCCCGATCGCAGGACCGCTGCTGGCGGCCCCCGCCGGTGGTTCACCATCCCGCCCGGCGTCGTAGGCCATCGCCCTACGGTAGCAGCTGGCACCGTCTGAGCGCGAACGCCAACACTGGCAGCGTATTGCGCGGTCGCCCGATGCCACCGCGGACGGCTGGCCACCGCCCGCTTTGTTGCCGTAGCGATGGGCGTGAGACGTCGAGATCACCCCTCCGGGGTGATGTCCTCATCCTCGGCGCTCCCGATTCTTCGCAGGCGACCGCGCAGGTACGATGCCCCACCGATGGGGAGCCCGACGCCATGAGCACGCCGACGCCGGTCTCGGTGCTGTCGACGCTGACGCAGCCGCGCTTGCTGGAGCTGGCGCGCGGCCTGGGCGTCACGATCCCGAGCTCGGGCCGCAAGGACGCGCAGATCGCGCGGCTGCTGGAGTCGGCGCGGCTCCCGCTTCCAGCGCTGCTCGGTCACCTGTATCGCGACGAGCTTCGCGCTGCGTGCCGCGAGCACGCGCTCCCCGAGGATAGTCGGTCGCGCAACGAGCTGGCGGGCCACCTGCTGGATGCGGCGGGGCTGCCGCGCTCGCGCGACACGATCCCGCCGCTGTTCGCCTCGACGGATCCGGGCGACACGCCGAAGGCGGGCGCGGTGGTGATCGTCCGGCGGCGCACCTATCTGGTCGATCGCGTCTACAACCCGAAATCCCCCGGCGAGGCGACGCGGGTGTCGCTCATCTGTCTGGATGACGACAACCAGGGCCGGCGCACCGAGGTGCTGTGGGAGCTGGAGCTGGGCGCGCGGGTGCTGTCGGAGCGCGAGCACGGTCTCGGCCACACCGACCACCTCGACAAGCCGCGCACGTTCTCCGCGTACTACAACGCGCTGCGCTGGAACATGGTCACGGCGACCGACGCGCGGCTGTTCCAGGCGCCGTTCCGCGCGGGCGTGCAGCTGATGCACCACCAGCTGACGCCGCTGAAGCGCGCGCTGGAGCTGCCGCGCGCGAACCTGTTCATCGCCGACGACGTGGGCCTGGGCAAGACGATCGAGGCGGGGCTGGTCATGCAGGAGCTGCTGCTGCGCAACCAGATCGACACGGTGCTGATCGTCGCGCCGGCGTCGGTGTGTCCGCAGTGGCAGCGCGAGATGTCGACGCGGTTCGGGCAGGGCTTCGAGCTGTACAACCGCGCGTTCGTGCAGCGGCGCCGGCAGGATCGCGGCTTCGGCGTGAACCCGTGGGTGACGCACGCGCGGTTCGTGATCTCGTACCAGACGCTGCGCCGCCCCGAGTACAAGGAGCCACTGCACCAGATGCTGAAGGAAGGACGGCGGCGCACGCTGCTCATCCTCGACGAGGCGCACACCGCCGCGCCGTCGTCGCAGGCGGAGTACGCGGTGTTCTCGGACACGACTCGCGTGGTCGGCGAGCTGGCGCCGCTGTTCGATCACCGGCTGTTCCTGTCGGCCACGCCGCACAACGGTCACTCGAACAGCTTCTCGACCTTGCTGTCGCTGCTCGATCGCCAGCGCTTCACCCGCGGCGTGAAGCCGAGCCCGCGCCTGCTCGAGCAGGTCATGGTGCGGCGCCTGAAGTCGGACCTGCGCGCGATCGATGGCGCCGATAGCTTCCCGACCCGCCAGGTGCTCGCGATCGACATCACCGCTGAGGACGCGCCCGAGCTGGAGCTGGCGCGGATGCTGGCCGAGTACACGGCCTTGTCGGCGCCGGGTCGGGGCAGGGAGCGCCTCATCTTCGTGAACCTGCAGAAGCGGCTGCTCTCGAGCGTGCGCGCGTTCTGCCGCACGCTCGACAAGCACGCGCCCGGCACGGCATCGCTCGCGCCGCCCTCGTTCAATCCCGAGGATGACGAGGACGATCTCGACGACGAGCTGCGCGACGCCGCCGAGGCCACGACGGATGCGGCACGCGCCGCGGCACTCCCATCGCCATCCACCCCCGCCGCCGACCTGCTCGCGCGCATGCGCCGCCTGGCGCTGCAGCGCCGCGATCTGCCGTGCGCCAAGGTCACCGCGCTGGTCGCGTGGATCCGCGCCAACCTGCTGGCCGCGTCCAGGAAATCCCTGACGTGGCTCGATCGCCGCGTGATCATCTTCACCGAGTACGGCGACACCAAG
>JAIOQA010000310.1 GCA_021413675.1 Deltaproteobacteria bacterium | reverse complement strand
CGACGCCCGGCGGCTCCGCGGCCACGCCCGCCGGCTCTGCGGCGCAGGTCGCGACCGAGCCCGACCCCGGCGCCGGCAGCGGCGCCAAGGCCGGCAGCGCGGCGGTCGCGAAGTCCACCTCGCGCGGCGGTTCGCGCGGTGGCGCGCGCGGCGGCCGCACGACCAAGCCGACCACCGGCGCGACCGCGGGTTCGAACGCTGGCTCGAACACCGGCTCCGGCGACGACTTCTCGAACAGCCGGTACTGATGCAGTCCCATCGTTCGATCTCGTGCTCGTGCGCGCTGATCGCCGCGCTCGCGCTCGCCGGCCCGGCGGCCAACGCGCAGCCGGCGAAGGGCGCCGCCGAGGCCGCGTTCCAGAAGGGCAAGCAGCTCATGGCCGCGGGCGACCTCGACGCGGCGTGCGCGGCGTTCGCGCAGAGCGCGGCGCTCGATCCGCAGCTCGGCACCCAGTACAACCTCGGCCTCTGCTACGAGCAGGCCGGCAAGATCGCGTCGGCGTGGCTCGCGTTCGCCGAGGTCGCCGCCAAGGACACCAACGCCAAGCGCAAGGCCGACAGCGCGAAGCGCGCGAAGGCGCTCGAGCCCCGGGTGCCGCGGCTGCGCCTCGAGACCGGCGACCGCGCGCCCGGCCTGGTCGTGCACCTCGGCGACACCGACGTGACCGTCACGCTCGGCGTCGACACGCCGGTGGATCCTGGCCACTACACGATCACCGCGTCGGCGGTCGGGCGGAAGCCGTGGTCGACGACGATCGACGTCGCGCCCGGCGGCACCGCGACGATCACGATCGCGCCGCTCGCCTCCGGCGCCGATCCGGCGCGGCCGGAGGGTCCGCTCGAGTTCGACAACGAGCCACCGCGGAATCCCCACCCCGGCCGCGTTCGCCACGTGCTCGGCGCGAGCGTCGGCGTCGCTGGCGTCGCGGCGCTCGGCGCCAGCGTCTTCTTCGGCAGCCAGGCGCGCAGCCACCAGCGCGACGCCGAGCAGGCGTGCGGCGGATCGGTCGCGCCCTGCGATCCGTCGGGGCTCGATGCGGCGAACGCCGCAGTCTCCGCCGCGCGCGATCGCGCGACCTACGCGAACATCGCCGCCGCCACCGGCGCGGTGCTGGTCGGCGTCGGCGTCGTGCTGTACGTGACCGCGCCGCGCGGCGAGCGACCGCGCGCCGCGATGCGGCCGGTGGTCGCGCCCGACCAGGTCGGCGTCGTGTTCGACGGCCGGTTCTGATCGCCCGTCGCGCGGAGCCGCGGAGCGCGCGCGCGATCTCGCGCCCGGGGTCAGCGCAAGGTGATGAGGCCGCGCGCCGGGACGATCACCCCGGGGCCCCGGATCTCGACGTTGTAGGTCCCGGGCGCGAAGCCATTCGCGCCGCGGAGGACGACCTGGCTGGCGAACGCCCTGGCCTTCGGTGGCACCGCCAGCGCGAACCGGCGGAGCACCTTCCGCTTCGTGGGGGACTCCCACACGAAGACGATCAGCTCGACCGCGGCATCGCGGACCTCGGTCCGCTTGAGCGACTGCGCGAAGAACGAGAACGCCCAGTCGTCGCCGGTGCGCGCGATGCTCGTCGCGGTGGCGGCCGCGAGGTCCGCGGGGCGCGTGGACGCGGGATCGACCACGCGATCGGTGGTGAGGATCCTCCCGTAGGCAGGGACCGCGGCACGGGCGGGCGAGGCAAGCGCGAGGGCAAGCGCGAGGGTCGCGAGGGCGCGCATGGGCAGAGACTAGCCAGAACGGGCCAGGTGGTGTGGCGGATTCGTCGCGCGCTGCCACCGCCTGCCAACCCCTGCGATTGTCGCGGTCGCGCCCGCGGCGCACCGTCGAGGCATGCGCAGGTTCTCGCTGCTGGTCGTGATCCTCGGCGCGTGTAGCGGCCGCAAGCACGCGTTCACCGATGGCGGCGCCGACGCGCCGCGCACCGTCGACGCCTCCACGATCGTGCCGAAGGTCGTGATCAAGGACATCCCGCTGGTCGCGAACCGCGCGCTCGATCTGCTGTTCGTGGTCGACGACTCGGGCTCGATGGCGGCGCACCAGAACAACCTCGTCGCCAACGTCCCGCGGATGATCGACGCGCTGACCCGGTTCGAGGGCGGCCTCCCGGATCTCCACGTCGGCGTGGTGTCGTCGGACATGGGCGCCGGGCTGAACAACCTCGCGCAGTGCACGCCGACCGGCGACGCCGGCCACCTGCTCCAGGGCAAGCCGGGCACGACCTGCGCCGGGCTCGACGCCGGCGCGCGCTTCATCGATGACGTGCGCAACGCCGATGGCACCCGCACGCGCAACTACACCGGCGAGCTCGCGCCGCTGTTCGCGTGCATGGCCGCGGTCGGCACCACCGGCTGCGGGCTCGAGTCGCACCTCGAGTCGATGCGCGCCGCGCTCGATCCCGCGACCGCGTTCAACGCCGGGTTCCTGCGCGCCGACGCCGCGCTCGGCATCGTCATCCTCGGCGACGAGGACGACTGCTCGGCCGGCGACCCGACCGTGTTCGATCCGACCGACAGCGCGAAGGGTCCGATCAACCTGCGCTGCACCACCTACGGCATCGTCTGCGATGGCGACGACGATCCCGCGCACCTGCTCCAGCCCGGGGTGCGCACCAACTGTCGGCCGCGCGAGGACTCGGCGTACCTCTACCCGGTAGCGCGCTACGTCGACTTCGTCCGCGGGCTCAAGGCCGACCCGCGCGCGATCGTCGTCGGCGACATCGGCGGTCCGCCGACGCCGGTCGAGATCGGCCCCGATCCGCTGATGCCGACGGATCAGGCGCTGCTCGCCTCGTGCGCCTCGGTCGACGGCACCGCCAAGCCCGACGTCCGGCGCGGCGCGTTCGCCAGCGCGTTCGGCGCGCGCGGCGTGGCGCAGAGCATCTGCACCAGCGACCTGAGCGATCCGGTCGTGGCGATCGCCGAGCAGCTCAAGGAGGCGCTGGGCGATCCGTGTCTCGGCGCCGCGTTCGCGCTCGCGGACCGCGACCCGGCGACCGCGGGCGTGCAGCCCGACTGCGCGGTGACGCTGATCAGCGGCACGCTCGAGACCGGGCTGCCGGCCTGCGCGCCCGACGGCCCCGGCGATCACACCAACACGCCGTGCTGGTACCTCGTCGAGGACGCGGCCACGTGCAGCGCCTCGGCCAGCCACCTGCGCCTGCGCCTCGACTTCGGCGGCGCTGCACCGGCGGCAGGCGCCCGGGTCACGATGGCGTGCGCGCTGGAGTAGCGCGCCGCGGCGGCGATCAGTGCGGGCGCCAGGTCAGCTCGTAGCCCAGCAAGTGCTCGACGTGGTGGTAGCCGGGGATGCCGTAGTCGACGTACTCGATCATCGGCGCGACGGCGAGTTCGATGCCGGCGGGCGAGCGATCGGCCCACCACAGCGGCAGCCAGGGAGCGAACAGCTTGCGCTCGCGCAGGAAGTGGCTGGCGCGGCAGACGTCGCGGTTGTCGCTGCGCACGTCGTGCAGGCACACGCTCGGGGTCGTGCACATCGCCTCGCCGGTCGGCCCGGCGGCGCAGCCGTCCCAGCCCTTGGCGTAGCTGCGGTACATGCCGAACACCGCACTGCCCTCGAAGGTGTCGGGCTGCTGCAGCACCTGCCAGATCGCGACGCCGCGCTCGGGCGTGCCGGCGTCGTAGTCGCGCTGGCAGCGGGCCTCGGCGAGGAAGTACTCGTCGGTGCCGCGCGCGGGATCGTGGAACAGCACCGCGCCGGAGACCTCGGCCAGGTCGGTGTCGCCGCACGCGAGCATCGCGCTGCCGCTCGCCTTGCCGCCCAGTTCGACGAGCGCCGGGCGCAGCCAGCCGAGGCGGAACTTGGTCCAGGCGTCCATGTCGATCGACGCCTCGGCGTCGGCGGGCGTGGCGCCGTAGAGCGTGGAGCCGTCGTTGAACGCGCTCGCGGCCCCATACAGATCGTCGGCGCCGAGGGTGTGCCCGAGCTCGTGCGCCCACACGAAGAACGGCGCCGCCGCGCTCCCGGTCGCGATGAAGCCGCGGTAACTGCCGCCGGTGATCCCGACGGTCATGCCGAGGGTCTGGCCGTGGTCCGAGGCCCAGTCGTCGAGCACGAGGATCGTGAGCTCCTCCGAGCTGACGACGCCGTCGCCCTCGCGATCGTAGGCGCCGAGATGAACCGTCGGATCGATCGCGGCGAGCACCGCGGGGACGAGGTCCTCGTTCTTGTACCAGGTCGTGGCAGGTAGGCCGCACACGTGGGCGACGCCGGCGCGCGTGAACAGCAGGCGGCCGTGCGAGCTCGCGGCGAAGTAGTTGCGGATGCTCGGCATGCCGCCGCCGAAGACGATGTCCTCGATCTCGTCGCTCGGTCGCGGAAAGATGTCGGGGCACGAGCCATCGGGGTTGGCGGCGCGGCGCTCGGCGAGCACGAGCAGGAGCGGGACCTCGCGCGGCGCGGGCACGTCGCCGACGCTCGGGCGATAGCCATTCGCGATCAGGTTCTCCTCGAAGCCGAAGGGGTGTAGCAGCTTGACGTAGGCGGCGGTGAGCTTCGGATCAGGGCCGGAAAGCGTGGCGTGCTCCGCGGTGTCGACCGCTGGATCAGGCGCGTCGACGCAGCCGACGAAGGTGAGCGCGCCGGCGAGCGCGAGGGCGCCGCGACCGCGCGGCGAGGGGACAGGCGACATGAGCGACTCCTGGGCAGGGGGCTCGTCGGTTGTACGCGTGCGCGATCACCGCCTCGTCGCGTGGTCGCGCGTTCGCGCCCTTTGCCGCGCGGTGCCGCGGTCAGTCGGCGCGCGCGACGTCAGGCTGCGGCGCCAGGATCGTCTGGCGATGGCGGGCCTCGCCGTACGCGACGAAGCCGGCCCCGAGGTACGCGCGCAGCGCCGACGGATGATCGAGGGAGCAGGTGTGGACCCACACGCGATCCACGGTCGGCTCGCGCCACGCGGTGTCGATCGCCCAGGCCAGCAGCCACGGCCCGAGCTTCTGGCCGATGGCCTCGGGCATGAGCCCGAAGTAGGCGAGCTCGACCTCGCCGGCGACGCGGCGATCGAGCTCGGCGTAGCCGATCGGCTCGCCGTCCCGGTAGAGGACGTGGACCTCGACGCGCGGGTCGGCGAGGATCGTCGCGAGCTCGGCGGCGGGCAGGCGCCGGCGATCGTACCAGTGCCAGGGGCCGCCGACGCCGTCGTAGAGGTAGCGGTAGAACCGCGCCGAGGGGTGGGTCGCGCGGACCACGGTGACGTCGGCGCGCGGCGTGACCGGGACCGGCGGCGCGGCGCGCATCTCGAGGTAGTGCGTGACCACCTCGACGACCGCGCGCGGCCCGGCGAGGTCGGCGGGCACGGCGTCGTGGACGTCGGCCGGGTAGGGGGCTCCGCTCGGGTTCGCGGTCGTGCTCGGATCGTCGCTCATGGGCGCCTCGCGATCGCGCCGTGGACCCGCACGCCGCCGCGCCAGATCGCGGCCACGAGGTTGGCGCCGAAGTGATACGGGATCTCCGCGGGCGTGGTCGTGTCCCACGCGACCAGATCAGCGCGCCGCCCGGGCGCGAGCACGCCGCGATCCGCGAGGCCGAGCGCGCGCGCCGCGATCCGCGTGACGCCGAGCCAGGCCTCCTCGACGGTCATGGCGTAGTGGGTGGTCGCGAGCCACATCGCGATCGGCAGGGTCTCACCGTAGCTGGTGCCGGGGTTGAGATCGCTCGCGACCGCGAGCGCCACGCCCGCCGCGCGCAGCGCCGCGACCGGCGGCGGCGCCATGCGCAGCTGCACGCACGCGCCGGGCAGCATGACCGCGACGGTGCCGGCGGCGGCGAGCGCCGCGATGCCGGCGGCCGAGACCTGCTCGAGGTGATCCGCGGACCGCGCGCCCAGCTCGGCCAGGAGCTCGGCGCCGCCGCGATCCGCGAACTGCCCGACGTGGGCGCGCACGCCCAGGCCCTCCTCGCGGGCCGCGGTCAGGAGCGTCCGGGTCTCGGACAGCGTGTAGGCGCCCTCGTCGCAGTAGACGTCGACCGAGGTCGCGAGGCGGGCCGCCGCGATCACCGGGATGAGGTCCTCGGCGAACGCCCGCACGTACTCCTCGCGGTCGGCGGTGGCGCGCGCTTCGGCGGGGATCAGGTGCGCGAGCAGCGTGGGCTCGAGCGCGATCGGATCGCCATCGATCGCGCGCGCGACCACCAGCAGCCGGCGCTCGCCGTTGAGCGTCAGGTCGTAGCCGCTCTTGGCCTCCATCGTCGTGGTGCCCGCGGCGAGCGCGCGCCGCATGCGCTGCTGCGTGAGCGCGGCGAGATCCTCGACGGTCGCGGCGCGGGTCGGCCCGGTGGTGGCGGCGATGCCGCCGCCGGCGGCCGCGATCTCCTGGTAGCTCGCGCCGCGCGCGCGCATCGCGAACTCGTCGGCGCGATCGCCGGCGAACAGCGGGTGCGCGTGGCAGTCGATCAACCCCGGCGTGAGCAGCCGGCCGCCGAGCGCGATCGTCTCCGCGCCGCGATACGCCGCGGGCAGGTCGTCGCTCGCGCCGACCCAGGCCAGCTCGCCGCCCTCGATCACGACCGCGCCGCGATCGATGAGCCCGAGGGATCCGCGCGGATCCTCCGCGCACGTCATCACGCGCGCGTCGGTCAGCACCGTGGCCATCAGTCCTCGCGCCGCCGCGGGATGACCACGCCGCGCTCCTTCGCGCAGGCGATCGCCTCGTCGTAGCCGGCGTCGGCGTGGCGGATGACGCCCATGCCCGGATCGCTCTGCAGCACCCGCTCGAGGCAGCGATCGGCGCGGTCGGTGCCGTCGGCGACCACGACCATGCCGGCGTGGAGCGAGTAGCCGATGCCGACGCCGCCGCCGTGGTGGAACGACACCCAGGTCGCGCCGGCCGCGGTGTTGACCAGCGCGTTCAGGATCGCCCAGTCGGCGATCGCATCCGAGCCGTCCTTCATCGCCTCGGTCTCGCGGTTGGGCGAGGCGACCGATCCGGAATCGAGGTGATCGCGGCCGATCACGATCGGCGCCTTGACCTTACCCTCGCGCACCAGCTGGTTGAAGCGCAGGCCGACGCGGTGGCGATCGCCGTAGCCCAGCCAGCAGATGCGCGCCGGCAGGCCCTGGAACGCGACGCGGTCCTGCGCCATCTCGATCCAGCGGCGCAGGTGCGGATCGTCGGGGACGCACTCGAGCACCGCGGCGTCGGTCACCGCGATGTCCGCCGGATCGCCCGACAGCGCGGCCCAGCGGAACGGGCCCTTGCCCAGGCAGAACAGCGGCCGCACGTAGGCCGGCACGAAGCCGGGATAGCTGAACGCGTCGGTGACGCCGGCGATCTCGGCCTGCGCGCGCAGGTTGTTGCCGTAGTCGAAGACGTGGGCGCCGGCGGCCTTCATCGCGAGCATCGCGCGCACCTGCACCGCCATCGACGCGCGCGAGCGCGCCACGTACTCGACGCTGTCGCGCGCGCGCAGCGCGGCGGCTTCGCTCAAGGACAGCCCCTGCGGGATGTAGCCGACCAGCGGATCGTGGGCCGAGGTCTGATCGGTGACGAGATCGGGCGTGATGCCGCGCCGGACCAGCTCGGCGTAGACGTCGGCCGCGTTGCCGATGACCGCGACCGAGCGCGCGATCTTGTCGGCGCGCCAGCGATCGATCCGCGCCAGCGCGCTGTCGAGGTCGGGCGCGATCTCGTCGAGGTAGCGGGTCTCGAGCCGGCGCTGCGCGCGGGTCGGATCGATCTCGACGCCGAGGTACGCACCGCCGGCCATCGTGCACGCCAGCGGCTGCGCGCCGCCCATGCCGCCGAGGCCGCCCGACAGGACCCACTTGCCGGCGAGGTCCGCGGTCGGCCCGTAGTGGGTGCGCGCGGCCTGGGCGAAGGTCTCGAAGGTGCCCTGCAGGATGCCCTGCGTGCCGATGTAGATCCACGAGCCGGCCGTCATCTGGCCGTACATGATCAGGTCCTTCTTCTCGAGCTCGCGGAAGTGCTCCCAGGTGGCCCACTTCGGCACGAGGTTCGAGTTCGCGATCAGCACGCGCGGCGCGTCCTCGTGGGTGCGGAACACGCCGACCGCGCGGCCCGACTGCACCAGCAGCGTCTCGTTGCCCTCGAGGCGCTCGAGCTCGCGGATGATCACCGCGAGGTCCTCATGCGAGCGCGCGGCCTTGCCGGTGCCGCCGTAGACCACCAGATCCGCGGGTCGCTCGGCGACGTCGGGATCGAGGTTGTTGAGCAGCATGCGGAGCACGGCCTCCTGCGGCCAGCCCTTGCAGCGGAGGGTCGTGCCGTGGGGCGCGCGGTGGATCTCGGGCGTGGTCATGGCGGGCCTTTCTCTCGGGGCGTCGATGTCAGGCGATCGCGCCAGCGGCGGCGGCCGCGGCGACGAGCGAGCCGTCGTCGATGAGCGCGCGGACGGCGTTGATGTCGGGGGCGAGCGGGCGGTCCTTCATCATCGGCGGGACGACCTTGCGGATCACCGCGTGCACCGCCTCGAGGGGCGCGGTCGTGGTCAGCGGCCGGCGCAGGTCGATGCCCTGCGCCGCGCACAGGAGCTCGATCGCGAGCACCGTGCGGACGTGATCGTGGATCGTCGCGAGCTTGAGCGCGGCGGTCGCGCCCATCGACACGTGATCCTCGCGGCCCGCCGACGACGGGATCGAGTCGACCGAGGCCGGGTGGGCCAGCACCTTGTTCTCGCTGACCAGCGCGGCGGCGGTGACCTGCGCGATCATGAAGCCGGAGTTGAGGCCGGAGTGGGGCGCGAGGAACGGCGGCAGGCCGCTCGACAGGTGCGGGTTCACGAGCTGCTCGACCCGGCGCTCGCTGATGTTGGCGAGCTCGGCGACCGCGATCGCCGCGGCGTCGAGCGCGATCGCGACCGGCTGGCCGTGGAAGTTGCCGCCCGAGATCATCTCGCCGTCGCCGTTCTCGTCGACGAACACCAGCGGGTTGTCGGTCGAGCTGTTGGCCTCGCGCTCGAGCACGCCGCGCGCGTAGTCGAGGACGTCGCGCGACGCGCCGTGGACCTGCGGCATGCAGCGCAGCGAGTACGGATCCTGGACCTTGCCGCAGTCCTTGTGCGAGGCCGCGATCGCGCTGCCGGCGAGCAGCGCGCGCAGGTACGCGGCGACTGCCTGCTGGCCGGGGTGGTTGCGCGCGCCGACGACGCGGGCGTCGAACGCGACGATCGTGCCCTTGAGCGCCTCGAGCGACATCGCGCCCGCGAGATCGGCGACCCGGCAGGTCGTGATCGCGTCGAGCACCGCGAGGCCGCCGACCGCGGTCATGTGCTGGGTGCCGTTCAGGAGCGTGAGCCCCTCCTTGGCCTCGAGCACCAGCGGGGCGATGCCGGCCTTGGCGAGCGCCTCGGCGGCGGGCATCGTGACGCCGCGGTACTCGCACTCGCCCTCGCCCATGAGGCCGAGCGCCAGGTGCGCGAGCGGTGCGAGATCTCCTGACGCGCCGACCGAGCCGCGGCACGGGACGACCGGGTGGACGCCGGCGGCGAGCAGCTCGCACAGCCGCGCACACACCTCGGGCCGCGCGCCGCTGCGGCCGGTCGCGAGCACCTGCGCGCGCAGGAGCATCATCGCGCGGGTCGCGTCGCGGGGCAGGGGCGCGCCGACGCCCGCGCAGTGCGACCGCACCAGGTTGCGCTGCAGCTCGGTGACCTCGTCGGCCGAGATGCGGACCTCGGCGAGCGCGCCGAAGCCGGTGTTCACGCCGTAGACCGCGGGCGAGGCGTCGCCGCCCGCCACGATGCGGTCGACGACCGCACGGGATCGCGCCATCGCGCGGTCGGCGTCGGGGCCGGGCAGGGCGGCGCGATCGCCGCGCGCGACCTCCGCGATGAGTTCCAGGGTGAGGAGGGTGTCACCGAGCAAGACGGGGGTCACGAACCCGTGTGTACGCAGGGCACCGAGGCCGGGTCAAGGTGCGCTCGTACGTGTCTCTGGGTGGCGCAAGTCGTGAGTCTCCGCGGCTTTTCCGCCGCCGCACGGCGTTGACAGCTACCCGCCGCAGGTGTTGTTCTGTGGATGGTTGGGGATGCCACCTGATTCGAGTGACCGCGACCTCGGTGCGCCGAGGGCCCGCCCCGCCACGGGTGTGCCAGCCGGACCGCCCGTGGATGGGTCGGTAGCCGATGGCGCAGGGGACGATCTTGCCCAGGGCGGCCTGTACACGATCGATGCCGACAAGCCGGCAGGTGGTGGCGTGATCCGCGATGACGTCTTCAGCGGCGATACCTTCGATGGCGCGACGGCGGTCCGGTCCGAGAATGGCGGCTCGCTGGCCTCGCGCGTCGACGCGCTGCTCGCGATGACCGACGATGACGACGGCGACGACGACGAGGGCACCCAGTCGGTGACCGGCGTGCGGCCGCTCGGCTCGCAGGCGGCGATGTCGCTCGATCCGCTGGATCTCCAGCTCGGCCCCGCGGGCGTGGACGAGACCCTCACCGGCGTGCGGTCGTGGCCGCGGGCGGTCTCGCAGCCAATCCCCGAGGCGATCGACGATCAGCCCCACCCGCGCGAGCACGTGCGCGTCGAGTTCGAGGCGGTGCCCGAGCCGATCGCCGCGCCGCCGGTGCGCGCGGTCGGCGATGTCGCCGCGGACCTCGAGAGCCACGGCGATCCGATCCCGGAGTTCGAGGCCGAGCTCGAGCCGTCGCGGACCGGCGAGCGCCCGGTGCACGTGCACGCCGATCCGATCCCGGAGTTCGAGGCCGAGCTCGAGCCGTCGCGGACCGGCGAGCCGGCGGTGCTGGCCACGCCCGGCCTGGCCGCGCGCCTCGCCAATGCCGACGACGAGCTCGCGGACCTCGACGACATGATCGTGGCCGAGTCGGCGCCGCTCGCGCAGAGCCCCGACCAGGCGCCGGTCGCCGCGGCGCCGGTCCCGCCGCCGCCCGTCGCCCCGCGGCCGATCGCGCCGATGGTGCCGCCGTTGATTCCGCGGCCGATCGCCGGCGCCCCGCCGCCGATCCCGCGCCTGCCCGGTGGCGCGCCGCCGCCGATCCCGCGCCCGCCGCCGCGCCCGCCGGTGCCGGCGATCCCGAGCCCGCCGCGGACCCAGCCGATCGTCACGATCCCGTCGCCTCCCGCGGTGCCGGTCGTGCCGGTCGTTCATGTCCCGCCGCCGCCGCCGGTGCTGCACGTGCCGCCGCTGGCGCAGGTCGCCGCCGCGCCCGAGCCGATCGCCGCCGAGGTCGATCTGTCGGAGCCGAGCATCCCGCTCGACACCGACGGCTTCGACGAGGTCAGCGAGGTCGGCGAGGAGCTGGGCGACAGCGACGTCGTGCTCGCGCCGGTCGCGGATGGCATGGAGCCGTCGTCGGTGACGGCGACGGTCGTGCCCGAGCAGCCGATCGAGAGCCAGCTCGAGATCCCGACAGTCGTCGAGCGCGCGATCGCGGATCTCGGCGAGGCCGCCCTCGAGAAGCGCGCCGCCGATCTCAGCCGCGACCTCGACGCCGCGACCGAGCGCGGCGAGATCGCCGGGCTGGCCTACGAGCTGGGCGAGTTGTTCGAGCGCCGGCTCGCCGACGAGGCCCGCGCGGTCAAGGCGTTTGGCCGGGCGCTGCAGACCGATCCGTCGCTGCGCGCCAACCTGTGGGCGATCCGCCGGGTGTTCTACCGGCGCGGCCTGTGGCCCAACCTCATCAAGCTGATCGACGCCGAGCTGCGCTTCGCGCGCAGCGACGCCGAGAAGGCCGAGCTGCTGAGCGAGAAGGGCCTGGTCCAGGCCGATCGCCTGGGCCAGCCAGTCGAGGCGCGCGCGACCTTCGAGCAGGCCGCGGCCCTCGATCCGGGCGCGCTGGTGCCGCTCTACCAGCTCGAGCGCCTGACCGCGCAGGCCGGCGACGACGACGCGCTGGCCGCGGTCTGGGCCAAGCTCGCCGACGCCGCCGAGCGGCCCGAGCGGGTGCTGGTCTATCTGCTCGCGCTCGTCGGCCACCACGCCGAGCGCGGCGTCGACGGCGTCGCCGACGCGACCGCGCTGCTCGATCGCGCCTCGGCGCTGGGCGTCGACGACGAGCGGGTCGCCAGCGAGCGCCTGCGGATCGCCGAGCTGTCGGGCGACCCCGATACGATCCTCGCGGCGCTCGAGGCCCAGGCGCAGCTGCTGATGACGCGCTTCGGCCTGGCCGGGCAGCCCGACGCCGCGGCGGTCCGCGCGCCGGGCTCGCCGCTCGATCGCGCCACCGGCCTGCGCCTGCGGCTGGTCGCGATCCGCCGCCGCCAGGCGCAGATCGCGCGCACCGCCGCCGGCATCGGCCCGGGCGTCGCGCCCACGACGGATGCCGCGCGCGCCCACGCCGAGCGCGCCTGGGACTTCCTGCAGCAGGGCCTCGCGCTCGCGCCGGGCGAGGCGCTCCTGCTCGGCGACCTCGCGGATCTCGCCGAGGAGCTCGGCCGCTTCGACGAGCTCGCCGAGCTGGTCGAGAGCTGGCAGGCGCTCGAGGGCGATCCGGGGCGCGCGCTGATGCTGTCGATCCGCCGCGCCGACGCGCTCGTGCGCAGCGGCCAGCGCGATCAGGCGCGCGCGCTGTTCGGCTCGCTCGAGGCCTCGGCGCCGGGCTTCCTGCCGATCACCGCGCTGATCGAGCGCGACGCGCTCGGATCGGGCGACAGCATCGCGCTGGCGCGGGCGTACGCCAGCGCCGCCGACGCCGCGCGCCTCGGCACCACCTTCGGGCCGGGCCAGGCCCACGATCCCGATCCGGCATCGGCCGCCGCGCTGTTCGTCGCCGCCGCCGAGGTCTGGGCCTACGACGCCGCCGACAGCGGCGACGGGCGCCCCGACGCCGAGGCCCGCGCCGCCCTCGAGCAGGCGCGGCTGCTGGTCCCCGACTACGCGCCCGCGAACCAGGCGCTGGTCGCGCTGCACGAGCGCGCCGGGCGCATCGATCCCGCCGCCGAGATCCTCGAGCGCGAGGCCGCCGCCGCGGATCCCGATGTCCGCACCGCCGCGCTCGAGCGGCTGGCGCGGCTCTACCGCGATCACGGCCGCGCCGCCGACGCGGTCCGCGTCGAGCAGCGGCTGCTCGCGGCCGCGCCCGACGACGTCCGGCTGGCGTGGCGGGTCGACGTCGGCCTCGACGAGATCGGCGATCACGCTGCGCGCATCGATCACCTCGCGTCGATCGCGCGCCGCGATCCGGATCCCGCGCGCCGCGGCATCGCGCTCGCGACCGCCGCGCGCCTCGCCGAGGTCCAGGGCGATCGCGCCCGCGCCATCGAGCTGCACCGCGCGACGCTCGCGGTGTGGCCGGCTGACCGCGCGGCCCGCGCCGCGATCATCGATCTGCTGCGCGCCGAGAGCCGCTGGGACGAGCTGGTCAGCGAGCGCCGCGCCGAGGCCGCGGAGCTGGCCGATGGCGCCACCGCGATCCGCGCGCTGCGCGAGGCGGCGTGGGTGCTCGAGGATCGCCTGGGCCGGCCCGCCGACGCAGCGCTGGCGTACCGCGAGCTGCTCGATCGCTCGCCCGACGACGCGCACGCGCTGGCCGGGCTCATCCGCTGCCGCGCCGCCGCCGGCGATCGCGACGGCCTCATCGCGGCGCTCGAGCAGCGCCTCGATGCCGCGACCGGTCGCGCCGCGGTCACCGCCGCGATCGAGCTGGCGCTGGCCCAGGAGCGCGCGGGCCGCGTCGACGACGCGCTCGACTCGTACCGCCGCGCGCTGGTCTCGGGCGGCGCCGACCGCGATGTCGGCGACGCGGTCGCGGCCGCGGCGATGGTCGATCTCGCGGTCGCGCGCGGCGACACCGCGGCGCGGGTCGAGGCGATGACCGCGCTGGCCCAGGGCACGACCTCGCCGCTGTTCGGGCGCGCGCTGCGCGAGGACATCGGCTGGCTGTACGCGCTGGTGCTCGAGGACTTCGATCAGGCCGCGGAGGCGTTCGCCGCGGCGACCGGCGCCGCCTCGGGCGACGGCTCGACGGACGCCGCCGCGCCGCGCGGCGCGCTGCTCGGCGCCGCGCTGATCGCCGCGCGCCGGGCCGACACCGCCGAGATGTCGCTCGCGTACGAGCGCCTCGCGGTCGCGCTGCGCGAGGGCGATGACGGCGGGCTGGTCGGTCCGACGGCCGCG
>JAIOQA010000309.1 GCA_021413675.1 Deltaproteobacteria bacterium | reverse complement strand
GTTCCCGATCGGCAGCGGCGTGACCGAGGGCGCGTGCAAGTCGATGATCACCGTGCGATGCAAGCGCGGTGGCCAACGCTGGCGGGAGCGCGGGCTGACCGCGTGCCTCGCGCTCCGCACGCAGCACTTGAATGAGCGGCTCGCGCCGTGCTTCGCGCAGGTTCGAGCCTCGTACATGCGCGAGATTCGGCCCGGGTAGCGCTCTGGGATCAATCCAGACCCGGAATCGGGCACGGAGTCACCCTCGCGACGGAGCTCGCATACATGCGCGCCGCGCGCGGATCCGAATCTGCCGGCGATTCCTGACGCTGAGTGCGCGCCCTTCGATGTGGACCGGACCGGTTCGCGAGCCCGCGCTGCGGCCCATTCGCTGGTCAGCCCGGCCCGGTGATTGCTCTCGAGCAGCCCCGGCGTGCAGGCCGAGCGAAGGCTGCGCGGGCCCATGCCGTGGTCGTCAGCGGGCGGAGCCGGTACCGGCGAATTCAGACGCAGGCGCCTCGGGGCTGGCGCCGAACTCTCGGCACAGCTCGGTCAGGTTCATCCGCCCTTCGAGCTCGTCCCAGCGCCGCGCTCCCTGGCCGGGTCGGTGCTGCTCCAGGGCATGCCCTGATGGATTCGCATCACCGGCTGCGCGGTTGTCCGGACGGCGGACGCCTCCAACCCTCACCGTGGAGAACATCACATCGGTGTCAGGAGTCTCGATGAATCGAGCTGTCAGGGATCAACCCAAGCTGTACCCCCCGGTCGAACGTCGGGCTTGAACTCGACGATTCGATTGGTATACAATCTCGGCGAATTCGAGATGAGCGCGCAGAAGTCCTTCGAGTTCCGCACGCACGGCGGCAAGCGAGCCGGTGCAGGGCGACCGCCGCGGGGACCGCGGTCGAGCGAGAAGCACAAGGCACGCCCGGCGATCGATCCGCGGCACCCGCTGCACGTGGTGATCCGCGCGCGGCCCGGCTTGCACCTGCGGCGGCGCGCGGGTTGGCTCGCGGTCCGGCACGGGCTCGCGATCACGTGCCGGCGCAGCGACTTCCGGATCTGCCACGTCTCGGTCCAGGGCAACCACGTGCACCTCGTCGTCGAGGCGGACACGCACCTGGCGCTCGCGCGCGGCATGCAGGGCTTCCAGATCGCGTGCGCCCGGCGCTTCAACGCGCAGACGCGCCGCAGCGGCGGCGTGTTCGCGGATCGCTATCACCCGCGGCCGCTCGCCACGCTGCGCGAGGTGCGCAACGCGCTGGCCTACGTCCTGAACAACTGGCGGCACCACCGCGCGGATGCCGCGCGCGGCCTCGCGTTCGATCCGTTCGCCTCCGCGCGCGCGTTCGATGGCTGGGCGGGCGACCCGCGCCGCGCGCATCTGGAGTTCGTGCCAGTCGTGATGCCGACGACCTGGCACCTCACCCAAGGCTGGCGCCGGTACGGGCCGGTCTCACCGCACGAGGTACCAGGGCCCGACGGCGACTGACGACGCTCCGACTTCGCGCCGCGCATACGGCTCGGAGCGATCGAGGATCGGCGGATCCGCCACGCGCAACGCGGTGCTGCGCGTGGCGCTCGGACCCTGGTCGTCGGCCGATCCATCCGTGCGCTTGCTGTCGGAGCGCGCCGCGCGCGGGGCACGTCGCGGCCACGCCGGCTCCGCCGCCGATCGTCGCGACCGCCGCCGAGCGCGACGGCCCACGCCGTCACGTCACAGGTCGACGCCGTGCTCCTTGCACGCACGGACCGCGCGTCGCTTGAACACCGGGCGGCCGTCGAGGTGGCGCAGCGCGGTCATCGCGCGCTCGCGATCGCTGTCGATGCACGCGGCCTCGGCGCGGATGGCCCACGCAGCGGGGCTCTGCGGCTGCTGGTGGATCGCCTTCTTCGCGAGACGGTCCGCGGTCGCGCTATCGCCGTCGCCCAGCGCGCTCTGGGCCTCGGCCAGCAGCGGCGCGATCGCGCCGTCGCTGGCGCCGCCACCGTCGCCGTCGGGCGGCGCGACCTCGTCACCGGCGCCAGTCCCGCCCGGCTTGGTGCCGGAGCCGGTCCCCGGCTTGCTCGCCGAGCCGGACCCGGGCTTCGCGCCAGAACCCGCGCCGGGCTTGGCGGCCGATCCGGAGCCGGGCTTGGCCGAACCCTGGCCGCTAGGGTCCGCGCCGGTCCCGGCACCCGTGCCCGCCCCAGCCCCCGTGCCCGCCCCAGCCCCCGTGCCCGAGCCCGCACCCGAGCCCGAGCCCGAGCCGGCGTCGCCCGATCCAATCGCGCCCGATCCCGGCGTGCTCGATCCCGCGGCGTTCGATCCCGTCGATCCCGCGGCATTCGATCCCGCGGCGCTCGATCCCGCCGATCCCGCGGCATTCGATCCCGCAGCATTCGATCCCGTCGCCCCCGCGGTACTCGATCCGCCCGCGGCCACCGCGTTGCTCGCGACGTCACCGCCACCGCCGCCGCCGCCGCGCGACACCACCACCGCGATCGCGACCGCGGCGATCGCCACGATCAGCGCGACGCCGAGGATCAGCGGCGTCTTGCTGCGCGCCGCTGGCGCTACCACCGGCGCCTGCGTCATCTGCGCCGCACTCGCGCCGAGCGTGGTCATCGGCGAACCGGTGACCGGCGCGACCGCGGCGACCGCGGCGACCGGGCCCTGTGCTGTCGCCGGCGCACCGCCGCGCAGCTGCGCGCCGTGATCGCCCGACGCCATCGTCTGCGCCACGCCGACCGCGGCGCCGTGATCGCCGGAGCCGATGGTCTGGTCGAAGGCGCCGGGCCCGGTCCGCGGCGCACCGATGAGGCTCGGCGACACGCCCTCGGGCGCAGCCACCGCGGCGCGCCGCATCGTCGCGAGCGGCGCGCCGGTGAGCGCCTCGACGAACGCGCTGACCGACGGGAAGCGATCGTCGGACTTCTTGGCCATCGCCTTGGCGACCGCGGCCGCGACGTGCGGCGGCACCGCGATCAGCGAGGTGAGCGGCGGCGGCTCCTCGTACACGACCTTGAACACGACCTCCGGGATGCTCGAGCCGCCGAACGCGGCCTTCCCCGAGAGCATCTCGTAGACCATCGCGCCCAGCGCGAAGACGTCGGTGCGTTGATCGACCGCGGCGTGGTTGCCGAGCGCCTGCTCGGGCGCCATGTACTGCGGCGTGCCGAGGATCGCCGAGTCCTGGGTCTTCACGGTCTGCGAGCCGCGGATCTTGGAGATGCCGAAATCGAGGACCTTGGCGCGCTCGGTGAGGTAGCCGTCGGCCTCGGTCGGCACGAGGAAGACGTTGGCGGGCTTGAGATCGCGGTGCACGATCTCGTGGGCGTGCGCGGCGGCGAGCGCGGAGCCGACCTGGCGCACGATCGTGTAGGTCTGCTCGAGCGGGATCGGGCCCTGCGCGACGCGCGTCGACAGCGGCACGCCCTGCATCAGCTCGAGCACGATGTACGGCGTGCCGTCGGGCAGCGCGTTCCAGTCGAGCACCTCGACGATGTTCGGGTGCCCGAGCCGCGACGCGATCTCGGCCTCGCGCCGGAAGCGGGCCAGGGACTCGGGGTCGGCGATGTCGGGGTGCAGGACCTTGATGGCCACGTACCTGCCGGGCAGGCGCGCGTGGCTGGCCCGGAACACGGCGCCCATGCCGCCGCGTCCGATCATCCCTTCGATCGTATAGGTGTCCGCAATCACGGACCCGACATCGAGGCCGCTCTTCGCGGGTGAATTCGCCATGCCGGTCGAGCGTATAATGTCTCGCCCATGCGTGCACTCTTCCGCTTCGCCGCCCTCGCGTCCGTCCTGGCCTTTGCCGCATCCGTCGCGGACGCGAAGCCCAAGCGCAAGAAGCCCGCCGACGACAACGATCCGGTCCCGACCGAGGCCAAGCGCGGGATGATCGTGCTCTCGGATGGCGAGGGCTCGGTCATCGCGGTCGACAACTCGTGGACCGACGACCACCTGTTCTATTTCGGCGACGGGAAGACAATGTACCGCCAGCGCGTGTTCGGCGGCGGCGCCGACGGCGGCGCAGGCACCTGGGACCTGAGCTTCTGGTCGCCGCGCGTCAACCAGGCGTCGATCGCGCAGCAGCCCAAGGGCACGTACAAGCTGTATTGCGGCGATCAGACGATCGCGCTGACGAAGGTCTCCGACACTGACGCGAAGAAGGTGCTCGACGCCGCGATCTTCAAGAAGGCGCTGTGGCGCCGCCAGGCGCAGTTCCTCGCCCGCGACGACAACGGCGTCTACTACTACGTCGATCGCTTTCGCGACGAGTTCGGCGGCAAGGGCCACCGGATCTTCGCCGGCCAGAAGGGCGCGATGAAGGAGATGCCGATGACCAACCTGGTCTCGGACTCCAAGGGCGAGATCTACGCGACCAAGAGTGGCGAGCTGCGCTTCATCACGTCGTCGAACGCGGCGATGTGGGTCAAGGGCAAGGACAAGACCGAGCTGACGATCGTGCCGCCCGAGGACAACATCCCGATGATCTACGGCGACCTCGGCGTCTACGACGGCTCGCTCGGCACGCCCTGCGACGACTACTGACCGGCGCCGCCGGTCACGAACGCGCGCGGCGGACTCGCCGCACGACCCTCACACCCGCGCTGGCGCGCCGCACTTTGCGCTTGCGCCGCGCGCGCCGAGCAGGCATTTGTTGCGACGCGGGGCGCTTCGCGTCATCCGGCCGGCGAATCCATCGCCGCCGCGAGGCCCGCCCTGTACCAGCCATGCCCAAGCTCAATCAGATTCTCGCCATCGAGAAGGGAATCAAGACTCGCGTCTACGCCGACTTCACGGAGCTCCACCAGGCCACCCAGAAGCCCGCGCTGATGAACGGATTCCACAAGGCCTATCAGCCGCGCGACGAGGATGGGGAGACCTATCCGTCGGAGAGCCAGAAGGTCCAGCACAACGCGACCGAGGTGCTCGAGAAGGTCGCCGCGGGGCTGACCGAGCTGTTCGACATCACGGCGATCAAGGACTACGCGAACTGCACCGCGCGCGCCGACGTGGTCGTCGATGGCCGCGCGCTGATCAAGGACGTGCCCGCGACCTACCTGCTGTTCCTCGAGAAGCAGCTGTCGGATCTGCACACGTTCGTCGCCAAGATGGCCGAGCTCGATCCGGGCAGTGACTGGAACGTCGATCCGGGTACCGGGTTGTTCAAGACCGAGCCGACCGCGACCCAGCGCACCAAGAAGCTGCAGCGGCCGATCGTGCTGTACGACGCGACCGAGCACCACCCGGCGCAGACCCAGCTCATCACCGAGGACGTGATCGCGGGCCAGTGGGTCACGATCAAGTACTCCGGCGCGATCCCCGCGCCGCGCAAGAAGCAGCTCTTGAATCGCATCGAGAAGCTGACCAACGCGGTGAAGTTCGCGCGCGAGCAGGCCAACGGCGTGGAGACCACCGAGCAGAAGGTCGGTCGCCACGTGTTCGACTACCTGTTCGGCACCTGACCCCATGATTCTGGCGCGGCGCGGATCGACCCGATCCCGGTGCGCCCTGGCTCGCGAGCCCGCGGTCGCCGCGAGAAAGGATGATTTCCCGAGAGGGAGACAAGTTCAGCCTCAATCTCAAGTTGAACAATCGATCTAGGTAGACGTGGAGGTTCGAGTCCTCCCTGGGTCACTGCCTCACCGCGCCGCGCACGACGCGACGTCCGAGGCCTCGTGATCCGACCTGGTGGCGGAATGGTAGACGCACGGCCCGTCGAGGGTCGGTCGACCGATCGATGTCAGGCTCAGACTATCTCCCAGACTCAAACTGCCGAGCGCCCTGTCTCTCCCTTCAGCGCCCCTGGCCCGAGATGCTGGTTCGAATCCAGTAGCCGACTCTGGCGTGCACACGCCGCGTGGATCTCCGTCGGCTTGGATCAATGGGAAATCGCGGGCACTAAGAGCTAAGCGCTGAACACTGTCGTCAGGGTGCGAAACCGGCACCTGCGCGCACATCCCGCGCGCAGTCAGGCTCCGGGGGCCGGGTACAGCCTTCGGAGCCACCTATTTTTCGGCGACGATCGCGCGCGATCGTCGCCGCGGTTGGCGCGCTTCAGCGCGTTCCGGCGGTCACTTCGGCGGCATCCGCAGCGAGCCGTCGAGGCGGATGGTCTCGCCGTTCAGGTAGCCGTTGCCGACGATGGCGGCGACCATCGCGCCGTACTCGGCGGGATCGCCGAGGCGCTTCGGGAACACGACGTCGGCGGCGAGCGCGGCGCGCTTGTCCTCGGGCAGCGCGCCCAGCATCGGCGTGTCGAAGATGCCGGGCGCGATCGTCACGACGCGGATGCCGGCGGGCGCGAGATCGCGCGCGGCGGGCAGGGTCATGCCGACCACGCCGGCCTTCGACGAGGCGTAGGCGATCTGGCCGATCTGCCCGTCGTAGGCCGCGACCGAGGCGGTGTTCACGATCACGCCGCGCTCGCCGGTCGGGGTCGGGTCCTGCCTGGACATCGCGGCGGCGGCGAGGCGCAGGACGTTGAAGGTGCCCACCAGGTTGATGCCGATGACGGTCTTGAACAGCTCGAGGTCGTGGGGCTTGCCGGTCCGATCGATCGTGCGCGACGCCCAGCCGACGCCGGCGCAGGACACCGCGACCCGCAGCGGCGCGAGGCCGACCGCGACCGCGATCGCGGCCTCGATCTGCGCGGGATCGGTGACGTCGGCCTTGGCGAAGACCGCGCGATCACCGAGCTCGGCGACCAGGGCCGCGCCGCGCGCCTCGTCGCGATCGACGATCACGGCGCGCGCGCCGGCGGCGATCAGGCTGCGAACGGTGGCGGCGCCGAGACCCGAGGCGCCGCCGGTGACGAGAACAGAGGCTCCATCCAGCTGCATGCGCCGAGGAGACGCGCGCGGGCCGATGCGGTCAAGCCCTGGCGCGACTCATAGGCCAATGCGAACGCCGGCGCCCAGCGCGATCACGATCTCGTCGGGCTTCTCGGCGCTGCCGTCGCCGCTGGCACGATCGGTCTCGAGCCCGATCATGCGCGCCATCGAGAAGCCCAGCACGACCGTGCGATCCGCAGGGCCGAGCTCGACGCCGCCGGTGGCGCGTGCGCCGAAGGTGTCGGGCAGGCGCAGGGCGACCGGGTTGCCACCCGGGCTGGCCACCTCGAAGGGATCGCTGACGACGACCTTGTTGAAGGAGAGGTCGCCGCCGATGAACGGACGCACCCAGCGGTTGCTGCCGCCGATCGCGGCGCCGATGTCGACGCTGGCCCAGCCGCCGGTGACGGGCGCGATGCCGCCGCCGATGCCGGCGGTCAGCGCGGTGCGCACGTCGTCGTCGTCGGTCGGGTGCGCGAGCACGCCGACGCGACCGGTGTAGGCGTTGCGATGGCCACCGCTACCGTCGTTGGTCACGTGCAGGACCCCACCTTCGCCCTCGACCACCACCCGGGGGCCGAGCGCGCGACGGTAGCGCAGGTCGCTGTTGACCGCCTCCGGGCCGAGGACGGCGCCGACCATCGAGACGTCGCCCTGCACGTCGGCCTGGCCGGCGGCAGGGGTGGTGGGCGAGTCGAACGGGAACGAGCGTGCGTTGGGTGTCAGCGCGACGGTCGAGCACGCGCCGACCAGCGCGATCGCGGGAGCCAGGACGAGCAAGGTGCGCATGCCCGACCGTGGTGCAACGGTCGCACCAGTCGGCAGGTGCGGCGGCGACGCCACGATCCGCGAGCTTGCCCGACGCCACCGGCACCACCGATGTCAGCGGTTCGACAGCGCGTCGAGGGTCACGCATCACGTGCCAGGCGATCGACACGCTTGAGCAGGGTCGGCAAGCGATGCGGACCGTGCATGGTTTGCACGTGGTTCGCTGCCGCGTCGAGATCGACCCCGATCGCGGTCACGAACAGCGGCTGGGCGCTCCCGCCGCGGCGGACCTCGATCGCGGTGGTCGCGCCGGCGAAGTGGCGCTTGGCGACGCCGACGACCGGCACGCCGATCGCGGCGTGGAGGTGCGCGCCGAGGCCCGGGCGCTCGGGCCCGAGCCAGACGTAGCCGTCGACGACGATCACCGCCGGCGCGATCGCGAGCGCGGCGAGCGCGGTCTGCAGGTACGGCAGCTCGCGCCGGAAGAACTCGCCGGGCTCGTAGGGCGCGGGCGCGCCGGGCGTGCGCGTGATCGACTCGAGCGCCGCGATCTCGTCCGGCCACGCGCGGAATCCCACGCACGCGGCGACCACCTCGGTGACGCGGTAGTCGACGTCGACCGCGACGATCACGGCGCGGCACCGAGCCGCGCGAGCAGGGTCTCGTCGGCGAGCTGGCGCGAGATCGCGAGCGCGCGCTGATGGAGCGCGTCGTCTCCGCTGATGCGCGCGGCCAGCGCGAGCGCCATCGCGCGGGCGCGGACGTGGCCGCCATCGCCGGCGTGATCGGCGGCGGCGAGGGCGCCAGCGATCGCCGCGGCGCGATCACCCAGCTTCCACGCGGCGTAGGCCAGGCCGCTCGCCCGGCGGGCGCGCGCGAACGGCGGGCCATCGACAGGTAGCGCGGCGTAGCAGGCGTGGGCCGCGGCGTGATCGCCGGCGCGGTTGAGCTCGTACGCGCGGTGATCGGCGAGCCGCGCGGCGAGGCACGCGCGATCGTCGGCGTCGCTGACGAGCGCGAGCAAGGCGGGTGCCTCGGCGAGCAGCGCAAGGACGATCGCGGGCTCGCGCCGGCTCGCGACATAGCCGCGGGCGAGCAGCGCCTCGAGCCGGGCCTCGGGCGGCGCCGCGGCGAGATCGGCGCGGCCGCGATCGAGCGCGGCGAGCGCGCCGTCGTGATCGTCGCCGCGCAGCGCCAGCGAGGCCTCGGCGAGCGCGAGCCACGCCCGACCCACGCGGCTCTCGGTCAGCGGCGGGCGCGTCCACGCGCGCACCAGCTCGGCGCACATCGGTCGGGGCAGATCGGTGAAGCGGCTGTGGTAATGGCCGAGCCAGCGCACGCGCCGATCGATCGCGTCGGGCAGGCCGAACACCGCCAGCGCCCGCGCGCCCCAGGCGCCGCCGTCGCGCGTGCCGCGGGTGCGCAGCCGGCGCAGCGCGCGCTCGACGCTGCCGAGGTCGTCCTTGTGGCCGCGCGCGGCGCACAGGCGATCGGCGACCGCGGCCAGCGAGCCGGTGGTCGCGACCAGCCACGCGACGTAGTCGCCCCACGCGAACCCGGCATGTCCGGAATCGTGTCCTGGTCCGCGGCCCATCGCGCCCGCATGATGCCGTGGCAAGGAGCGAGTGTCATGACGCGAACCCTGATCATCGGCGACATCCACGGCTGCTACGACGAGCTGCGCGAGCTGCTCGACGCCGCGGCGGTCGCCTCCGACGATGTCGTCGTCTCGGTCGGCGATCTGGTCGATCGCGGTCCGAAACCGCGCGAGGTCGTCGACTGGTTTCGAGCGCGGCCCGGCGCGGTCGTGCTCATGGGCAACCACGAGCGCAAGCACGTGCGCGCGGTGTTCTCGTACAGCCAGGAGGTCACGCGGCTGCAGTTCGGCGACGGCTACGCCGACGCGGTCGCGTGGATGCGCGGCCTGCCGTACTACCTCGAGCTGCCCGAGATCCGCGTGGTCCACGCCGCGCTGATCCCGGGCGTGCCGCTGGCCGCGCAGGACGAGGCGGTGCTGGCGGGCACGACCGCGGGCGAGGCGATCCTGCGCGCGGCGATCCCCGAGGGCTGGTGGCACGAGCGCTACGCCGATCCGGTGCCGGTCGCGTTCGGTCATCACGTCGTCGGCGATCAGCCGCTGGTGCGCGAGGGCGCGATCTACGGCCTCGACACCGGCGCGTGCCACGGCGGGCGGCTGACCGCGCTGTCGGTGCCCGACTTCACGCTGTACTCGGTGCCGGCGCGCGAGGATCACTGGAAGACCAGCGCCCAGGCGTACCAGGTGCCAGTGCTGCGGACCCGCGCGTGGGCGACGATGGGCTGGGCCAAGCTCGACGAGACCATCGCCGAACGCCGCGAGCACCCGGCGCCCGAGGCCGACGCGTATCTCGACGCGGTCGCGACCTGGGCAGGGGCGATCCGCGCGCTGATCCCGGACCTGGTGCCGCGGGTGATCGCGCTCGACCAGGCGCTGCGCGCGGAACACGGCGCGGGCTACGCCGCGATCGCGGCGGCGCACCCGGCGAAGCCGCTGCTGTTCAAGCTCGCGCGCGGCCGGCTGACGCTCGAGGATGTTCAGGTGCGCTGCGGGTCGGCGGCGGCGACCCTGGCGCTGGCCGCGAAGCTGGGCGTGGAGGTCGGGGCGCTCGCCACGCCGCCCTGAGATGCCGCGCACCACGCCGCGTACTGGGTCGGCGTGCGGCCGAGCTGCGCCTTGAACTCGCGGATGAAGTGGGCCTGATCGCAGTAGCCGAGCTCGTGCGCGAGCTCGGTCCAGGTGATCGCGGCGCCGGCGGCGACCCGGGCCGCCGCCTCCTGCACGCGGAACCGGCGGATCACGGTCTTGGGCGGCAGGCCGACGTGGCGCCGGAACAGGCGCTCGAGCGCGCGCAGCGGCAGACCCGCGCGATCCGCGAGGTCGGCGGCCCGCGCGATCGCCGGCTCGGCCTCGGCGAGCCCGACGACGCGCGCGACCTCGATCGCGTCGCGCGCGATCGGGCGGCGATGCGCGCGCAGGAACGCCTCGACGTGCGCGATCCGCGCGGGGTCGTCGAGCTCGTCGTGGACCGCGCGGGTGAGCGCGTAGCCGGCGGGGCCGAACAGCTCGCCGAGCTGCCGCGACTGATCGACCAGCGCGATCGCGGGCGCGTCCGAGAACGCGGCGAACGCGCCCGGACGGAACTTGGCGCCGACCACCCAGCCCAGGCCCGCGAGCTCGGCGGTGAACCGCCGCGTCACCGGGCCGAACACGCCCGGGCGATGGGTGCCGATCACCAGGTTCACGCACGGATACGACAGCGTCTCCTGGGCGTAGCCCGGGCGGCCGCGCAGGTCCCAGCGCACCAGCCAGTAGCGCTCGACCAGCTGCGCGAGGTCCTCGGCGGGCGCGACCCGCGACAGCGCGAAGTTCGCCGCGCCGCCCTGCGGGTTGAGGATGCCATTCGTGCCGAGGGAGCTCATCGTGTCGCGTTCCTACAATACCGCCGGCGCGCGCGGCGGCATGCTCGATCCATGACGGAACCCATGCTCTACAAAGGCGGCTGTCACTGTGGCGCGGTCCGCTACGAGGTGCGGATGGCGCCGCCGCCCAAGGCGTTCGGCTGCAACTGCTCGATCTGCTCGATCACCGGCGCGCTGCTCGCGTTCGTGCCGGCGAGCGACTTCACGCTGGTCGCCGGCGAGGGCGCGACCACCGACTACCAGTTCGGCAAGAAGCACATCCACCACCGCTTCTGCTCGACCTGCGGCGTGCGGCCCTACGCTCACGGCGCGGGCAAGGACGGCGCCGAGATGATGGCGATCAACCTGCGCTGTCTCGCCGACTTCGACGAGCTCGCGCTACCGGTCGAGCGCTTCGACGGCGCCAGCCTGTAGTCGCACTCTCAGCCGCCGCCGCTCTTCGCGAGCGCGACGTCGACCGCGACGCCGGGCTGGGCGGTCACCTCGACCGGCGCGTAGCCCGGCGCGGTGACCGCGATCGCGCACGGGCCCGCCGGCAGATCCGCGAGCGTGAAGGCGCCGCTGGCGTTGGTCGCGGTCGAGGTATCCGAGCACCGCGCGACGACGCTCGCGTTCGCGATCGGCGCGCCCTTGGCGGCGGCGTTGCCGTGGACGACGCCGCTCACCGTCGCGCCGGCCTCGAGCGTGATGTCGAGGTCGGCCCACGCGCTGTCGGGCACGGCGACCGCGGCGCGATGGACCGCGGCGGTGCCGGGCGCCCGGAAGGTGAGATCGTAGGCGCCGGGCTCGAGGTTGGGCCACTCGAACTTGCCATCGGCGGCGATGAAGCGCTGCGTCGGGCCGTACTGCGTGAGCGGGCTGGTCGCTACCACGAAGCGATCGATCGCGATCGTGAAGTCGGTGATCGGCGCGCCCTTGGCGGTGTGCACCGCGCCGCGGAAGCCGCCGGGGATCGCGATCACCAGCTCGACCGGCGCAGCGGTCGTGACGCCATCTTTCCGCGCGATCCCGTACTCGTCCTTGGCGGTCACCTCGAACTGGGTCTCGACCGGCCCGCGCACCGACCAGTTGCCGTCGCGGTCGGCGGTCGTGTTCGCGAAGCTCTCGTTCGGGTACATCCGCCGCACCCGGACCGTCGCCCCACCGGCCGGCCGACCATCGGGGTAGGTCACGCGGCCCGCGAGCGTCGCGGCTGGCGCGAGGGTCAGCTTGAGGTCGTGGAGGTCGCCGGAATCGAGCGAGTATCGCAGGCCAGGCGCGGCCGCGCCCTCGGTGGTGCGCGCGGTCAGGAGCAGCTCGCCGGGACCGAGGTCGACGAACATGAACTTGCCGTCGGCGCCGGTCGCGACCTCGCGCTTCACCTCGACGACGCCGACGTCGGCGATCGTGGTGTACGAGGTCACGCGCGCGTCGGGAACGGGTTGGCCTTTGTCGTCGACGACGACGCCGTCGATCGACGCGCGCGTCGCGAGCGTCAGGTCGAGCTCGACGTCGGCGCCGGGCGCGACCGCCGGAGCCGCGCGGTGGCCGAGCTTGCCGGGCGTGGTCGCGACCAGCCGGACCTCGCCGGCGATCACCGGCAAGCGATAGCGCCCCGCGCTGTCGGTGAGCACCGCGCGCCCGATGGTGGCGTCGAGCGCCTCCTGCATGCTGCGATCGGTGCCCTGGTTGACGACCTCGGCGCCGCTGACCGGCTGGCCGCCGGCATCGGTGACCACGCCGTGGGCGTGCGCCAGCCGCTCGAGCTCGAGATCGACCGCCGCGGTGTGCGCGTTGACGCGGACCGCCTGGGCGAGCGACAGCGCGTCGTCGCCGGTCGTGGCTCGCGCGCTCCAGGCGCCGAACGGCACGTCGAGCTGGTAGCGACCGTCGGCGCCGCTGACGGTCGTGAGCTCGCCGCCGCGCTTGCTCCAGAACGCGACCTCGGCGCCCTCGACCGGGCGCTGGCTCGCGCGATCGCGGACCTGGCCGTTGACCTTCGCGACGCCGATCTCGATCGCGCTGGGATCATCCGCCGCGCCGCTGCCTCGCGGCCGGCGCTTCGGGATCGCGCGCCACGGATCCTCGTCCTCGGCGGTGGCGGAGCCCGATCCGTCGGCGGTGGCCGCGGTTGGCTTCGCGTCGCCGCCGAGCCCGCCGGTGCGCCACAGGACGAGCAACGCGACCGCGGTGATGCCCGCGGCGATCGCGAGGTACCTGTCCCGGGACTTCATCGCCGGTCCCCGGCGCAGGCCGGCGCGCCGATCAACAGGGTGGGCGAGCCCATGACGTTGCGCGAACTCATAACACAGGGAAAAGACCCCGCGCTCGTGATGGTGGGCACAGGCATCGTCGATTGCCAGGCTGGCGCGAACCCGCCTCGGCGGCGAGGGTTGACAAGCTCGGCCGAACACGATGATGTCCGCGCGTCATGGCGAAGCCCTCCGTCGCGGTCCTGGTGCCCTGCTACAACGAGGAGGTCGCGATCGGCCAGGTCGTCGCCGACTTCCGCGCGGCGCTGCCCGACGCGATCGTCTACGTCTACGACAACCGCTCGACCGACAAGACCAGCGAGGTCGCGCGGGCGGCCGGCGCGGTGGTCCGCAAGGAGCAGCGCCCGGGCAAGGGCAACGTGGTGCGCCGGATGTTCCAGGACATCGAGGCCGACATCTACGTGATGGTCGACGGCGACGACACCTACCAGGCCTCGGTGGCGCCGGCGCTGATCGCCCGGCTGGTCGAGGACAACCTCGACATGGTGGTCGGCAAGCGGGTCGAGACCCACCAGGAGGCGTACCGCCCGGGCCATCGGCTCGGCAACCGCGTGCTGACCGGCCTGGTGCGCCGGCTGTTCGGCCGCTCGATCGAGGACATGCTGTCGGGCTACCGCGTGTTCTCGCGCCGGTTCGTGAAGAGCTTCCCGTCGTCGGCGCGCGAGTTCGAGATCGAGACCGAGCTGACGGTCCACGCGCTGCAGATGCGCATGGCGATCGCCGAGGTCGACACCGACTACAAGGAGCGCCCGCCGGGCTCGGTGTCGAAGCTGCGCACGTTCCGCGACGGCTGGCGGATCCTGCTCACGATCATGAACCTGATGCGGAACGAGCGGCCGCTGCTGTTCTTCTCGCTGATCGGCACGTTCCTGTTCCTGGTCGCGATCGCGCTCGGCATCCCGCTGTTCCTCGAGTACGAGCGCACCGGGCTGGTGCCGCGGCTGCCGACGGCGGTGCTCTGCACCGGCCTGTCCCTGACCGCGGTGGTGTGCGCGGCGACCGGGCTCATCCTCGACACGGTCTCGCACGTCCGGCGCGAGGCCAAGCGGCTCGCGTTCCTGCAGCACGCCTCGCCGGGCGCCTACGCCGATCTGCCGGCGACCCACGTGCTCGCGCCGTCGCGCGCGTCCAGCGGCGCGGCGCGCGCGGACGCCTGATCAGGGCGCCAGCCGCCAGTCGAGCGAGATCCGGCCGACGATGTCGTCGTCGATCGAGACCACCAGCTTGATCGTCGCGCCGCCGCTCGTCAGCGTGTAGGTCAGGTAGTCGCGGCCCGGATCGCCGTCGGGCGGGCCGAGCAAGGCGAGCAGCGCTGCGCGGTTCTTGCCGACCAGCTCGACGATCGGATCGCGCAGCCCCAGGCGCGCGACCCGGTCCCGGCTGTCGAGGCGCACGTTGAGCTCGGTCAGGCGCTGGCCATCGGTCTCGAACGCGCCGTAGATCGAATCGATCGCGGTCGCGAGCTTGATCCGATCGTTGCCGAGGATGCGCGCGAGCTCGGCGACCGTCGGCGTCGCCAGGCCGAGCACCCTCGTCAAGGCGGCGCGCCGGCCCGCGGCCTTGGCATCGAAGCGCGGCCACGCGGGCGCGGTGCGCGCGAGCAGGCCGTCGAGCGCGGCCGCGAGCTCCGGCGCGAACGCGTTGGTCGGCCAGTCGGGCCACGAGCGATCGTACTCGCGCGTGCACGGGCCGCTCTTGACCAGCGCCGGCAGGTCGCGTTCGAGCACGGTCGCGCCGGTCACGCGGTCGCTGATCGCGAGGTGGATCGTGCGCGCGGCCGCGTCGGCGCGGCGCGCGACGGCGCACAGATCGCCGCGCGCCACGACCAGGCGCGCGAGGTAGCGCACGTCGCCGAGGGCGGCGGTGAGATCGCGCGGGTAGGCGCCGACGATCTCGCCTTCGTCGAGGAACAGCACGCCCTTGGCGGCGGCGCGGGTCGCGTCGGCCTCGCGCTCGCCGGCCCAGCGCAGGCGCCCACCGGCGTAGGCATCGAGCTCGGGCAAGAGGCCCGGCACCGACACCAGCAGCTCGCCCTGCGCCTCGCTCGGGCCGGCGATCGTGAACGCGAGCGGCAGCTGGCCGGAACGGCCGCCCGGGCTGGTGCGGATCTGCGCGTGGCGTCGCCCGATGTCGAGCGTGAACGCGCGGCGATCGGGCGCGGCGGGCGTGCCCTTGAGCTTGAACGCGGTGCCGTCGAAGGTGATCGTCGTGGTCGTGGTCGCGAGCAGCTCGATCGGCGCACGATCGACGCGCGTGGTGTCGATCGCCGACAGCCCCGAGGCCGCGCAGATGGTGGCCTGGAGCGGCGGGCAGTAGTGCAGCCACGTGCCCTCGCACGCCATCTCGATCGGGCGCCCGGCCCCGATGCCGCGGTTGCCGAGCACGATCGCGACGTCGAGCGCGGTCGGGTCGTCGCTGGGCGAGTCGCCGCACTCGGGCTCGGACGGCGGCGGCTCGTCTTCCGTGTACTCGCCGGGATCGGGCGGCGAGGCGGCCGCGCGCACGGACAGCGAGAGGATCGCGAACGCCAGCCCCGACGACACGCGCATCCCGTGGCGATAGCACGCGGGTGGCGGCGCCTCAACCGCGGCGCGCACGACCGCCGCGCTGGCAAACATCGGTGCAATTCCGAGGCGGTCGATTCGCGGGAGGATCCGGTTGGGCGCGACCGTACCATCCAGACAGGAGAGGCGGCCCCATGGGAATTCATGACGCGCAGATGCAGGAGAAGAGCAATCTTCCCTCGACGATCCTCAACACCGGGATCGACTACATCCTGGGGCTGGGCGGCTACTCCGGCGCGCGTCGCGGCGGCGCGCAGGGCGGCGCGGAGGACAACCCGTTCTACCGCGACAACGCCGACTGGATGCCGGGCTGGGGCAACACCTTCGGGCTCCCCGGCCTGGATCCCAACGGCGTGCCCAGCGGCGCGACCGCGCAGGATCGCGCGACCAACTACGTCGGCCACAAGGCCAACGACCCGGATGGCATCTGGGACGGCGTCCGCAACAACCTGATGACCAACGAGCGGGCCGCGCACGCCGCGTCGACCGAGCCCGACGGCCACATGGGCTACTGGGATCTCTACAACGCGCACGTCGATGCGTACGCCGACGCGCAGACCGCGGGCAACCCGGCGCGCGTCGCGCGCGGTGAAGAGGCCGCGGGCAACACGTTCATCGATCCGGCGAGCTTCGCGCTCGCGGTCTACGGCGCGCCGCTGCTCGAGCACATGGGCATCGACACCGGCCCGCTCACCGGCGCGTCGATCGATCTCTTCAACGACCCCACGGACACCGTCGGCGACGGCTGGGCCAAGCGCATGGGCCTGGCGGCAGGCGAGATCGGCGCGGGCGGCGTGGCGATGGGCGCCGGCGGCCTCGGCATCGGCGCTGGCATCGGCAACATCCTCACCGGCAGCCCGCTCACCGGGCTCGGCGAGATCGGCGCGGGCGCGGGCAGCATGCTGGCGGGCGCCGGCCTGATGGGCGTCGGCGCGTTCTCGGGCGCGTACAACACCGTCACGGCGATCGGCAACGGCATGGGCATCGGCGACGCCGCGAGCGGCCTCGTCAACGTCGGCGGCAGCGTGCTCGGCGCCGGCGCGCAGATGGCCTCGGATGCGTGGGGCGGCATCACGTCGCTCTTCTAGCTCGTCGCGCGCGCGTATGATGCGCGCGAGGTCCGATGAACAAGCTCGCCGCGTTGCTGTTGGCGCTGGTCGGATGTGATCGCGGCGCGGCCGCGCCTCCCGCGGGGCCGGCCGAGTGGACGGTCGACCCGATCGATCTCGGCGCCGGCGCGATCGTCGACGGGCTGACCGGCACGTCGAGCCACGACGTGTGGCTGACCGCCGCGGTCGATGGCGGCCGGGTGGTGCTGCACTTCGACGGCACCGGCTGGCACGTCGTCGAGCCCCCGGTGCGCGGGCCGCGCGCGCTGTGGGCCGCCGCGCCCGATGACGTCTGGGCGGTCGGCCGGGCCGGGACCTACGCGCACTACGACGGCGCGACCTGGACGCCGGGTCAGATCCCCGACGTCCCGCTCGATCTCGTCGACGTCGTCGGCTTCGGCGATCGGGTGGTCGCGGCCGCGGCGGGGCCGCGGGTGTTCGCGTACGACGGCCACGCGTGGACGACGCTCGAGCCGCCGGAGCTGGCGGGCGCGGCGGTGTTCAAGCTGTGGGGCTCGTCGGCGACCAACGTGCTCATGCCGATCAACCGCCTCGACCGGCCGATCACGATCGCGCGCTACACCGGGCGCTGGCTGACGTTCGAGGAGGTCGGCGCGGGCGCGGGCGTGAAGCTCGCGGGCACCGGGCCGGGCGACATCTGGCTGCTGTCGCCGCAGACCACCTATCACTACGACGGCACGACCTGGACCGAGCGGCCGGTGCCGCGGCCGAAGCTGTTCAGCATCGCGGCCGGTGCGCCCGATCGCGCCGTCGCGGTCGGCGAGGACGGCGCCGCCGTGATCTGGGACGGCGCGCGCTGGCGCGACAGCCCGACCGGGACTCGCGAGCGGCTGCAGGCCGCGTACGTCGCCCCCGACGGGCAGGCGTGGATCGCGGGCGCGCGGGTCTACCGCCGCACGCTGCGATTCTAGGCACCGATCGGATCGAGGATCGCGGCGGCGGGCAGCTCGCCCTCCGCCACCGCGCGCAGCCGCGGCCCGAGGTCGCGGGCCATCGCGATCACCTCGGTCAGCACCGTCCCGAGCACCGCGGCCTCGAGCGCGCCGTCGACGCGCGCGATCGCGACGCGCACGTAGGCGCGGCGGCGCGCGTGATCGATGCCGACGCCGGGCAGCGCGAGTGCGTGGTTGAGGCGCGCGATCGCGTCGAGCAGCGCGGACGCGTCGTCGGGCACCGGCCACGCGAACTGGTGGACGACGTCGACGGTGGCGCGCGCGCGCCAGACCAGCACGACGGTGCCATCGTCGGGCAGGGCCGCGGACGGGAGCTCGACGAGCGCGTGCGTCGCGTCGGCGCGGTGCTCGATCCCGGCGGCCGCGAGCCAGTCGACCAGCTCGGCGAAGCTGCGCATCACTCCACGATCCAGTCGAACGCCGCGCCCGTCGCCTGCGCCGGCCGCGCCCGGACCGCCTGGTCGGCGGGGCGCGCGCCGCGCGCGACCTCGGCGAGGACCGGCGCGAACGCGGCGACGGCGTCGATCACCGCGGTCAGCGCCGGGCCGATCGCCGCGGCGGCGAGGTCGTCGGTGCCGCGCCGCCGCGCCAGCACCAGCCGGAAGTAGAGCGCGTCGCCGTCGGGGGCGAGCCCGAAGCCGGGCCGCGGCAGCGCGTGGTTGATGCGCGCGATCGCGTCGAGCAGCGCGGGGCGGTTGGCCGGCGGGTGCGCGATCACGTGGAGCAGCTGCACCGTCGGGACCTGCGCGCTCCAGATCAGCGTGATCGCGCCGACCACGGGCGGGCGATGGACCTGGACCTCGACCTGCGGCGCGACCGCGCGGTGGGGCAAGCCCTGCGCGGCGACCGCGGCGACCAGATCCGCGAAGCAGCCCAGGGTGCCGGTCGGCGCGCGCATCCCCCCAGTCTAGAACACCGAACGGTTTGAATCGCCTACTGCGACGCGGCGTCGCGGGCGTCTCCGGGCGTACGTCCGATGCTCGCTCGTCACGTGGGGCCACCACGCTCCTCGCTGCGCTTCGGGCGTGCGCCCGGATCCACCTCGCAACGCCGCGTCTCGCGACGGCGATCAAACCATTCGGTGTTCTAAGAACACCGCGCGGTGCGCGATCAGTCGAGCTTCCGGTACATCGTCCGGCGATCGATGCCGAGCACGCGCGCGGCCCGGGACACGTTGCCGCCGGCGGCGTCGAGGACCTGGCGGATGTACGCGCGCTCGACCTCGGCCAGGGGCAAGAGCCGGGTCGCGGCGTCGGCGAGCGTGTCGGCGATCGGATCGGCGCGCGCGGCGCGGGCGCCGGTGATCTCGGCGACGTCCTCGAGCACGACGGTGTCGTGATCGGTCAGCGCGACCGCGCGCTCGACCGCGTTGGCCAGCTCGCGCACGTTGCCCGGCCAGTCGTGGCGCACCAGCGCGCGCAGCGCCTCGTCGGTGATGCCGATCGGCGCCTCGGCGCCGCGCCCGGCGCGCGCCAGGAACGCGCTGACCAGCTCGGGGATGTCGTCGGTCCGCTCGCGCAGCGGCGGCACGTCGATGCGGATCACGTTCAGGCGGAAGAACAGATCGCGGCGGAAGCGCCCGTCCTTGACCGCATCCTCGAGCGCGCGGTTGGTCGCCGCGATGATGCGCGCGTCGACCGGGATCTCGGTCGTGCCGCCGATCGGCCGGACGCAGCCCGACTCGAGCACGTGCAGCAGCTTGGCCTGGGCCTCGAGCGGCATCTCGCCGATCTCGTCGAGGAACAGCGTGCCCGCGCCGGCCTCGACGATCAGGCCGTCGCGCGACTCGCGGGCGTCGGTGAACGCGCCCTTCTTGACGCCGAACAGCTCGGCCTCGACCAGCCCGCCCGGCAGCGCGGCGCAGTTGATCTGCACCAGAGGTCCGGACCGCCGCGGGCTGCGCTCGTGGATCCACCGGGCCAGGGCGCCCTTGCCGGTGCCGCTCTCGCCGGTGATGAGCACCGTCGACTTCGCCCGCGCCGCGCGGCGCGCGACATCGAGCACCTTCTGCATCGCCGCCGAGCGCGCGACCAGGCCGCCGGGCTCGTCGGCCTCGCCCAGCCGGCGGCGCAGCCGCACGATCTCGCGGCGCATCGTCTTCTCGCGCATCGCGCGCTCGATCGCGAGCACCAGCACGTCGAGCTTGAACGGCTTGGTGACGAAGTCGCACGCGCCGGCGCGCACCGCCTCGACCGCGAGCTCGATCGTCCCGAACGCGGTCAGGAGCAGCACCAGCTGGCCGGGCTTGCGCTCGAGCACCGCCGCGAGCAGATCGACGCCGCGCATCTCCGGCATCTCGACGTCGCTGACCAGGAGATCGATCTCCTCGGTGGCGACCTGCTCGAGCGCGGCCCGGGCCGACACCGTGCCCGTGACCTCGTAGCGCGGCTGGAGCGACTCGACCAGCAGCTCGACCACCGCGGGGTCGTCGTCGACGATCAGGATCCGGGGGCGCCCGCTCGGCGCGGCGGCGGTCACGCGGCACGCTCCGCGAGCCGGCCCGGGAACGTGATCGTGAAGGTCGCGCCCTGACCGGGCGTCGAGTGCACGTCGATCGCGCCGCCGTGCTCGAGGACGATCGCGCGCACGACCGCGAGGCCGAGGCCGGTGCCGCCCTCGGCCGACCGGGTCGTGAAGAACGGCTCGAACAGGCGCGCCTGGATCTCCGGCGCGATGCCGCTGCCGTTGTCCTCGACGATCAGCTGGACGCGATCGTCCTGGCGCGCGACCCGCACGGTCACGACCCCGCCGCGCGGCGTGGCCGCGAGCGCGTTCTTGACCAGGTTGAGCGTCACCTGCTGTAGCTGGTCGGCATCGCCGTCGATCATGTGATCTCCTCCGTCAGGTTCGAAGCGCAGGGTCACGCCGCCGCGGCGGACCTCGCGCTCCAGCAGATCGAGGACCGCGCGGATCGGCTGCGCCAGATCGCAGCGCGCGATCTGCGGCGCCCGCCGCCGGCCGAAAGACAGCAGCTGCTCGACGATCTTGGTGATGCGCTCGGTCTGCGCCACCACGATCTCGGCGAGCCGTCGGGCCTCCGGATCGGCGCTGCGCTCGACCAGCGCCTGGCCGCGGCCCGAGAGCACCTGCAGCGGCGAGCCGATCTCGTGGGCGAGCCCGGCCGACAGCTGCGCGATCGTCACCATCTTGTCGACGTCGCGCAGGCCGCGCTCGAGCCGCAGCCGGGCCTCGACCTCCTGCTCGACGCGCTGGCGGGCGACGTCGAGCGCCACGACCATCGCGTTGAACTCGTCGACCAGCGCGCCGATCTCGTCCTTGCGCGTCGACGGCACGCGCGCGTCGGTGTCGCCCTGGCGCACGTGGCGGATGCCCTCGAGCACGCGCGCCACCGGCCGCTTGACGTAGAGCGTGCCGAGCAGGACGCCGGCGAACATCGTCGCGATCACGAACGCCGCCATCGTGAGGACGAGGCGCCACTTGGTGCGCGCCAGGTCGGCGTCGAGATCGTCGAGGGGCCGGACCAGCGCGAACGCGCCCAGCGCGGCGCCGTCGTCGCCGACCAGCGGCGCCGCGTAGATGATCCGCGAGTGATCGGGATCGGTGACGAGCGTCGCCGTGCCGGAGGTGCCCGCCGCGCTCACCATCGCCTCGATCTGCCGGTCGACGATCGCGTTCTCCGACAGCGCGATCGTCGCGCCCTCGGCGTCGTGGACGTGGACCTCGACCGCGGGGCGGATCGCGTCGAGCGCCGCGAGGGTCTCGTCGATGTCCATGCGCTGGCGATCGCGGAGCGCGTTGCCCAGCGCGATCTCCAGCGCCCGGCCGAGGGTCCGGACCTCGCGCTCGGTCGACGTGCGCAGATCGCGCTCCTCGCCGCGGTAGGCGATGAGCGCATACCCGACGAACAGGGCCAGGCCCAGGAGGGTCAACAGGGCGGTGAGGCGGAGTCGAATCGACATCGGCGGCTCAGCAGGACGGTCTCACGTGAGGCAGGAATGCATAGGGGGGAGGCGGGCGACGAGGGCTTGCGTGCGGATCTCGCTGGCATGTTCCGTGGATATGCCCGGCATCCGTGAAGTCTTACAAATTCCGCGCCGCTCGCTGGATCCTCCTGACTTGTGCCGCTGCCGCAGGGGCGGGGTGCTCATCCAAGGCCGAGTCGGCCCCGATGACCTTCGCCCCGCCGACCTCGACGCCGCAGGACGACGGCACCGTGAAGCTCGATCCGCGCTCGCAACCGTACGTCGCGACCTTGACGGTCGCCACCGGTGACGCCGAGGCCATCGTCCGGGCCCCGGCCCGGGTCGCGTTCAAGGATGGCGCGGTGTCGGAGGTCGACACCCCGATCGGCGGCCGGATCACCGACGTCCGGGTGAAGCTCGGCGATCAGGTCAAGGCCGGCGATCCGCTGGTCACGGTGACCTCGCCCGACGCCGCCGCGGCGCGGGCCCAGCTGAGCGCGGCCTCCGCCGAGCACGACGCCGCGGCCGCCGAGCTCGCGCGCCAGGAGCACATGAAGGCCGCCGGGGTCGGCGTCGAGAGCGATCGCCTGGTCGCCGCGGCCAAGCTGCGCGAGACCGACGCCGAGCTGGCGCGCGCGCGCACCACCGCGGGCTTGCTCGGCGGCGGCGATGGCTCGAGCGTGGTCATCCGCGCGCCGATCGCCGGTACCGTGATCGCGCGCGCCGCGACGGTCGGCTCGGTCGCCGAGCCCGGCGGCTCGGCGCTGATCGAGCTCGGCGATCCGTCGAGCGTGTGGATCATCGCCGACGTCTTCGATCGCGACGTGGGCGGCGTCCGCGCCGGCGCGGCGGTCGACGTCGAGCTGGCCAGCCAGCGCGCGCCGCTGCACGGCCACGTCGTGTCGGTCGGGTCGGCGGCGACCGCGAGCCTGCGCACCGTGCCGGTGTTCGTGGCGCTCGACGCGCCCGCCGACGTGCGGCCGGGCATGTTCGCGCGCGTCGCGATCAAGGCCCCGACCGGCCAGGCGATCACGCTGCCGGCCGAGGCGGTGCTGATCAAGGACGGCAAGGACACGATCGTCTACGTCAAGACCGCGGCAGATCGTTACACCCGCCGCACCGTCACGGTCGGCACGTCGATCGATGGCCACGTCGAGATCCGCGACGGCCTCAAGGCCGGCGAGGCCGTGGTCATCAAGGGCGCGCTGCTGCTCGACGGCAGCGCCGAGCAGATGCTGTGAGCCCGTCATGCTGAAGCGCCTCATCGACGTGTGCGTGTCGCGGCGGTTCGCGGTCGTCGCGTTCACGCTGGGCATCGCGATCTACGGCTTCGGTGCGTATCAAGATACGCCCATCGAGGCCTTCCCCGACGTGACCAACTACCAGGTCAACGTCATCACCAAGGCCGCGGGCCTCGCGCCCGAGGAGATCGAGAAGCAGGTCACGGTGCCGCTCGAGCGCGCGCTCAACGGCACGCCCGGCATGATCTCGATGCGCTCGGAGAGCCTGTTCGGGCTGTCGCTCATCTTCCAGACCTTCGACGACGACATCGACGCGTTCAAGGCGCGCGCGCTGGTCACCGAGCGGGTCCAGGCCTCCACCTCGGATCTGCCCGCGGGCGCCGACGTGGAGGTCGGCCCCGAGGCCACGCCGCTCGGCGAGGTCTACCAGTTCCGGGTCTCGAGCGACCGGCACTCGCTGCACCAGCTGCGCTCCGAGCTCGAGTGGACGATCTCGACGCAGCTGCGCCAGGTGCCGGGCGTCGCCGACGTGGTCACGTTCGGCGGCTTCCTGCCCGAGCTGCACGTCGAGGTCGAGCCCGGCCGGCTCGCGGCCTTCGGGTTGACGCTGGCCGACGTGTCGGCGGCGCTCACCAAGTCCAATCTGAACGTCGGCGGCGGCTTCCTGCGCCAGGGCGAGCAGGAGATGGTCGTGCGCGGCGTCGGCGCGGTGAAGAGCGCCAAGGATCTGCAGGACGTGGTGCTCACCAGCCACGACGGCACGCCGGTCACGGTCGGCGACGTCGCCCACGTCGTGCTCTCGAACGTGCCCCGGCGCGGCGACGTCGGGCTCGACGACAACCTCGAGGTGGTCGAGGGCTTCGCGCTCTTGCGCCGCGGCGAGAACCCGTCCCTGGTGCTCGATGGCATCCACGCCAAGGTCGACGCGCTCAACAGCTCGATCCTGCCGAAGGGCATGAAGATCGAGCCGTTCTACGATCGCTCGACCCTGGTCGAGCACACGCTCGGCACGGTCCACCACAACCTGCTGTTCGGTGGCCTGCTCATCCTCGCGGTGGTGTGGCTGTTCCTGCGCACCATCCGCGCGTCGCTGATCGTCGTGACGATCATCCCCGTGGCGCTGCTCGGCGCGTTCATCGGTCTGCACGCCATCCACCTGCCCGCGAACCTGATCTCGATGGGCGCGATCGACTTCGGCATCCTCGTCGATGGCGCGGTGATCCTCGTCGAGAACGTCATGCACGAGGCGCGGCATCGCAAGCCCGAGTCGCGGCGCGACATGCTCGCGCTGGTCGGCCACGCCGCGCTCGACGTCTCGCGCCCGACCTTCTACTCGATGGCGATCATCATCGCCGCGCTGATCCCGGTGTTCACGCTGCAGCGGGTCGAGGGGCGCATCTTCCGGCCGCTCGCGCTGACCTACAGCTTCGCGCTGCTCGCGGCGCTGGTGCTCGCGCTGACGCTGGTGCCGGCGCTGTGCGCGATCGCCTTGCGCCCGAAGGACGCGGCGAGCCCCGAGCCGCGCACGATCGAGTACATCCGGCTGGCGTACCGGCGCGCGCTCGCCTGGCTCGTGCGGCAGCGGGTGCTCGTGATCGGCGCGGCCCTCGCGCTGCTGGTCGGCGGCGGCGTGGTCGGGCGCGGGCTGGGCGCCGAGTTCCTGCCCGAGCTCGACGAGGGCGACTTCGTGATCTTCGTCGAGATGCCGCCGAGCATCTCTGCCGCCTACGGCCAGAAGATCCTGGCCGACGTGCGCCACCGCCTGAAGGCGTTCCCCGAGGTGCTGGCGACGCTCAGCGAGCACGGCCGCCCGGAGGACGGCACCGACGACGAGGGCGTCAACATGAGCGAGACCTTCGTGCGGCTGAAGCCCGAGGGCACCTGGCCCGAGGGTATGACCAAGGAGCAGCTGGTCGAGGACATGCGGCGCTCGCTGGTCGAGATCCCGGGCGTGGACTTCAACTTCTCGCAGCCCATCAAGGACAACGTCGAGGAGGCGGTGTCGGGCGTGCGCGGCCAGGTCGTGCTGAAGATCTTCGGCAACGACATGGACGCGATGCGCGAGACGCTCGAGAAGGCCAAGGACGCGCTCGGCAAGGTGCCCGGCATCGTCGACCTCGACCTGTACCGCGACTCGACCGTGCCGCAGCTGCAGATCGCGCTCGATCGCGCGGCGCTGGCGCGCGCCGGCATCCCGGTCGAGGACGCGCAGGATCTGGTCGAGACCGCGCTCGCGGGCAAGGTCGTGACGCAGGTCTGGCAGGACGATCGCGTGGTGCCGGTCCGCGTCGAGTTGCCCGCCGCCGAGCGCGCCGACAAGGCGCGGATCGCGGCGCTGCCGGTGCCGACCGCCGATGGCGGCCGCGTGCCGCTCGGCGAGCTCGCCAGGCTCGAGGTCGGCCAGGGCCGCGCCTCGATCAACCACGAGGCCAACAGCCGGTTCCTCGCGCTCAAGTTCAACGTCTCCGGCCGCGACCTGGGCTCGGTGATCACCGACGCGCAGGCGGTCGTGGCCAGGGAGGTCAAGCCGCCCGACGGGCACTACTTCGTGTGGGGCGGCGAGTTCGAGAACCAGGCGCGCGCGATGGCGCGGCTCAAGCTGGTCATCCCGATCGCGCTGCTGGTCGTGCTGGTGCTGCTCTACAGCGCGCTCGGCTCGGCGCGCAGCGCGGCGGCGGTGATCATCACCGCGCCGTTCGCGATGACCGGCGGCGTGTTCGCGCTGGCGATCGCGGGCATCCCGCTGTCGGTGAGCGCCGCGGTCGGGTTCATCGCGCTCCTGGGGCAGGTGTCCCTGGCGGGCCTGCTCGTGGTGTCGGCGATCGAGAGCCGGCGCGGCTACGACGCGCCGCTCGTCGAGGCATTGATCGAAGGCCCGGCGTCGCGGTTCCGCGCGCTGGTCATGGCGTCCTTGCTGGCGATCCTCGGCCTGTTGCCGATGGCGCTGTCGCACGCGGTCGGCAGCGAGACCCAGCGGCCGTTCGCGGTCGTCATCATCGGCGGCATGGTGACGACCCTGACGATCGCCCTGTTCGTCCTGCCGGTCGTGCACGGCCTGGTGACGCGCAAGGTGCTGGGCGCGCCGGCGGAGGATGGCCGATGAAGGCGCTGGTGTTTGCGATGGTGCTGGCGTGGGGGGCGGTCGCGTGGGCGGATGAGGCGGCGGTGAGCGTGAGCGCGCCGGTGCCGGCCGCGCACGAGCTCTCGCTCGACGACGCGCTCGCGCTGTACCGCGCGCACAGCGATCGCCGCGCGGCGACGGCCAGCGAGGTCGACGTCGTCGGTGCGGACGTGCTCGACGCGCGGATCTATCCCAATCCGTCGGTGTCGATCTCGACGACCAACACGGTCGGCGGGGCGGACACGATCGGTCACACGATCGGCCAGGTCGAGGTCGACGCGCCGATCCTGATCGGCCGGCAGCGCGCGCGGCGCGGCGCCGCGGCGATGGCGCACGTCGCGGTCGCGCGGGCCGAGCTGGCGATCGCCCAGGGCGCCGACGAGCTCGAGGTCCGGCGCCGGTTCGTGGCGCTGCTCGCGGCGCAGGCGCGGACCGCGGCGCTGGCCAGCGCGGTCGAGGATGTCGGGCGCGTGCGGACGATCGTCGCGGGCCGTGCCGCG
>JAIOQA010000521.1 GCA_021413675.1 Deltaproteobacteria bacterium | reverse complement strand
CGCCTCGACCGGCGGCGGCGCGGTCCGCCGCGGCGTGCGGGCCTTGGGATCGGCGGCGCGGCCGTGCGCGGCCAGCGAGAACCCGCCGCCCGGCACCGTCGCGACGCGCTCCGCGCCCACCAGCTCCGCCAGCAGCGCGCGCAGCCGCGCGTAGTCCTGCTTGCGCAGGCCCAGGTCATCGGCGATCGCGGTCAGGGTCATGCCCCGGGTCACCGATCGACCCAGGCACTCCACTACGTCTTCCTTCGTAACACTCATATCTCGTCTCGCTTCTGGATGGACTCGCGCCCGGCGCCCAGCGCCGGCGTGCGAGTCAGGGGTGGCCGCGACCGTCGGAGACGGCGGCGACCGGGAAAGGTTGTCGGCGCGCGATGCGCCGGAGCGGGAGTCACGCGTCCACCCACGTGGTGATCGCGAGGCCCGCGGCAGGGAGCGCGGCCTCGATCGCGGCGCGCGCGCTCGCGCGATCCGCGGGCGGCACCGCGACCCGCAGGTTGTGGCCGTAGATCGTGTCGTAGGTCAGGCGCCAGGCGCCGTCGGCGATCGCCAGGTGGACCTGGCGGTGCTCGTCGTCGCCGGCCTCCCCGCGGCGCTCGGCGGGCGCGAGCGCGGCCTCGAGCGCGGTGAGCCGCTCGTCGTAGCCGCGATCGTCGATCGCGCGCAGCCCGACGGTGGCGTGGACGCGCTCGCGCCACGGATCGAAGCGCACCGGCGCGCGCGCGACGTCGCGCGGGAACAGCGCGCACGGCCGCGCGCCGCCGAGCCAGCTGGCGAGCCACGCGACCGCGCCGCCCTCGAACAGCTCGTAGCGCTCGCCGCCGCGCGGGTTCCACACCGCGACCGGCCAGGCGGCGGGCTCGCCCCAGGTCAGCCAGTAGACGACGTCGCCGTTGTCGGTGTTCGCCCACGGCAGCGCGCCGTCGCGATCCGGGAACAGCGGAAACGGCACCGCCTTCGGGTGCATCGCGGCGAGCTGGCGATCGGCGGCGAGCACGGTGCGCGCCTGCTCGACCATCGGGCACGGCGCGAAGAACGGCGACCACAGGTGCAGGAAGTCGGCGAACGTGCCGTAGCCGTACGCCGCGATCAGCGCCTGCCAGTCGGCGGGCAGCGCCGTGCCCAGCGCCGCCGCGATCGCGGCGACATCGCCGCCGGCCGCGGTCGGGGCGCGCGGCGGAGGCACGAGGGAGGTGAGCGAGTCGATCACTGGAACGCGCGCAGCTTGCCGTCGTCCGACGCCACGTAGAGCGTGCCGTCGGCGGCGATCGTCGGGGTCGCGTCGACGTCGGCGCCGATCGCGATCCCGAAGCGGAGCGCGCCGTCGGGCGCGACCGCGTAGAGATAGTCGTCCTGGCTGCCGACGAGGATCGTGCCGTCGCGCGCGATCGCCGGCGTGCCCTGGATCTTGTCGGCGGTGGCCAGCTTCCACTTCACCTGGCCGGTCGGCGCGACCGCGTAGAGCGCGCCGTCGTAGTTGCCGGCGTAGATCGTGCCGTCCGCGCCGAGCACCACGCCGCCGCGGAAGTCGTCGCCGGCGTCGAGCTTCCAGGTGACGGTGCCGTCCTTCGTGATCGCGTAGAGCTTGTGGTCGTCGCAGCCGGCGTAGAGCGTACCGTCGGCGCCGATCGCCGGCGCGCCGTCGATGTCGCCGCCGGTGCGGACCTCCCAGCGCTTGCTGCCGTCGGGCGCGATCGCGTAGAGCGCGTCGTCCTCGCTGCCGGCGTAGATCGTGCCGTCGTCGCCGATCGCCGGCGCGGTCGCCACGTGCTCGGCGGTCGCGAACGTCCAGCGCGGCGTGCCGTCGGCCCAGAACGCGTGGACGCCGTCGCCGCCGAGGTAGACCGTGCCGTCGGCGCCGATCGTCGGGCCGCCGTCGGCATCGCACCGCGAGCTCTCGGGCCCGAAGCCCGCGGGATCGCAGTCGCCGATCCGCGCGGCCCACAGCTGCTTGCCGTCGGCGCCGATCGCGTACAGCCGATCGTCGTCGGAGCCGACGTACACCCGCCCGTCCTGGGCGATCGCCGGCGTGCTCCACGATCGATCGCCCATCGCGAACTTCCAGGCGACCTTCCCGTCCCGGGTGATCGCGTAGAGGTTGTGATCGTGCGACGCGACGTAGATGCGGCCGTCGGGGCCGAGCGTCACGCCGCCCGCGACCGGGCCGCCGACGTCGACCGCCCAGCGCTCGGTGGGCGCGGTGCGCGGCGCGGCGCCGGCGAGGTGGCCGCGGTGGTGCGCGTCGCCGCCGTACATCGCGAACGGCGGCGGGCCGGCGACCGGGGTGACCGAGGCCACCGCCGCGGACGCGGCATCGATCGACGTCGCGCTCACGATGGGCCGGCCGTGCGGCTCGACGCACGCGTTCTGCTCGCACACCCGCGCGCCCTTGCAGTCGGTGTCCTTGCTGCACCCGTCGCCGCGCGGCGGACCGCTGGCGCACGCGCCGAGGAGCGCCGCCGGGAGCAGGAGGACGCGGGCCATCACCGGCGCGACGGTAGCACCGTCGCGATCCGGCGGGCGGCGACCGGGTCGCGCAGAAGCGACCCGCGCGCCCAGGTCAGGCCTTGGGCAGGTCGTTCGAGAAACGTTCGGCGAGCTTTTCGAAATAGCGGCGGGTCTCTTCCAGGACCGCGGGGTCCTGATCGGGATACATGCGGATGCCGTGGGCACCGTGTGGGTCGGTGGTGACGGGGCCGACCGGAAGGCCTCCGACGATGCCGGTCTGCTCGTGATAGAGCAGCGCGAGCACCTCGGAGTGGCTCTCGGGAACCAGGAACGTACGCCGTCCGAGTTCAGGACGACCGTCCTTGAAGCCCTCGATGAGCTTTGCCATGGGCACTGCGCAGTGTATCCCCGCGACTGCTCAGGTCAAAGCCACTTTTGCCCGACAAAGCATGGGTGATCGCATCCGCGTGTCGATCGTCGGTCTCCCGAGCCGTGCGATGGTCTGGCGATGCAGGTCGACGTCTGGTTCGACTTTTCGTGCCCGTACGCGTACCTCGCCTCCGAGCGGATCGAGGCGATCGCGGCCGCCGCCGGGGCCCGGGTGGTCTGGCAGCCGATGCTCCTCGGGGGGGTGTTCCGCGCGACCCGGTCCGACGACGGCCCGATGGCCACGCTCGGGCCGGCCAAGGCCGCGCACAACGCCCGCGACATGCATCGCTGGGCCGAGGTGCTCGGCGTGCCCCTCGCGATCCCGCCGGCGCACCCGATGCGCACGGTCCGGGCGCTGCGCGTGCTGCTCGGCCTGCCCGAGGCGGCGTGGCCGCCGGTCATCCACTCGATCTATGCGGCCTACTGGCAGCGCGGCGAGGACATCACCCGCGACGAGGTGATCGATCGCGCGCTCGCGAGCGCCGGGATCGAGGACGAGGTTCGCAGCTCCGCGTTCGCCGGCGCCGACACCGACGCGATCAAGGACGAGCTGCGCGCCCGCACCGATCGCGCGATCGGGCTGGGCGTGTTCGGCGCGCCCGCGATGATCGTCCGCCGCGACGGCGCGCCGCCGGCCTTGTTCTGGGGCCAGGACCGCCTCGATCAGGTCGCCGCCGCCCTCGCTGGCTGGGATCCCGACCACGCGGCACCGCCGGGCGGGCCGCGCTCGGCCGCCGAGGGCCTGGTCGCGGCCGCATCGCCGACGACGCCGACCACGATCGACTTCTGGTTCGATCTCGCCTCGCCGTTCGCCTATCTCGGCGCGACCCAGATCGAGCAGGTCGCCGCCGCCGCCGGCGCCCGCGTCCACTGGCGCCCCATTCTCCTCGGCGGGCTGTTCCGCGCGATCGGCACCCCCGATGTCCCGCTGTTCGCGATGCCCGAGGCCAAGCGGCGCTACGCGGGCGGCGAGCTCGATCGCTTCGCGCGCTGGTGGGGCGTGCCGTTCACGTTCCCCACGCGGTTCCCGATGCGCACGGTCGCCGCGCAGCGCGTGCTGGCGGCGGCGCCCGACGATGTCCGCGGCGCCCTCGCCCGCGCGCTGTTCCGCGCCTACTGGGTCGAGGATCGCGACATCAGCCGCGCCGACGTGATCGCGGAGGTCTGCGCCGCCGCCGGTCACGCCGCGCTCGCGGCGCGCGCCGACGATCCCGCCGCCAAGCAGGCGCTCATCGACGAGACCAGCGCCGCGCAGCAGGCCGGCGTGTTCGGCGTGCCGACGTGCACGATCCCCACCGACGGCGCGCCGCTCCTGTTCTGGGGCCAGGATCGCCTCGCCCTCGCCGGCCGCGCGGCCGCGGGCTGGCGCCCGAGGGCCCGATGAGGTCGGGCACGATCGTTCGAAGCGCCGGCGGTGGCCGATGAGCACGCTCGCGCTGGTCGTCGCGATCGCCGGCACCGCGATCACCGTGCTGGCGATGCCGCCGCTGTTGCTCGCGGAGTGCGCCGCGCGCGCGGATCTCCGACGGAAGATCAAGCCGATCGCCTCGCTGGGCTTCCTGATCGCCGCGGTCGCGATGGCGCCGTGGCGCGGCGGCTTCGGCGAGGCGCCAACCTGGCTCGCCATCGGGCTCGTGCTCGGCGCGGTCGGCGACGTCGCGCTCATGTACGACGGCGAGCGCGCGTTCCTCGCCGGCCTCGGCGCGTTCCTCCTCGGGCACGCGGCCTACGTGCTCGGCTTCGCCGCCGAGCTGCCGTTCGCGCACTGGCTCGACGGCTCGCCGGTGCCGCTCGTCGCGGTGGCGATCGCCGGGGTCGGCGCGCTGGCGTGGCTGTGGCGCGGCCTCGGATCGATGAAGATCCCGGTCATCGCCTACGTGCTGGTCATCAGCGCGATGGTGGTCGGCGCCTTCGCCGTGCTGGGCGCGAGCCCGGGCATCCGCGGCCCGAAGGTCGCGGTCGCCGCGGCGCTGCTCTTCTATGCGTCGGACCTGTCGGTCGCGCGCGATCGCTTCATCGATCACGCGTTCATCAACCGCGCCTGGGGCTTGCCGGCGTACTACGCCGGCCAGCTCCTGTTCGCGTGGTCGATGGCCTGACGGCGTCACGAGCGCCGCACGCACGTGACCCGCGCGTCCCCGAAAAGTGGGGCGCGGATCGCGCGCGCGACGGCGCAGCGTCGCGCAGGTCCGCCGCACGCAGCCGTGAAGCCGCGCGTGGCGTCGCCTGGTGTCGACCGAGCCCCCCTCGCAGGGAGATGCGGGCTCGCGAGTCGAGTGGGCGCTCTCGCGCGCCCGCTCGGGGTTACTTCTTCTTGGCCCCGCGGCGGCGCCGGCGGGCCTTGCTCTTGGCAAGACCGCGCTTGTGGGCCGCGTTCTTCTTCGCCTTCATCCGGCGATCCTTCAGGCTGCGTTCCCGCTTGTACTTCGGGCGGTTCTTGAGCTTGCTCTTGGTGCGACGTCCACTGGCCACGGCGGTATCCTTGCTTTCGGGGCCCGCAGTCTATTCGTTTGAGGGGTCGCGTCAAGAGGCGCGGACGGGTGCCTCGCAGTAACCGGAGCGCGCCGGGTCCGTATAGGATGCGGCGGTCGTGCTACCGGCCGAGGCCATCACCCTCATGCAGCGATACGTCGACGGAGATGCCGCCGCGTTCCGGGCCCTCTACGCCGGCGTGGCACCGCGTCTACTCGGCTATCTCGCGAAGATGACACGGGATCGGGCCGTCGCGGATGACCTTCTGCAGCAGACCTTTCTGAAGGTTCACCGCGCCCGCGCGGCCTGGGTGAAGGGCGCCGACCCGATCCCGTGGATCTATGCCATCGCCCACCGCACCTTCCTCGACGAGGCCCGCCGCAAGAGCCGAGCCATCGTCGGCGTGGGCCAGGGAGACGATCTCCCCGAGGTCGCGGCGGACTTCGGCGGCCAGGCGGCTGGCACCGCGGCCGACCCGGGGCCCGACCCGGAGCTGGTCAGGACCGCCCTCGCCGCGCTGGACGCCCTGCCCGACGCGCAGCGCGAGGCCGTGGTGCTGACCAAGCTCGACGGCAAGAGCATCGCCGAGGCCGCGCAGATCGCCGGCACCACGCCTGGTGCGATGAAGGTGCGGGCTCACCGCGGCTACGTCGCCTTGCGCCGCGCGCTGGGCGGAGGTGACTCGTGAGCGATCGCGAGCTCGACGCAAGCCTCCGGGATCTCCCGACACCCGCAGCCCCGCCGTTCGGCGCCGAGCTCGAGGCCGAGCTCGCGGCGCTCGCGCCGGTCGCGGTCCGCGACCCGAAGCGCCAGCTGATCACGATCCTCGCGGTGGCCGCGGTGTTCGGCGTGATCATGGTGTTCGTCACCGGCGTGCGCCGCGACCTCGGCGAGCTGCCGGTGCCGTGGCTGCTCGCGTACCTCGCGGCCTGGGTGCTGGGCTTCACCGGGCTGGCCGCGCTGACCGTGCTGCCGCCGCGCGGCGCGATGATGCCGCGCTGGCGGATCGCCGGGCTGGGCGGCATGCTCGCCGCGGTCGGGTTCGTGGTCGCCGGCCTGCTGATGCCGCGGTCCGGCCCGTCGAGCGTCCAGCTGTCGCTGGAGGAGCTGCACCGGGGCCACTACTGCATCGAGATCGGCCTGGTCACCGCGCTCATGCCCGCGGTCGGCTGCGTGGTCGCGCTGCGCGGCGTGCTGCCGGTCGGCGCGCGCTGGGCCGCCGCCGGCCTCGGCGCGGCGGGCGGGTGCTTCGCGGGGCTCGTGCTCCACATGCACTGCCCGATCACCGATCGCTGGCACCTCGGCTTCATCCACGGCGGCGTGGTCGTGCTGTCGGCGGCGCTGTCGGCGGCGATCGCGCCGCGCCGCATGACGCCGTAGTACCTCGCCGCAGAGGTTCTGAACGGTTGACGCCGCCGATCCATCGCGAATCTCTTCGTTGCCTCGTCTCGAGTTACAGGCAGTAGCCCTTCGCCG
>JAIOQA010000075.1 GCA_021413675.1 Deltaproteobacteria bacterium | reverse complement strand
GGGCCGGATCACGAGCGACCAGCGTGATCTTCATGGTGTCAGCAGTACACGATCAAGCGGCGCGCAGCTCGACCAGAATCGCGGCCCCGCCCGACAGCGTGGTCGGTGTCGTCGACACCACGCGAAAGCTCGGGAACAGCGCCGCGAGCTCGCCGGCGGCGAGCGGGTGCGTGGCGAGCTCGCCGCCGGTGTGCGCGACGACGAGCAGCGTGGTGCCGGTGGCGCTGCGGGCCGCGATGGTCCGCGCGTAGGCGTCGCGGCGCTCGATCGGCAGGCAATGCAGCACGCCGCGATCGACGATCACGTCGAACGTGCCGTCGAGGTTCGACGCGGTGACGTCGTCGAGCGCGAACAGGATCGGCAGCGTCGTCGCTGCGCGGCGCGCGAGCCCGAGCGCGGTGGCGGAGATCTCGGTGGCGGTGACGCGGTAGCCGAGCTGCGCGGCGGCGATCGCGACGGTGCCGGTGCCGGTGCCGAGGTCGAGCAGGCGCCCGGTGCGAGCCTCGAGGGCGCGCTGCAGCGCGGGATCGATCGGATCGTGCGTCCACGGCAGCTGATCGAGCGGCGTGGTCGACCACAGCCGCTCCCACGCGGCGGCATCGGCGGGCAGGCGAGGGCGCGGCACGACGTGGGTCAGCAGGTGGCGCACGAGCTCGACCACTGCCGACGGCGCCGCAGCGGGACCGAACATCGGCGTGCGATCCTCGGGGCGATGCGCGAGCTCGACCCCGAGCGAGCCGTGCACGACGTAGCGGCCGTGCGTGCGGAGCTTGTCGAGGTTGTCCTGCACCGGCGGCGCCCCGAGCATCGCGTCGTTCATCGACGGCGCGATCACCACCGGCGCGCGCGTCGCGGTGACGATCGCGGACACCAGATCCGAACAATCGCCGGCCGCGATCCGCGCGATCGTGGTGGCGCTCGCCGGCCACACGATCACGAGCTCGGCCCACTCGGCGAGGTTGATGTGCGGCACCGGCGCGTCCTCGGTGCGCTGCCACAGGCTGCGCCACACGCGGTGGTGCGTCAGCGCATCGAGCGCCGGGAGCGAGAGGAACCGGCGGGACGTTCGGGTCAGCGCGATCCGGACGTCGCAGCCGAGCGCGTGCAGGCCGCGCACGAGCACCGGCGCGTCGACGGCGGCGACCGCACCGGAGATCCCCAGCACGACGCGGCGACCGTGAAACGCCGGCGCGGGCCGCGGTGTCGGGGCGACCAGGATCTTCTCGCGCTCGAGGAGGGCGAGCAGATCGTCGACTGGCTTCGCCGGGACCTCGCCGCCGCTGCGTGCCGCGAGCTCGGCGACCAGCGCGTCGCGGGTCACCGGGCGTGCGTGGATCTCGAGCACGGCGCGCACCAGCGCCGCCGACGCGTCGTCGAACCGCAGGGCCCCCGACGGTCCGAGGATCGTCGTCGAATCGCCGTGATCGACGATCTTCACGATCGCGGCGCGGATTCGCTCGGTCATCGCAAGCGACGATAACTCACTGTAGATCGCCACGTACGATCGACCACGGCGCGGCCTGTTCGATCGAACCCGAACAGGTAGAGTAGGGCGCTTTGTCGTCGCCGATTCGGTTGCCCTCCGGGGTGCGAGACTTCCTGCCGCGTGCCGCCGCGCGCCGGCTATCGCTCGCCGCGCGGCTCGGCCGCGTGTTCGAGACCTGGGGCTACGCGCGGATCATCACGCCGGTGTTCGAGTGCGCGGACGTGCTCGAGCGCGGGCTGGGCGGCGATGCGCGCGCCGCCGCGATCCGGTTCGTCGAGCCCGGCACCGGCGAGGTCGTCGCGCTCCGGCCCGATATCACGGCGCAGGTCGCGCGCCTGGTGGCGACCCGGCTGGCCGAGCACGAGGGGCCGGTGCGGCTGTGTTACGAGGGCGCGGTCTATCGGCTGTCGGGGCGGCTCGCCGACGAGATGGGGCAGCGCGAGATCCTGCAGGCGGGCGTCGAGCTGATCGATCTCGCGGCACCGGCAGGCGATGCCGAGGTGCTCGCGGTCGCGGCGGCCGCGCTCGCGTCGGCGTCGCTCGCGGAGACCCGCCTCGATATCGGCCACGTCGCGCCGCTGCGCTACGTCCTCGATCACGTGCCGGAGGCCGCGCGCGACGATCTGCAGCGCGCGCTCGCGAAGAAGGATCGCGCTCGGTTGCGCGCGATCGCGGGCACGCTGTCGCCCGGGCTCGCCCCGCTCGTCGCCGAGCTCGGATCGCTGTGGGGCGCCGCGGTGCCCACGCTGCAGCGCGCGGCGGCGCTGCCGTGGCCCGACGAAGTTCGCGGCGCGCTCGAGCAGCTCCGCGTCGTGCTCCACAAGTTCGGCGAGCTCGCCGATCCGCCGGCGCCCGAGGTCACCGTCGATCTCGGCGATGTCCGCGGCTTCGACTACTACACCGGCGTGCGATTCGCGGGGTACGCGGGCGGCGCCTCCGATGCGGTGCTGCGCGGTGGGCGCTACGATTCGTTGATCGGTCGCTACGGTCGGCCGGCCAAGGCCACCGGCTTCGCGATCGATGTCGAGGGCCTCGCCCAGGCGCAGCGCGCGGCGGATCAGCCCCTCGCGATCGCGCGCGGCGTGGCGGTGTTCGGGCAAGGTGCCCCGGCGCTCGCGCGCAGCTTGCGGAGCCACGCGATCCGCGCGGTGACGTGTCCCGAGCTGCCCACGGCGAGCTGGCTGGGGCACGCCGGGCTCGACGCCGCGGTGCTCGTCGATCGCGGCGAGCTGCTGCGCCCGGATGGTTCGACCTCGGTCGTCGCGATGACGCCCGAGTCCCTCGCAACGTTGCTCGGAGGAAGCTGATGTCCGTCGTGATCGTCGTCGGTGCCCAGTGGGGCGATGAAGGTAAGGGCAAGGTCGTCGACCTGTTTACGGAGCGCGCCGATACGGTGGTGCGCTACGGCGGCGGTGCGAACGCGGGCCATACCCTCGTGATCGAAGGCAAGAAGCTGGTGACGCACCTGGTGCCGTCGGGCGTCTGCCATCCGGGCAAGAGCTGCGTGCTCGGCGACGGCATGGTGATCGATCCGCTGACGCTGCTCGAGGAGCTCGCGGACTGTCAGGCGCGCGGCCTGCTCCAGCGCGGCGAGCTGCTGGTCGGCCTCGGCGCCCACGTGATCCTGCCGTATCACAAGATCCTCGACGGCCTGCGCGAGGACCACAGCGCGAAGAAGGGCAAGTCGATCGGCACCACCCGCCGCGGCATCGGTCCGGCGTACGAGGCGAAGGCGGCGCGGCGCGGCGTGCGGATCCGCGATCTGTTCAAGCCCGATCGACTCGAGGCGCTGGTGCGCGCGAACGTCGACGAGCTGACGCCGGTGTTCGCGCACCTCGGCGGCCGGATCGTGGAGGCGGACGTCGCGACGTGGATCGCCGACGCGCTGTCCTACGGCGAGCGGCTGCGGCCGCACACCGGCGATGCCGGTCGGTTCGTCGCCGACAAGATCACGGCCGGCAAGCACGTGCTGTTCGAGGGTGCGCAGGGCTGCCTGCTCGATCTCGATCACGGCACCTATCCGTACGTGACGTCGTCGTCGACGATCGCGGCCGGCGCATGTCAGAGCGCGGGGATCGGCCCGACGCACATCAACAGCGTCGTCGGCATCACCAAGGCGTACGCGACGCGCGTCGGCGAAGGTCCGTTCCCCACCGAGCTGCACGGCGACGCCGGCAACGCGCTGCGGATCGCGGGCGGCGAGTTCGGCGCGACCACGGGCCGGCCGCGCCGCTGTGGCTGGCTCGATCTGCCGGCGCTGCGGATGGGCGTCCGGCTGTCGGGGATGCAGTCGCTCGCGCTGACCAAGCTCGACGTGCTCGCGGACCTGCCGGAGATCAGCGTCTGCGTGGCCTACAAGCTCGACGGCAAGGAGCTCGACGAGCCGCCGGTCGACCCCGACGACATCGCGCGCGCGGAGCCGGT
>JAIOQA010000308.1 GCA_021413675.1 Deltaproteobacteria bacterium | reverse complement strand
ACGTGGGGCTTGTCCTCGGGCGCGTGAGGCTCGGTTCGCGAGCGCCGCATCGGCGGCGGGCCGGGGCCTGGCGTGCGCCGAGAAGGAGCGACGAGACTGCGCGACGAGATCGTGCGCCGAGGTCGTTGCCCCCAGCGCGCTGTTCTGGAAGGCGTGCGGTCAGGGAATCCCGACGGCGTAGACCTCGACCCAGCGGCTCGTGCCGAGGCCGGTGGCGAAGATGCGGCGGCCGGGCGGCGCGACGAGCGGTTGTGGGTGCTGCTCGAGGAAGCTGTAGACGATCAGGCCGCGCTGCACGGTTGCTGGATCGTCGATCAGGTGGAAGCGATCGTGGCGGTACCCGTCGAGGAGCGCGAGGGTGCGCTCGATGTAGTGGCTGACGCGCGGACCGCGCACGGCATAGACCGGCAGGTCGATCAGCTCGGGTGTGGAGATCGCGGCGGAGGTGGCGCGGATGACGTCGGCGCGGAACCGGCCGTGCTGGCGGATCCCGGTCAGCAGCGAGATGGCGGTCGCGGCGACGACGGCAGCGTAGCGCGCGCGCCGGATCCGTGGCGCGAGCGCGCCCCAGGCGGCGACGAGCCCGACGGCGCCGAGCACGATCAGGATCGGCGAGAGCTGCATCATGTAGCGCTGGGTCGACGATCCCCAGCGCAGGATGTGGATCAGGAGCGCGAGCTGGAGCACCGCGATCACGGCGATGTCCTGCCGGACCCGGGGAGGCGCGTCGCCGCGGCGCAGCCAGCGCACGCCGAAGTAGCCGGCGACCAGGAGGCCGATACCGAAGACCTGGTGGTAGCCGATGTAGAGGCCGAGGCGCAGCACGTTGTTCGGGAACGGCTGCATCGGCGCCACCGCCTCGAGCGCGACCTGGCGCTGGAGCCAGGCCTTCACGTAGTAGAGCGGATCGCCGATCGCGACCCACCAGTAGACGCAGGCGAGCAGCTGGATCGCGGCGACCCCGGCGACCAGCCCCACCGTGCCGCGATCGATGCGGCGCGCGCGGATCGATCGCACCACGCCGACGACGACCAGCGCGGCGACCAGGATCGCCGCGTTCTCCTTGACGTACTGCAGGTAGCCGAACGCCAGCCCAGAGGCGAACCACCACCGCATCCGGTCCGTGCGCGCGCCCCACGCGATCGCGGCCATCGCGCCGGCCAGGCCGGCGGAGAACAGGACGTCCTGGAGAAACACCGTCGCGTACCACACCTCGATCGGCGACACCGCGGCGAGCCAGGCGGCGAGCACCGCGGCGCGACGGCCGCCGAGCGCGCCGGCCCACGCCGCGCACAAGAGGATGCCCAGCAGCGATTCGAGCAGCGTGACCGTGCCGAAGGTCTGCTCGGTCGGGCCGGCGATCGCGGCGCCGATGGCGAGCGGCAGGTTGACGCCGATCCGGCGCGCGTTGACGTCGTATCCGTGGCCGTCGGGCATGCTGTGCTCGACCGGATCGTTCCACGGGTGGATCGCGGCGTAGGCGTGGGTCAGATCGTCGGAGGCGATGGTCCCGACCCAGGCCTCGAGCCGGAGCCCGAGCCCGACGAGCAGCGCGGCCACGATGGCGAGCCCGGCAGTGCGGCGCTCGGTCACCGGTCGATCGCGCCTTGTCCGAACACGGCCTGCGAGGGTGCCGTGCAGGGTGGACGAGGTCAAGCCAGCGAACCGCGCCACGCGATGGTACAACGCGCCCCGTGAGCACGCTGTCGTCTCGGGCGCCCGCCCCGCTGCCGCGCGGGATCTCGGTGGTCGTCCCCTGCTACAACAGCGAGGGCTCGATCGGCCTCCTGGTGGAGGCGCTGCGGCCGGTGCTCGCGACGCTCGCGCCGGCGTTCGAGATCATCCTGGTCGACGACGCCAGCCGCGATGGGACCGCCAAGGTGATCGCGGACCTCGCGCGGCGCCACGACGACGTGAGCGCGGTGACGTTGATGCGCAACTACGGGCAGCACGCGGCACTTCTGTGCGGCATCCGGGCCGCTCGCTACGACGTCACGATCACGATGGACGACGATCTCCAGCACCCGCCGGACGAGCTCCCGCGCCTGGTCAGCGCGCTCACCGACGACCTCGACGTGGTCTACGGCAGCGCGGCCGAGGAGCCGCACGGCTTCTTGCGCGGGATCGCGTCGCGGATCACCAAGCGCGTGCTGCGCGACGCGATGGGCGTCGCGACCGCGGGCAACGCGTCGGCGTGGCGGGTGTTCCGGACCCGCTTGCGCGATGCGTTCGACGAGTTCCGTGGCTCGTTCGTGTCGATCGACGTGCTGCTGACGTGGGGCACGCAGCGGTTCACGTCGATCAAGGTGCGCCACGATCCGCGCACGATCGGCAGCTCCAACTACACGCTGCGCAAGCTGCTGGTGCACGCGATCAACATGATGACCGGGTTCACCTCGATCCCGCTGCGGCTCGCGAGCTGGCTCGGGTTCGCGCTCACCGCGTTCGGCGCGGTCATCCTGGTGTTCGTGCTCGGGCGCTACCTGATCGACAGCAGCAGCCCGCCGGGGTTCCCGTTCCTCGCCTGCATCATCGCGGTGTTCTCGGGCGCCCAGCTCTTGTGTCTGGGGATCATCGGCGAGTATCTCGGCCGGGCGCACTTCCGGCTGCTCGACCGGCCGCCGTATCAGGTGCGGACGTCGACGGGCGGCGGGCCAGGATCCGGCGGCGAGCCGACCAGCGCACCGTCCGGATAGATCTTCGTCAGGCCGGCGTCGGTGGCGGTCTCGACGAACCCGAACGCGGTGTGCAGGCGCAGCGCCGCGGGGTTGGCCGCCGAGATCCGGGTCGCGACCATCGTTGCGCCCTCGGCGCGCAACCGGGTCAGCACGCCGGCCCAGAACAGCGGCGCGATCGGTCCCGCATCGGGCCGGGTCCCACCGAGCAGGAGCTGGACCCGATCGCCCTGGCGCCGGAAGCTCATGAGCGCGGCGATCGCGCCGGCGTGGCGATGGATCCAGACCTCGTCGCGGTCGTCCTTCAGCGAGTCGGCGATCCACCACGCGAACCGGGCGCGGGCGCGACCGGGGTGAATCCGCGCATCCTCGTGGAACCGCGAGTAGTCGAAGCCGTCGCGGGCCAGCGCGACGAGCTCGTCGCGATCGCCGGGGCCGGCGACCTCGACGTCGACCGCGCGGCGGAACACCCGGGCCGGGTCGTGTGCCGCGAGATCCAGCGCCAGCGGATGCGAGGTCTCGACATGCGCGAACCCGGCGCCGACCAGCGCCGCGATCAGCGCGCGATCGGCGGCCGCGACACGGATGGTCGCGAGCCCGACCGCGTCCGCGATCGCGACCCGATCGAACTCTGCCAGCGCCTGTGGCAATCCAACCGGGTCGGCGTAGTCGACGGCGAGCAGCTCGACCGTGGTGACCCCGAGGCTGCGTCGGTCCCACGGCGTCGTGTGCCAGCGGATCGTGACGCCGCTCTCGCTGAGGGTGCGCGACGTGGGCAACAGCATCTCTCCCCATGCTACTAGTCGCGGAAGGGCATGGCCGACTCGATCCCATTCAATCGTCCGCACCGGACCGGACGCGAGGCCGTGCTCGCCACCGAGGCGCTCACCGGTGACCACTGGCGCGGCGACGGCCCGTTCACCCGCCGGGCGAGCGCGCTGGTGTCGGCCGCGGTCGGCGGCGCGCCGGTGCTCCTGACCACGTCGTGCACGCACGCGCTCGAGCTGCTGGCGCTGCTGCTCGGATTCGGCCCCGACGACGAGGTGATCGTCCCGTCGTTCACGTTCGTCTCGACGCCCGCGGCGTTCGCGCTGCGCGGCGCGCGGGTCGTGTTCGCCGACGTCGATCCGCTGACCCTGAACCTCGATCCGGCGTCAGTCGCGGCGCGGATCACGCCGCGGACCCGCGCGATCGTCGCGGTCCACTACGCCGGCGTCGCGTGCGATCTCGACGCGCTCGCCGCGTTCGGGATCCCGGTGATCGAGGACAACGCCCACGGCCTGTTCGGGCAGTGGCGCGGCCGCCCGCTCGGCAGCTTCGGGCAGGTCGCGACGCTGTCGTTCCACGACACCAAGAACATCGCGTGCGGCGAGGGCGGCGCGCTGGTCGTGAACGATCGTGCGCTGCTCGAGCGCGCCGAGATCCTCCGCGAGAAGGGCACCAATCGCGCGCGCTTCCTCCGCGGCCAGGTCGACAAGTACACCTGGGTCGCGGTCGGCTCGAGCTACCTGCCGTCGGACATCCTGGCCGCGGTGCTGACCGCGCAGCTCGAGGGCGCCGCCGCCAGCCAGGCCGCGCGCCAGCAGGTGTGGCGGCGCTATCACGACGAGCTCGCGACCTGGGCGTCGCGGGTCGGCGTGCAGCAGCCGCACTTGCCCGACGGCGCCGAGCACCCGGCGCACATGTACTGGATGCGGGTCCGCACGCCCGGTCAGCGCGAGCGGTTCCTCGCGCACCTCGCGGCCCGCGGGATCGGCGCGGCGTTCCACTACCAGCCGCTGCACCTGTCAGAGGTCGGCCTGCGCTTCGGTGGCGCGCTCGGCGACTGCCCGGTCACCGAGCTGGCGGCCGACACGCTGTTCCGGTTGCCGCTCTATGCCGACCTCACCGAGGCGCAGGTCGACCGCGTGATCGCGGCGGTGCTCGAGTTCACGCCCTGAAGCGAACGAAGTGAGCCGGTTCAGGGTCCGGACGAGATCAGGCAGCGCGTCCTCGCGCGGGCCGATCGATCGAAGCAGTTCACGCGGTGATCAGCGCGGTCGGCGCGCCGTGATGATGCAGCCGGTGTACGGGATGCGCAGGTGGCCGGCGACCGCGACGACCGTCACCTCCGCGAACCGCGGCGCGAGCAGCGCCGCGTAGTCGTCCGGGCGCCGGACGTGCATGCCGCGGTCGCGCTCGATCACGAAGCGGGCGAGGCGTGATGTCGCAGGCGTGATCGCCGGGTCGTAGGTGACCAGCGCGCCGTCGGCGGTCAGCGCCTCGGCGGCGCGCGCGGCGAGCTGCGCGGCAGTCGCGTCGTCGAGGTGATGCAGCACGCCGATCGCGGTCGCGCGCGCGAACGTCCCCGCGCCGTGCGGCAGCGGATCGCCGACGCCTGCGCACCAGAACGTGCCGCGATCGCCCCAGCGCTGGCGCGCGGCGGCGATGTAGCGCTCGCTCGGATCGAAGCCGTGGTACGCGACGTCGCGGGGGACGTGCTCGATCAGCGCGCCGGTGCCGCAGCCCAGGTCGAGCATCCGCGTTCCGGCGACCGGCGCCACGTGTTCGCGGATCAGCCGGCGCTGGAACCGGCGGCTTCCGAGGACATCCTGGAGCCGCTGGTAGACGCCGGCCATCGACAGCGCGGCGCGCGCGCCGGTGGTTCGCTCGCTCATGGCAGCCCGATCGCGCACACGGCCCGGGACCGTACCGGAAAATCGAGGCAGGGGCCTGCCGTGCGCGGTCCACGTGCGGTAGAACGCCGGAATCCGATGATGCCCAACGAGCGCAAGCTGCGAGACGCGTTCATCGCCGCGCTGGGCGTGGCGCCGGATGCCGCGGTCGAGACGTTCACCTATCGCGGCATCAAGGAATGGGACTCGGTCGCGCACATGCAGCTGATCGCCGGCATCGAGGCGGCGTTCGACATCATGCTCGATACCGCCGACGTGCTCGGGATGAGCAGCTACGCGATCGCCCGGACGATCGTGGTCCGGCACGGGGTGGACATCGAGGCGTAGATGAACCCGCTCGATCTCGCCGGCAGGGTCGCGTTCGTGACCGGAGGCTCGCGCGGCATCGGCTGGGCGTGCGCCGAGCTCTTGGCCGGCCACGGTTGCAACATCGCGATCAACGGCCGCACCGAGACCGGGCTCGCCGAGCGCGCGGCCGATCTCGCGCAGCGCTTCGGGGTCGAGACGCTCGCGCTGGCCGGTGACGTCGCGCGCGCGGCGGAGGTGGAGCCCTGGTACCAGGCGATCTTCCGCAAGTGGCGCCGGCTCGACGTGCTGGTCAACAACGCCGGCGTGCTCGAGCCCGGCCTGGTCGGCATGATCTCCGCCGACCTGGTCGACCGGGTCATCGATACCAACGCCAAGGGCGCGATCTACAACCTGCAGGCCGCGGCGCGGCTGATGACGCGCGCCGGTCGAGGTTCGATCATCAACATGACCTCGATCATCGGGGTCGAGGGCGATGCCGGGAACACGGTGTACGCCGCGTCGAAGGCCGCGGTGATCGGCATGACCTACGCCGCGGCCAAGGAGCTGGCGCCGAAGGGCGTGCGGGTCAACGCGGTCGCGCCGGGCTACATCGAGACCGATCTCGTCGCCGGGATCGGGGCCGATGCGCACGAGCGGCGGCTCGGGCAGATCGGGATGGGGCGGATCGGCGCGCCGGTCGATGTCGCGCGCGCGGTGCTGTTCCTGGCATCGGATCTGTCGACGTACGTCACCGGGCAGGTCCTCGGCGTCGACGGCGGGATGCGGATCTGACCGGCCGATGCCGCTCCTGTCGCGTCCACCGTCCGAGTCCGCACCGGCGCTGATCGACGGAGCCGAGACCTGGAGCCATGCCCGGCTGAACGACGCGGTCGACGCGGCGGCGCGGAGCCTCGGCGCGGCGGGCCCGCTCGGGTTCCTGTGGTGCCGCAACGATCGCGCGACGATCGTCGGCTACCTCGCGGCGCTGCGCGCGCGCCGGGCGGTCGCGCTGTTCGACGCCGACACCGATCCGATCGACGCAGCCGCGCTGGTCGCGTGCTACCGCCCGGCCTGGCAGCTCGGACCGCGCCCGGCCGGCGACGACTACGTCTCGGCCGGTGATGCTTCACTGCCGGAGCTCCGGCTGCGGCGGCAGCTCGACGCCACGCCGATCCACGCCGACCTCGCGGTGCTGCTGTCGACCTCGGGCACGACCGGCAGCCGCAAGCTGGTCCGGCTGTCGGCGGCCGCGGTGACCCACAACGCGCGGGCGATCGCGGAGGCGCTGGCGATCGAGCCGGACGCGCGCGCGCTGACCAGCCTGCCGCTGCACTACTCGTACGGGCTCAGCGTGCTCGCCAGCCACCTCGTCGCGGGCGCCGCGGTGATCATCACGAGCGACGGCCTGATGGCGGACGCGCTGTGGCGCACGGTCCGCGAGCACCGCTGCACCTCGATCGCCGCGGTGCCGTACGGCTACCAGATCCTGCGCCGCCTCGATCTCGATCGGCTCGACGTGCCGTCGGTGACGACGCTGACCCAGGCCGGCGGCCGCCTCGAGCCGGCGCTGGTCACGCACTTCGCCGAGCTGATGCGCCGGCGCGGCGGGCGGTTCCACGCGATGTACGGCCAGACCGAGGCGACCGCGCGGATGACGGTGTTGCCGCACGACGCCGCGTTCACGCACCCCGCGTCGGTCGGCGTGCCGCTGCGCGGCGGCGCGGTCGCGATCGACGCGGGCGAGATCGTCTATCGCGGCCCCAACGTGATGCTCGGCTACGCGACCGATCGCGCGGATCTGAGCCGCGGCGACGATCTGCGCGGCGAGCTGCGCACCGGCGATCTCGGGTTCGTCGACGCGGACGGCTTTCTCCACGTCACCGGTCGCGTCAGCCGGTTCGCGAAGGTCCACGGGACCCGCATCAGCCTCGACGAGGTCGAGGCGCTCGCGCGGCTCGCGCCGGAGGCCGGGCCGGTCGCGGCGATCGGCGGCGTCGACAAGGTGATCGTCTACTGCGAGGGCGCGGCCGCCGACACGCTGCCCGCCCGCCTGCGTCGGCTCGCCGCGCGGCTGCGCGTGCACCCGTCGGCGCTCTCGCTCCGCGCGATCGACGCGCTGCCGCGGACGGCGAACGGCAAGGTCGACTACGCCCGGCTGGGCGCGGAGGGCGCGTGACCATCGCCGACGACGATCCCCTGCTCGCGGCGCCGACGTTCGGGGTGCCGCAGCCCGAGAAGGAAGCCGCGCTGTTGCCTGCGCTCATCCGGCTCACCGAGCATCACCAGCGCGCGTGCCCGACCTACCGACGCATGCTCGAGGTGCTCGCGCCCGGCCCGATCACGGCGCTGCACGAGCTGCCGTGGCTCCCGGTCGGGCTGTTCAAGAGCCACGCGCTCGCGAGCGTGCCCGAGGCCGAGATCTCGACGGTGCTCACGTCGAGCGGGACCACCGGCCAGACCCCGAGCCGGGTCTTTCTCGATCGCCACACCGCGCGGCGCCAGACCGTGGCGCTGGCGCGGATCATGACCGAGGTGCTCGGGCCGCGACGGCTGCCGATGTTGATCGTCGATCACGCCGGCCTGTTGCAGGATCGCTCGCAGATGTCGGCGCGCGGCGCTGGCGTGCTCGGGATGATGACCTTCGGCGCGCGCCCGGTGTTCGTGCTCGATCGCGACATGCGCCTGGATCGCGACGCGCTCGCTGGCTTCCTGGCGCGCCACGGCAACGCACCGTTCCTGATCTTCGGGTTCACGTACATGGTGTGGCAGCTGGTGGAGGCGCTCGCCGACGGCGAGGTCGATCTGTCGCGCGGCATCCTGGTTCACACCGGCGGCTGGAAGCACCTGCACGACCGCGCCGTCGACAACACCGTGTTCAAGGCCACGCTGCGCCGGCGCACCGGCCTCGAGCGCGTGTCCTCGTTCTACGGCATGGCCGAGCAGGTCGGCAGCGTGTTCGTCGAGGACGCCGACGGCTACCTGGTCCCGCCGGCGTTCGCCGACGTGATCGTGCGCGATCCGATCACGCTCGCGCCGGTCCCGACCGGCACCGTCGGCGTGCTCCAGGTGGTGAGCGTGATCCCGACCAGCTATCCGGGGCACTCGCTGCTCACCGAGGATCTCGGCGTCGTGCACCACGTCGATGGTCCGGGCTGGTGCGGCAAGAAGCTGACCGTGCTCGGGCGGATCCCGCGCGCCGAGCTGCGCGGCTGCAGCGACACCGCCGCCGCGGAGCGCGCATGACCACGGTCGAGCGCATCCTCCCGGGCGCGGGCTCGATCGCGATCGAGGCGCTGGTGCGCGCGCTCGCCCTTGCGCCGCGCGCGCGGCCGTTCTCCGCCGCGTCGATCGACTTCGTCGCGGCGCTGGCCGAGGCGTTGATGACCGACCCCGCCGCGCGCCGGCACCCGGAGCTGATGTCGCTCGGGTTCTTCCTGCGCAGGGCCGAGCTGACGACGATGGCGCGCGAGCTCGCGACCGCGTCGCGCGACGCCGTGCGGATGCCGATCGGGCTGGTGTTCCACGTCCCGCCGTCGAACGTCGACACGGTGTTCGCGTACTCGTGGCTCCTGTCCTTGCTCGCCGGCAACCGCGATGTCGTCCGGCTCTCGTCGCGACCGTCGCCGGTGGTCGACATCACGCTCGGGCACGCCGCGCGCCTGCTCGCCGATCCGGCGCACGCCGCGGTCGCCGCGCGGACCGCGATCGTCCGCTACGGCCATGACGCGGCGATCAACCGCGCGTTATCGGCGGCGTGCGACCTGCGCGTGATCTGGGGCGGCGACGCGGCGATCCGCGCGCTCCGCGAGGCGCCGCTCGCGCCGCACGGCCGCGACCTGACGTTTCCGGATCGCCAGTCGTTCGCGGTCCTCCGCGCCGACGCGATCGTCGACGCCACCGCCGACGCCGTCGCCGCGGTCGCCGGTGGGCTGGTCAACGATCTGTTCTGGTTCGATCAGGCGGCGTGCGCGTCGCCGCGGCTGGTGGTGTGGGTCGGATCGCCGGGCGCAGCGCGCGCCGCCAGCGTGCGCCTGTTCGGCCGGGTCGGCGAGATCGCCGAGCAGCGCGGTCATCGCCTCGAGCCGGCCCACGTGATGAACAAGGTCGTGTTCACGTATCGCGCCGTGGCCGATCATCCGGCGGTGGTTCGCCGCGAGCAGTTCGGATCGCTGACCGTCGTCGAGGTCGAGGGCCTGGCCGCGGTGCCGCACGATCACCCGGGCGCGGGCTACGTCTGGTCCACGACCGTCGAGGCGCTGGCCGAGCTGACCGCGTTCGTCGGGCGCAAGCACCAGACGCTGGTCCATTTCGGCTTCACCCGCGTCGAGCTCGACGCGGTGATCGATGCGCTCGCCGGTCGTGGCGTCGATCGGGTCGTGCCGATCGGCCGCGCACTTGCGTTCGATCGGATGTGGGACGGCCATGATCTCATTGCCGCATTCACCCGCATTGTCCATGTCGAGGCGGGCAAAGGCTGACGTTCACCGAGCCTCCGTCAGCGGCCTTCTTGATCGATCGGCCCGCGCGAGGACGCGCAGCCCGATCTCCTCCGGATCCTGAGCCGGCTCACTTCGTTCGCCTCATGGGACGTGCAGAGCTTGCCGTCGAATGCAGCGCGGGTCACGGGCGGGAGCGCCACGGCTTCCGCGGACTTGATCCGGATACCGGATCGTGGGATTCGTGAGGCGTGAATGTCAAGTTGATGCGCCGGGTGGATGGCCTGGTGGGGAACGTGGTGTGCACCGCGCTCGCCACCGCCAAGGACGTGACGGCGCCGTTCCGGCGTCCGGTGGGCGAGATCCGCAACATCGTCGTGATGAAGTTCTTCGGGATGGGGTCGATCGTCGTCGCGACGCCCGCCATCGCCGCGCTCCGCGATCAGTTCCCGGGCGCCAAGATCCACTTCGTCACCTTCAAGAGCAACCGCGAGCTCCTCGGCATCCTCGGGCTCACCGATCACGAGCACTACATCGATCCGTCGACGCCAGCGTCGTTCACGCGCTCGACGCTCGCGGTGATCCGCGCGCTGCGAGCCGCGCGCTGCGAGCTCGCCGTCGACCTCGAGTTCTTCGCGAAGTTCCCGCTCACGCTCGCCAGCCTGGCCGGCATCCCCAAGAAGGCCGGCTTCTACCTGCAGTCCGAGGCGTGGCGGCGCAAGTTGCTCGACGTGTCGGGCATCTACAACCACTACTTCCACACCAAGGACATCTTCCTGTCCTTGCCGTACATGATCGCGACCGAGGATCCGTACTTCCTCCGCTTCAACGAGTGGTCGGCGCGCTACCACTACCCGCGGATCCGTCCGTCGGAGCTGGAGCGGGCCGCGCTCCGCAAGAAGCTGGCGCCGCGGATCGCGCCCAGCGACCCGATCTTCGTCATCAACGCGAACACCTCGCCCGATCTCGCGCCCGAGGCCCGCAAGTGGCCCGAGGCCCGCTACGCCGAGCTCGCGGATCGGCTGCTGCACGAGCACCCGCGCGCCAAGGTGCTGTTCACCGGCGCCAGGAGCGAGAAGCCCTACGTCGAGCGCATCGTCGCCGCCTGCACCAGCCGGCGCGCGTTCTCGGTGGCCGGCGAGCTGTCGCTGCGCGAGCTGCTGGTGCTGTTCGCCGAGACCTCGCTGTTCGTGAGCAACGACAGCGGCCCGATGCACCTCGCGTGTCTGGTCGACGCGCCGATCGTCGGCCTGTTCTTCGGCGACTCGCCGACCCTGTTCGCGCCGGTCGGCACCCGGGTCCGCTCGGTCGCGCCGCCGCTCTACTCGATCCCGCTGTTCACGGTCTACAACGGCAAGGACATCACCGTCGGCCGCAAGGCCAGCGAGATCAGCAACGCGGTGGCGTGCACGGTGTCGGTCGACGACGTGATGATCGAGGTCAACGCCGTGCTCGTGCCGCAGCTCGCGGCGATGGCCGCGCCGCAATGACCGCCGACGCCGCCATCGTCCGCGCCGCGCTCGTCGAGGGCATCCGCGTGCGTCACGAGCTGATGGTCGGCGAGCTCGACGCGATCGTCGCCAGCGCCGCGGTCATCCGGGCCGCGCTCGCTGCCGGGAACAAGATCCTCCTGTGCGGCAACGGCGGCAGCGCCGCCGACGCGCAGCACCTGGCCGCCGAGCTGGTCGGGCGCTTCGTGGTCGAGCGGCGCGGCCTGCCCGCGATCGCGCTCACCACCGACACCTCGGCGCTCACCGCGATCGGCAACGACTACGGCTACGAGGTCGTGTTCTCGCGCCAGGTCGAGGCGCTGGGTCGCCCCGGCGATGTGCTGATCGCGATCACGACCAGCGGTCGCTCGAAGAACGTGGTCGCCGCGGTGGCGGCGGCGCGCGAGTGCGGCATGAAGGTGGTCGCGCTCACCGGCGCGGCCGGCCGCGGCTTCGTCGCGAGCTGCGACGGCGGCGTCGCGGTGCCGGCCGGCGACACGGCGCGCATCCAGGAGTGCCACATCGCGATCGGCCACATCTGGTGCGAGCTGGTCGACAGCGATCACGGCGGCGTCCGCGCCACCGCGCGCGCCGGCCGGTTGACCGGGTCGCCCAAGGAGTACGCGCTCGACGAGCTGGTCGCGCTGCGCGGCCACCTGGCGCGCAGCAAGCGCACGGTCGCGTGGACCAACGGCGTGTTCGACGTGCTCCACGTCGGCCACCTGCACTCGCTGCGCTCGGCGCGCGGCTTCGGCGACGCGCTGTTCGTCGGCGTCAACGGCGATGCCTCGGTGCGCGCCAACAAGGGCCCGACCCGGCCGATCTTCCCGGCCGCCGAGCGCGTCGAGATGCTGGCGGCGCTCGACTGCGTCGACGCCATCGTCGTGTTCGACGACGCCACGCCGGTCGACGTGCTGACCGCGCTGCGCCCCGACGTGCACGTCAAGGGCGCCGACTACGCGCCGCCCCACGGCAAGCCGATCCCCGAGGCCGAGCTGGTGCGGAGCTGGGGCGGCCGCGTCGAGTTCGTGCCGCTGGTGCCCGGGCGGTCGTCGACCGACACCCTGGCCCGGCTCCTTCGCGAGTAGCGTCTTGGGCAGCAAGAAGACGGCGGTCTTCCTCGATCGCGACGGCACGCTGATCGTCGATACCGGCTATCCGAACGATCCGGACGCGGTCGTGCTGATCGACGGCGCGGCCGCGGCGCTGCGCGCGCTGCCGCCCGAGCTCGCGCTGGTGATCATCTCGAACCAGTCGGGCCTCGCGCGTGGCCTCATCACGCCGGCCCAGGCCGCGGCGGTCGCCGCGCGCGTCCTGGCGCTGTTCGCGGCCGAGGGCGTGACGTTCGCCGGTGTTTACCACTGCCCGCACGCGCCCGACGCCGGCTGCGCCTGCCGCAAGCCCGCGCCCGGCATGCTGCTCGCGGCCGCGCGCGACCTCGACCTCGATCTTGCCGCCTCGATCGTCGTCGGCGACAAGCCGTCCGATGTCGAGGCGGCGCACAACGCCGGGTGCCGCGCCGGCGTGCTGTTCGAGAACTGGCCGGCGGCGGCAGGGCGAATTGCGTCGCTCCTGGGCTTGGAGTAGCGTCGGCCGCCATGTCGATCGCCCCCGCCATCGTCGATAACCTCGGCGGTCACCGCGTGCTGGTGATCGGCGATCTGATGATCGACGAGTACCTGCGCGGCGACGTGCACCGGGTCTCGCCCGAGGCGCCGGTGCCCGTGCTCGACCTGAAGGCGACCGAGCACCGCCTGGGCGGCGCCGCCAACACCGCCGCCAACCTGCAGCACCTCGGCGCGATCGTCACGGTGATCGGCGTCGTCGGCGACGACGACGGCGCGCGCATCCTGACCGCCGCGCTCGCGCGCGCGGGCATCACCAGCCACACCTGCGCCGATGGCGATCGCCCGACCACGCGCAAGACCCGTCTGGTCGCCGGCGGCCACCAGATCGCGCGCATCGACGCCGAGCGGCGCACGCCGATCGCGGGCGCGATCGCCCTGGCCGTGGTCGCCGCGATCCAGGCCGAGACCGCGACCGCCGACGCGGTCGTGATCTCCGACTACGCCAAGGGCGTCATCACGCCAGCCATCGCCGCCGCCGCGATCGCGGCCGCGCGCGCGCGCGGCGTGCCGGTCATCGTCGATCCCAAGCAGCGCGACTTCGGCGTCTACGCCGGCGCCACGGTCATCACGCCCAACCTCGTCGAGCTCGAGCGCGCCAGCGGTAGCGCGGTCGGCACGCTCGCCGAGATCGACGGCGCGGTCGGCCGGCTCGCCGCGGCGCTGGGCGGCGCCGCGCTCCTGGTCACCCGCGGCGCCGATGGCATGACGCTGTACCGCGACGGCGCGCGCGGACCGCACGTGCCGGCCACCGCGCGCGAGGTCTTCGACGTCACCGGCGCGGGCGACACCGTGGTCGCCACGCTCACGCTCGCGCTCTCCGCCGGGATCTCGCTCGAGGACGCGATGGTGCTGGCCAGCCTTGCCGCTGGCATCTCGGTCTCGCGCCGCGGCACCTCGACGGTCGGCCCCGACGAGCTCCGCGACGCGATCCGCGCCGGTCGCTGACCGGCGATCGAGCGCTTCGCAGCTGCGCCGAACCGAAGTTGCGCGTCCTCGCGCGGGCCCATCGAACGACAGCGGACTGTCCTCCGAAAGGATGAGATGCTGATCGGCAATGCGGCTCCTCACCTCGGCGCTGATCGTGACGCTCGCCGCCTGCGGCGCCGACGACGCGCCCGCGACCGACGCCGCCGTGCCGGTGCCTGACGCCGGCATCGTCGCCGACGCGCCTCCCGGGCGTCCGTGGGGCGTCATCGACGGCGCGTGCACCGGGCAGCCCGGTCGGCCGCGCGTGCTGATCTACTCGCGCGAGAACCTCTGGCGCCACCTGTCGAACTTCTACGCGCGGCTCGCGATCTACGACATGTGCACGACACGCGGGTTCAACGTGCTCACCACCAACGACCCGCTCGCGATCAACGCGGCGCGGCTGTCGGAGACCGACGTCGTCGTGTTCGCGATCACCAGCGGGCCGGGCATCGACGACCTCGGCCGCGCCGACTTCGAGGCCTGGATGCGCGCGGGCCACGGCATGGTCGGGCTCCACTCGGCCAGCGCGACCGAGCCCGAGTGGCCGTTCTACGTCGACCGCATCGGCGCATCGTTCCGCGGACACGTGCCCGGCATGCAGGCCGCGACGGTGCACGTCGAACCCGGCGCCCACCCGATCACCGACGGTCTCGCGCCCCCGCCGGTGCTCACCGACGAGTGGTACTTCTTCCAGGGCCGGCCCGAGGACGTCGCCGGGCAGCAGATGCTGCTGTCACTCGACGAGGACTCGCTGCCCGCCGACTACCCGGCCGAGTACAAGGTCGGGTATCACCCGATCGGCTGGGCCCGCGATGACGCCGACGGCCGGGTCTTCTACACCGCGCTCGGCCACAACCCCGACGCCTGGAGCGATCCGTGGGTGCTCGAGCTGACCGGCCGCGCGATCGAGTGGGCCGCGCACCAGCGGTAGCAGGCGCTAGTAATTGAAGCGCAGCGACCGCGCGAACAGCGACGCGCGCATCGGGGTCGGCGGCCCGCTGCCGTCGACGCGGACCACGCGCACCGCGGTGTTGAAGTCGGGCATCGTGTCGGTCATCGGCACCTTCACCGCGCCGCACGCGTCGTCGGTGTACGCGGCCGTGCACGCGACCAGCGGCTGGAACGCCGCGGTGTGGAAGCCGAGCTTGTTGTACCCCTTGCGGGTCACCCCGGCGGGGATCGTCAGGTGGATCGTCTGCCAGCCCGGCGCGGCCACGGTGTACGAGCCGACCGCGTGGCTCGGACGGTCGCCCACGCGATCGTACGCGTACAGATCGAGGTTCCAGTAGAAGTCGAGCTTGGTGGCGTGGGTCGCGTAGACCTCGACATCGACCGACGTCGGCCGGCGATCGTCGAGGAAGAACGACACCGAGGAGTCCTCGCCCGGCTGCTCGCTGATCGCGGCGTAGCGGCGGTTGGTCGCGTCGGTCGCCGCGACCACCGACTTGCCCTCGATCGTGAAGTAGTCGCCCCAGCCGTGGGTCGTGTAGACCACGTTCGCGACGTCGCCGATGTCGATCCGGTCCGGGCTCTTGCCCATCGCGCGCACCGCGTCGCGGTCGACCAGCCGCCAGATGGTCGACGCCTTGGGCCGCGGCTTCACCTTGAACTTCGGGTAGGCCTTCTGGCTCGCGGCGTAGAACACCTCCTGATAGCCCGGGAGGCGACCGTGGTAGTGCTGCATCCGCGCGTAGCTCTCGAAGCCGGGCGCCGCGTAGTAGAAGACGCCGTCCCACGAGTCGAGCATGAGCTCGGCGCTCTCGACGTAGACGTCCTCGACCTCGAGCCCGTGATCGAACAGGAAGCTGTAGGCGTGCAGCACGTTCTCGGGCGCGGGGATGTTGCGGCGATCCGACGCCCAGTTGACCTCGCCCTGCATCGCGAACGACATCACGAGGCCCTTGCGCTCGCGCAGCGTGTCCCAGACGCGGGTGTCGGCGGGGAACCAGCTGAGGTTTAGCCGCTTGAGCTCGAGGTTGGGGACGTAGCGCGCGACCACCAGGATCGACAGCCCGAGCACGACGCGCGGGTAGACCGCGCCGCGAAAGAGCACGCTGTGCCAGATCAGCAGCGCGAGCGCGATCAGTGACGTCAGCCAGTGCGTGGTCGTGAACCGCGCGACGCTGACGAACATCTGGTTGGCGTCCTGCGCCGGCGAGGTCAGGTTCCAGACCAGCAGCGGGACGAGGACGATCGCGACCCACAGCCCGGGGCGGCGGCGGATGTCGGCCCTGGCCGAGGCCCACGTCGGCTTCAGCAGCTCGATGATGAGCGCGACCGCGCGGCCCGAACACAGCCACACGAGCGGCAGGAAGAACGACAGGTAGTGGCGATAGCCGTAGTGGTGAGAGCCGTACAGCGGCAGCACCAGGAAGTTCATCAGCACCGCGAACCCGACGATGCCGGCGAGGCGGCGGACGCGGCGCCCGCGCTCGAGGTCGGCGTCGTCAGCGGGCGTCGGGTCGGCCGCGGGCCGGCGGGCCAGGTAGGCCAGGAGGCCGCACGCGAGGAAGATCTCCATCCCCCAGGTGCCCGCCGTGGTCTTGAGCGTCATGATCCACGACGACGTGAACTTGGTCATGAGCTGATCGGGCGCGCCGTCGATCAGCGTGCGCAGCGTCATCGCCTGGTTGGGGTCGGAGTACTTCCACCAGGTGTCGGTGCCCATCGAGAAGCGCGTGCCCAGCGGCTGCTGGTAGATCGCGTTGGCCGAGAAGAACGGCTGGCCCCACTCCGACAGCGAGTGGATCACGAACGGCAGGCACCACGCCGCGATCGCCGCGACCACGATGCCCTCGCGGCGCGCCACCGACTTGATCGCGGCGCCGAGCCCGCGCGCGCGCCACGTGGTCCAGAGCCGGCGCAGGATGATGACGCCGAAGTAGAGGATGAACGGCGATCCGATGTTGGGCCGCGCGAGGTAGAGCCAGCCCATCAGCGTGCCGAGCCCGAGCGCGCGCTTCCACGACAGCTCGTCGGGCGGACGCTCGAAGTACCGCCACAGACCGGCGAGCACGCCAGTCGTCAGCAGCATCATGTCCCCGTCCTTCAGATACAGGTAGACGTAGGTCAGCGGATGCAGGAGCGCGATCGTCAGCGTGAAGGTCGCCGACCACCGGTCGTTCCACACGGTGCGCGACAGCCAGTACAGCATCACAAGGAAGCCGATGAAGCAGATCAGGTTGTAGCCGAGGATGCCGACCTCGTAGCTGGTCGACCCGGTCACGGTGTAGAGCGCGGCGATCGCGTAGGCCGTGAACGGAAAGCGATCCGCGTTGACCCACTGATCCTCGTGCAGCTTGCCGGCGTGATCGTAGAACTCGAGCAGGAACGCGGGCAGCTCGTTGGTGGTGTAGCCGCGTCCCTCGGCGATGTTCTTCGCGACGTAGGCCGTGCGCGTCGAGTCGGTCATGCGCACGTGATGCGCGGTGTCGGCCGAGAGGTAGTCCATCCGCCACAGCGCATAGAGCGACAGCGCGAGCACGACTCCTGCGACGACGGCTAGCTCGATGGCGCCGCGATAGCGGTGCACGCGCGGAGGCCGCTCGGACATGCGGCAGACCTTATCACTCCCGTTACGACGGTGTACCCGGGGGGCACCGATCGTGTTAGATCGCCTATCCTCGTGATGACCGCCACGCCGCCGAAACCCACGTTCATGTCCTGGCTGCAGCTGCGGCCCGAGTTCCACCGCGCGATCAAGCGGCTCCGCATCGTTGAAGTGGCGTCGAAGCTGCTCTCGTACCGGCCGATCGAGCGCCGCCTCCCCGGTGGCACGCGCTACCGCGTGCGCTACGGCGAGAGCCTGTTGATGGCCGACGAGATCTTCAAGCGGCAGGTCTATCGCGATCCGTTCGAGGGCCGGAAGGTGCGCAGCTTCGTCGATCTGGGCTCGAACGTCGGCTACTTCACCTGCTTCGCCATCGACCGCACGGGCGCCGATGTCGTCGGGCTCTCGGTCGACGCCAACCCGAAGATGGCGAGCGAGACGCAGTGGCATATCGCGCAGAGCGGCCGCGCGCAGGTCAAGGGCGTGTGGTCGGTGGTCGGGTTTCCGCCCGACGTCGAGGAGGCGCCGTTCTTCCTCAACCCGTCGAACATCTCGGGCTCGGCGACGACGCTGAACCCGAACATCCCGGCCAAGGGCGCGCAGGAAGAGATCGCCGTGCCGACGATCGATCTCAACAAGGCGTGGCGCGAGCACGCGGGAGATCTGCCGGTCGATGTGATGAAAGTCGACGTCGAGGGCTTCGAGCTGAAGGTGCTGGCGACGATCCCCGCGCTGCTGGCGCGGACCAACAGCGTGGTCCTCGAGTGGCACAAGTGGATCACGCCGCGCGAGCCGGTCGATGCGCTGCTCGCCAAGGCCGGGCTCGAGTTCGTGCGCGTGGTCACAGAGGACCCGCACTGCGGCGTCGCGTTCTACGCGCGCGCCAAGCCGCTGTAGTCGTCAGCGGCGCAGCGCGTAGACGGTGAGGCCGTCCGGGGTCGCGACGGTGCGCGCGCCGGCGACGAAGGCGGCGAGCGGATCGACCGGGCTCCCGGGCGCGCCGGGATCGCGCACGCTCGACGACGACACGATCAGATAGTCGAGGCCGAGGCGCGGCAGGAGCGCGGTGAGCCGAGCGCACGCGGGCGATGCGCTGGAACGATCGTCATCGATGCACGCGGTGGTCGCGGCCGAGCGCAGATCGATCACGCGGGGGTGGCCGTACTCGGCGAGGTCGCCGCGATCGACCCACAGGCCGACCCGCGCGCCAGGCGGCACCGCGCCGAACGCGGCGGCGTAGACGGCGCGCTCGTGCGGCTCGTCGCCGGTCCCGAGGCTGAGCGCGCGGCCGGCGTCGAGCATGCGGCCCAGGCGGGCCTCCCACGACAGCGGCGGCTGGCCGATCGGGAAGCGGGTGGTCGCGAGCGCGAGCCCGATCAGCAGCAGGACGGCGATCGTGAGCGGCTGCACGCCGCGGGTGAGCGCGGGCGCGATCAGCAGGAGCGCGAGCGCGATGCCGTACGGCACGAGCTGTCCGCCGAGCTCGGCCGGTGGCGCGAGCGCGCCGGTGGCCGCGAGCGCGGCGCAGATCGCGGCGACGGTGACGGCGAACGCGCGATCTTCTGCGCCGCGCAGCGCGAGCGTCATGAGCGCGTGCAGGACCGCGGCGGCCACGCCCGAGAGCAGCAGCCGCAGCGCGGTGCGCGTGGTCAGCGCGGCGAGCATCGAGGTGCTGGCCGGCTCGCGCGCGTGGGCGACGAGCGCGGCGACGATCAGGCCGCCGAGCGCGCACGCCACGATCCCGACGACGATCGCGGCGGCGCGGCGGCGCGCGGGTGCGGTCGCGATCGCGTGCGCCCCGATCACGATGACGACCGCGAGACCTTCGTGACGCACGCCGGCGAGCGCGGCGGCGACGATCACCGCGGCCCACGGGGTGCGCCCCGCGGCGTGCGCGCGGGCCAGCGTCTGGTGGAGCGCGAACACGAGCGCGACGATCGACCACTGCGGCGCGAGGTCGCTGGCGAGCTCGGGGACCGCCGACGCCAGCGCGACGATCACGCCGCCGATCGCGAACCGCATCGGCCCGCGGCGCAGCCCGCCGAGCGCGAGCGCCAGCGCGAGGCCGAGCGCGAGGCCGCGATCGATCGCGTGGACCATGCGGAGGTCGTCGAACGCCGCGGCGAGCGTGGACACCAGCACGCCGCCGCCGAGCCCGCCGGTGCGCGGCACCGCGAACGCGTCGCCGAGATCGCCTGTCGCGCCGAGCCGGGCCAGCGGGCCGAGCTGGTAGACCTCGCCGTCGAAGAACCGGCCCTGCTGGGTGCCGGCCGCGCCAGCGACGTGCAGCGCGACCACCGCGATCGCGAGCGCGGTCACCACGAGCGCGAGCGATGGTCGCCACGCGCGCCAGTCGCGCACGCGCGCGGTGACGATCGCGCGCCCGCACCAGGCCGCGCCGATCCCGGTGGCGGCGACCATGACGATCCGCTGCGCGGCGCGATCGAAGCACCCGATCGCGGCGAGCGCGCCGGCGAGGCCGAGGTACGCGGCGAGGCCCCACGCGATCGCCAGCGCGGGACTGCCATCGCGGTCGCCGACCAGCGCGCCGACGGCGCGGCCGAGGCCGTGCAGCGCCGCCGCGATCGCGATCGCCGCGACCGCGACCGCGACCAGCGGTGCCACCGGCGTCGCGTACCAGGCGAGCGCGGGGGCGAGCGCCACCGCGACCACCGCCGCTCGCGTTACCGGGCCGGCTCCCACGAGACTCCCTCGACCCGGGCCACCCGCAGCTTGGCCGGATCACGCCACGGCTCGTTCACCGACGACAACCGCACGTAGACGTCGGACCAACCGCCCTGCCACGCGGCCGGGACCGCGGCCTCGATCACGAACGCGCCGTCGCCGCCGATCACCTGCGAGTACAGCTCGCGGCCATCGAGGGTCGCGGTCAGCCGGGGCTGCGTGAGCAGCCGGTTGCGATCGATCCGGCCCCAGATGCGTAGCCGCATGTCGCCGCTGCGCTCGCGCACGCGCAGGTGCGCGCCCGGGCCGATCCAGCGCACCGCGATCGCCTTGGCCGTGATCGGCTTCGCCAGGTCGCCGTCCGCCGCGTCGCCGTCCGCCGCGTCGCCGTGCATCGCGACCTCGTTCCAGCGCGGGGTCGGCGCGGGATCGACCAGCGCCATCTCGGTGAAGCCGTCCTCGAAGACCACGTCGCCGCGCGACAGCAGATACCAGTACGCGCCGATGCCCTCGCGCACCGCCAGCGCGTGGACGAACCCGTCGCGCGCGACCGTCTCGGCGGTCATCGGCGCGTCGCGTCCGCAGCCGGCGGCGATCAGCGCCGCGACCACCACGCGCCTCACGGCTGCCTCCGCG
>JAIOQA010000307.1 GCA_021413675.1 Deltaproteobacteria bacterium | reverse complement strand
CGCGCGCGCACCGGCGCGATCGCCGTCGGCCCAGGCCAGGAGCCCGGTCGCCGCCAGCTCGGCATCGCCGATCCGCCCGCGGGCGTCGCGCAGCGCGATCACCGCATCGCGCGCCGCGGGGCGCATCGGCTGGCGGCGGGCGGCCGCGCGCGCCGCGATCACCAGCGCCGCGGCCTCGGGATCCTCGCCGGCCCAGGTCGCGCGGCGCGCCAGATGGTACGCGAGGCGGGGCTGGCCCAGCGGCACGGCGATCCGCATCGCCGCGGCGGCGCCGACGAGCGGCACGCCGACCCACCACGCGAGGATCGCGTTGGCCCACCACCAGCCCACGACCCAGAACAGCGCGCCGAGCGACAGCAGCACCGCCATGCCGAACGCGGCGCAGATCGCGGCCGCCGCGCTCCACAGGAGGTAGCGCTGGCGATGGCCGCGGCGGCGCGCGTCGATCGCGCGCTGGTGCCCGGTCGCGAACAGCCCGGCGAACAGCCCGTACATCGGCTACCGCGCCTCTCGCGCCGGACCCCAGCCCAGGCGGGCGAGGGCGTCGGTCCATATGCTCTCTGTCCGGGAGTCGGACGTCGAGGTCGACGGCGGACTCGATGTCTCGGGCGTCGGTGTCCGGTCGCCGGACGCGTCCGCCGGCACGAACCACAGCTCGGCCTGCAGCCGCTGCCCCGGATCGCGCAGCGCCGCCGCCGCGGCGCGCACCAGATCGGGCGTGCGCGGGCGCGGCCCGAGCGGCGAGGGATACGTCGCGGCGTCCGGGAACCCGAGCTCGAGCATGCCGAGCAAAAGCTGCGCCTGGCGCTCGACCTCCATGCGGGTCGCGCCCAGCCCGAGCCCGAGCACCAGCAGCGGGTTATCGCCGAGCCGCGCCTCGGCGCTCATCGCACCCCCGAGTCGAAGCTCATGCGCCGGGCCGCGACGTCGATCGGCTGCAGGTCCCAGAGCCCGCGCACGATCCGCTTGAGCGCCTCGGTGTCGCCGCGATCGATCGCCGCCTTGCCGTCCTTCACCAGCTGCTCCGCCTTCGGCAGATCCGTGGAGGTCGAGACCTCGGAGGCGGCGTCGTCGAAGTAGTTCTCCCAGGCCGCGGGGTTGCGCTGGTAGGCGGCGGTCGCGAGCCGGCGCGCGAGGTGGACCTGGCGCTCGAGCTCCGCCGGATCCTTCGCGGCGCGCGCGGCGTCGATCGCGGCCAGCACCTCGTCGAGGAGCTTCTTCTCGGCGTCGGAGCCGTACGCGCCGATCTGCGAGGTTGCGATGATCGCGATCGACCGGGCCTCGTTCTCGAGCTGCGGCCACTGGTGCGCGAGCTCGACCTCGGCGAGCGTCGCGTCGACCTCGAGCAGGCCGCGGCGCGCCTTCTGCGCGGCGTCGGCGTCGCCGCCGTGGGCCGCGTCGATGTCCTTCTCGGCCTCGGCCAGGCGCGCCTCGATCTTGTCGAGCCGCTCGATCGCCTGGACCTGCCGGCGCTGGAAGCTGTCGAGGCGCGCGGCCTGCAGCCGCCGGCGCAGATCGGCGATCGAGGCATCGAGCGCGGCCGGATCGGCCTCGGGCACGAGCAGGTGCACGACCCGCTCGAAGACCTGATCGATCACCGGCACCAGCGCGCGCGCCGCCATGCGGCCGCCGCGATCGAGTTCGATCGTGACCTCGACCGTCGAGCCGACCGGCACGGTGTCCTTGATCTCGGCGCCCGGGATCTCGAGCGTGCCGACCAGCCGACAGAGGTGGGCGTGGGCGAGCTCGCCCTGGACGATCGGGATCTTGAGCACGCTGCCGGTCCCGCCCTTGGCGACGGTCTCGACGGTCTTGTGGCGGAACGTGCGACGCGCGGGCAGGGGCGCGCCGCGCTCGAAGTAGACCTGCACGCCGTTGGACGCCAGCGCCACGCCGATCGCCCGGGGCAGCGGCGGATCGCCGATCGTCACGCCCTGCACGATCGTGAAGCTCGGCGGCTCGACCTCGAGCGTCGCGCCGGCGGCGTCGACCGCCTCGATCGTGAACTGCTGGGCCTTGCGCGGCACCAGCGTCACCGTCGTGATGAAGCCGCCGTCGGGCGACACGCTCGCGGGCGTACCGCGCCAGCCGCCATCGCCGCGCGCCAGGGTCACGCTCGCCGGCGGCGCGCCGCCCACGAACCGCCCGACGACGTGCGGCGTGAGGTCCGACGACACCGCCGGGTACTGCAGCCAGACCCGCCGGCCGGTGCTGCCCGTCGTGCTCTTCGCGGCGCGGCCGTCGAGGCCCGCGGTCGCGGCGTAGAGCGCGGCGCCCTGCGCGACCAGCGTCATCGGATCGAGGCCATCGGCGACCGCGGCGTCGAGGCGCGCGGCGACCGCGGCCCGCACCATCGGCATCACCGTCGGGCCGCCGACCAGCACGACCTTCGCGATGCCGCCGGCGGCGAGGCCGTGGTTCGCGAGCAGCCGCAGGCAGACCTCGAGCGATCGCTCGACCAGCGGCCGGCACGCGGCCTCGACCTCGTCGCGGGTCAGCTCGAGATCGACCTCGAGCTCGTCGCCATCGATCACGAGCGGGCCCTGCAGCGAGACCTGCGCGCGCGGCGAGCGCGACAGCTCGATCTTGGCGTCCTCGGCGGCGAGCCGCAGCGTGCGCAGCGCGTTGGCGTGCGCGGGGTTCGCGCGCGCCAGCCGGCCGCCGAGCTTGGTGGCGCACAGCTCGGTGATCGCCCAGTCGAAGTCGCGGCCGCCGAGGAAGTTGTCGCCGTCGTGGCCGACCACGCGCAGGAGCCCATCGCGGGTCTCGAGCAGCGAGACGTCGAAGGTGCCACCGCCGAGGTCGTAGACCAGCCAGGCGCCGCCCTGGTCCTCGCGCCAGCCCGCGGCCAGCGCCGACGCGATCGGCTCCTGCAGCAGCTCGACGCGCTCGAAGCCGGCGAGCCGCGCGGCCTCGGAGGTCGCGGCGCTCTGCGGCAGCTCGAACAGGGCCGGCACCGAGATCACCGCCCGGGCGATCTCGACGCCGCGCTGATCGGCGATGTCGGCGCGCAGGGCCTTGAGGACCTCGGCCGACAGCGCCTCCGGCGAGCGCGATACGCCGGCCGCCGGGAACTCGATCGCGCGGCCGGTGCCCATCAGCCGCTTGAACTCGGTCGCGGTGTTGGCCGGATCCTGCTCGAGCATGCGGCGCGCGCGGGCGCCCACGGTCACGCGCCCGGCCTTGTCGAGCCGGACGACGGACGGAGTGACCGCACCGCCCTGGGCGTTGCGAATCACCGTCACCTGGTCGCCGTCGAAGATCGCGGCGGCCGAGTTGCTGGTTCCGAGATCGAAGCCAGCGTAGAGGGGCGAGTCAGCCATCGCCCCGATCGTAGCAGATCCCCACCCTTGGACCGGTGGTCCCCCTCGATTGCGGCGGGGCGCGAGCGACCAGCGCTGGCGCCTGGCGCTGACGCCTAGCGCTGACGCCTAGCGCTGACGATAGACGATGAAGCCGCGGCTCGGATCGTACGGCGAGACCGCCACGGTGACGCGGTCGCCGAGGACGACGCGGATGCGGTGGCGCCGGACCTTGCCGGCGAGCTTGGCGAGCACCTCGTGGCCGCTCTCCAGCTTGACGCGGAAGTTACCGCCCTTGGCGATCAGGATGACTTCGCCCTCCAGATGTACGAGCTCTTCTTTACTCACGCGGGCTTCCTTCGAACAGAGTCATACGAGGCGCGGGTGCGCCTGGTAGGCCCCGGTGGATAGCACCGATTGGCGGCCTGGGAAAGGGCGGGTCCCGTTGTAACGTGCCGGAACCGTCATGGATCGCCAGGCTCCGCGCACTTCGTCGGACGAGATCGACCTCTACATCCGCACCTACTACTCGCTCTTGCGCTCGTCGGGCGACGTCCGGGTGCGCGCGTTCGAGGAGGCGCACCTGTACTCGCGCTCGAGCCTGCACGCCGGCGCGCTGTCGCCGGTCCCTGATCTCGCGGCCTTCGCCTACAGCGCCGCGCGCCTGCCCGAGCAGATGATCAACGTGAACCGGGTCGTGCTCGGGCAGAGCCTGGGTCAGTTCGAGAAGAACGGGCTGCCGGTCGGTGAATGGGAGACGGTCAAGACCCGCGGCCGCCGCCGGCCGCTGCGCTGGGACGGCGCCCAGACCCTGGCGATGTTCGTGGCCTCGGCCTCCGACATCGACGACCTCGTCCCGATCGTCACCGCGTACCAGATCGAGTGGAACAAGCTGCGCGCCTGCATCGAGCCGGTCGATCTCGCCACCGCCAGCGACGAGGACCTCGCGGCCTGGATGGGCATCGACGCCGCGCAGGGCGCCGCCGCCGGCCTGGCGCCGCTGACCGCCGCGCTCGGCCCCGACTGGAAGGCCACGCTCGGCCACATCCAGCGCCACGAGTGCGACCTGACCCTGCGGCTGCTCGACGGCTCGTTCCGCGAGTACCAGCGCTCGGCGCAGACCTGGTGGCGCGCGATCGAGCCGCACTACCGCAGCGGCGGCCACGAGCGGCCGATCTACTTCGTGTCGTCGAACAGCCACTCGCTCGCCAACCTCTGCGGCGGCTACGTCACGCGCCGCAAGGACGCGATCGTCGAGATGGTCCATCGCACCAACCCCGAGGGCGTGGCCGCGCACTACGATCGCGCGATGGCCGCCGGCGACATCGGCGCCGCGACCAACATCCTCTACTACGCGCTGCGCGCGTACATCCACGAGCCCGCCGCCGGGCAGAGCCGCATCGATGAAGTGCGCGCCTGCGATGCCGACAGCGGCTTCCACTCGATCGCCAGCCCCGGCCGCATCGACGTCGACGCCCAGGTCATCGAGCTGGCGCGGCTGGTGCCCGAGCTCCTCGACGAGCGCGTGCGCGTGCCCGGCATCGAGAAGCTGCGCCAGAGCGAGGCGCTGGTGGTCAACATCGACTACCCGCTGGGCATGGCGGCGTATCACCACCTCGCGGCGATCGCCGGCGGCGTCCACGAGATCCTCGGGGTCTACATCATGGGCAAGGCGGCCACGCTCAACGGCCGCGTCGGCGATGTCATGATCGCCAAGGTCGTGCACGACGTGCACAGCGCGAACACCTATCTCTTCAAGAACGCGTTCTCGACCGCGCAGGTCCAGCCGTACATGCGGCACGGCACCGTGCTCGACAACCAGAAGGCGCTGACCGTGCGCTCGGCGTTCCTGCAGAACCGCGAGTACATGGACGGCTTCTACCGTGACGGCTACACCGTCATGGAGATGGAGGCCGGGCCGTATCTCTCGGCGGTCTACGAGACCCGCGCGCCGCAGCGCCACCCCCGCGACGAGATCGTCAACCTCGGCGACGCGGTCGACTTCGAGCTCGGGCTCCTGCACTACGCGTCGGATACGCCGTACTCGCGGCGTCAGAGCCTGCTGTCGAAGTCGCTGTCGTTCTTCGGCGTCGAGAGCACGTATGCGTGCGCCTGCGCGATCGCGCGCCGGATCTTCAGCCGCGAGATCGAGCGGCTGGGAGCGCAGTCGTGAGCGATCTGATCGATGTCGAGTACCTGGTCATCGGCGCCGGCATGTCCGGCCTGGGCTTCGCCAACTGGATCCGCGCCGAGGCCGAGACCCGCGGCCAGCCGACGCCGTCGGTGCTCGTGGTCGAGGCCGAATCGGAGCCCGGCGGCTACTGCCGGACGATCGTGCAGGACGGCTTCGTCTGGGACTACTCCGGCCACTTCTTCCATTTTCGCCACCCGGAGATCGAGGCCTGGCTGCGCGCGCGCATGCCCGGCCAGGACGTGCGGACCGTCGATCGCGTGAGCAAGATCCGCTTCGCCGAGCGCGACATCGACTTCCCGTTCCAGAAGAACATCCACCAGCTGCCGCAGCAGGACTTCATCGACTGCCTGCACGATCTCTACTTCCGCGATCAGCACGTGCTCGACGAGGCCGCGGCGCCGGGCTCGTTCTCGGCGATGCTCTACGCGCGCTACGGCCGCGGCATCGCCGAGCGGTTCCTGATCCCGTACAACGAGAAGCTCTACGCCACCGATCTCGCGGCGCTCGACGAGCACGCGATGGGGCGGTTCTTCCCGCACGCCGACGTCGCCGACATCGTGCGCAACATGAAGCGGCCCGACAACGGCAGCTACAACGGCTCGTTCACCTACCCGGCGGGCGGCGCGATCGAGTACGTGCGGGCGCTGCTCCGCGATCTGCCGGCGGACGCGGTGGCGTGCGACGAGCGCGTGATCGCGATCGATCCGGTCGGCAAGACCGCGACCACGACCCGGCGCACGATCCGCTGGCGTCACCTGGTGAGCTCGGCGCCGCTGCCGACCCTGGCGCAGCTGTGCGGCGTGGCGCACGACGCGAGCGCGTTCTCGTGGAACGCGGTGCTGGTGTTCAACCTCGGCTTCGATCGCAAGGGCCGGGACGACGCCCACTGGATGTACTTCCCGGATCGCGCGACCTCGTACTACCGCGTCGGCTGGTACGACAACATCATGGGCTCCGATCGCATGAGCCTCTACGTCGAGCTCGGCGCGCCCGCCGGGGCGCGCTGGGATGTGGAGACCACGCGGGCGCGGGTGCTCGCGGATCTCGCGCGCGACGGGATCATCGTCGACCACCAGCTGGTGTCGTGGCACTCGGTGGTGCTCGATCCCGCGTACGTCCACATCACGCGCGAGTCGATCGCCGAGAGCGCGCGACTGATCGCGCTGCTCGACGCGGCGGGCATCCACTCGGTCGGCCGCTACGGCGGGTGGACCTACTGCTCGATCGAGGACAACCTCGTCGAGACCCGGGCGCTGGCCGCGCGCCTGGCGACGGCGTAGCGGCTACCGGAGCTTCGCCGCCCAGGCCCGGATCTCGGCGAGCGGCGCGGCGAGGACGGCCTGCGCGTCGGTCATCACGCGCATCTGGGGACAGGCGCGATCGCTCCGGAACGCGCGGTGGGCGAGCACCTTGCCGGTCGCTGCCTGATAGACCGTGACGTCGAGATCGACGGCGTCGAGCGGGACGGTCACGGTGGTGGTCGGCGTGTCGACCGACGCGTAGTCGCATGTGCCGATGCGTCGCCGCGCGCCGGTGGCGAGCGCGACGCGCCCGAACTCGCGGACCCGCATGGGATCGAACGCGGCGTCGCTCGCGAAGAACGCCTCGTCGGTCACGACCAGGACCGGGCCGGTGGCGTCGACGCCGGCCACGCCGTGATCGCTGGCCAGTGGGGCGTAGAGCAGCTCCAGCAGCTGGGCGGGGCGCCCGGCGCTGAGCTGGATCGCGAGCGCGCCGCTGATCGGTGGGCGATCCGCCGCGGTGAACGCGAACACGGGCCCGGGCGCGAGCATGACCCGCGGGGCGCCGAGATCGGTGAGCGGGGTGGCCAGCAGCTGTGCGCGCAGATCGACCGAGGTGGCGTAGCGGGTTCCGGTCGCGGGCAGCGTCGCGCCGTCCTGCGTCGCCCCCGTGAGCCCCGCGGTCTCGAACACCAGCGGCACGCGCAAGGACGGCGGTACCGCCAGCGGCGCGCTCACCGCGAGGTGCGGGAGCTCGAGCGAGCACACGACCTGGAGGTCGCCGGTGGCGGGCGCGGGCGGATCGACGAGCCCGATCGTCGGCTCGGCAGCGTCGATCGGCGGGGTTTCCGGAACGGGCGCCGAGCGACAGGCGGCGGCGAGCAGCGCGAGGTGCACGGCGTGGACGGGGCGGGGACAGCGCATGACAGGGGAGGGCGCGCCGCGCCGATGTGACCGGGCGCCGAAAACGCCGACGGTCACCCTCCCTCGCGGGGCGGTGACCGTCGTGGTCAGCGAGGCGGTGGGATCAGCGCGTCAGGCGCCGCAGACGCCGCTGGTGCACGTGAAGTAGTCCCAGGGGTGGCCGGTGTCGATCGTCGAGCTCTGGGCGTCGGCGCCGCACTGGAAGTCGTCCGAGCACATCGGCACGCACACGTTGGTCGAGAGGCCGGTCGTGCAGGTGTAGCCGGTGGTGCAGTCGGTGGGCGCCGTGCAGGTCGTGGTGCAGACGCTCTTCTGCGCGTCGGACTCGAACGGCAGGTACGAGCAGTGCGCCGACTGGCAGTCGTCGGCCGAGTCGCAGGCCGCGCCCGCGGCCGCGGTGCCGGCCGGGATGAAGTGGCAGGCGCCGGCGGTGCACGCGCCGCGGTACAGCTGGGTGTCGTAGGTCGCGGCGCAGTCGGTGCTCGAGGTGCAGGTCTGCGCAGCGGTGCGCTTGGCGCTGATCGTGTACGGCGCGACCTCGGTGGGGGTGGTCGGCGCGTCGACGCGCAGCACGCGGGCGTAGTAGGTGCCGGCGGGCAGGTAGGTCAGCGTCACGACGTCCGGGTTGAGCCAGAACGACACGCCGACCAGCTTGCCGGTGCTGTCGAAGACCGCGATGTCGAGATCCTGCGGATCGGTGAAGCCGCTGATCGAGAGCACCAGGCCCTCGCCCGCGCCGACGTTGATGACCTTGTACCAGTCGGCCTCGGTCGCGGGATCGCTGCACAGCGAGCCGGTGAGCGTGACCGGCGTGCCCACGACCGCGGTCGCGAGGACGCGCGCGGCGGCCGGGCCGTCGTCGCCGGTGCCGAGATCGCCGACGTCGTCACCGACGCAGGTCGCGGGGCCGGCGACGCACGCGCCGACGTCGCACACCGGCTTGGCGGCGTTGCAGTCGAAGTTGGTCGAGCACTCGGGCAGGCCGACCGACAGCGTGTACGGCGTCAGCGCCGCGTCGTCGGTCGGCGAGTAGCGGTAGACCTCTAGGTAGTAGGTGCCCGGATCGAGCGCGTCGACGATCGTCTCGGGGCCTGCGCCGGTGTCGACGCCGCCGTCGATGTCGGCGCCGGTCGCGTCCTTCAGGATGACGTCGAGGTCGGCGGCGGCGTCGGTCCACGCCAGCTGGATGCGCAGCGAGGTCGCCGCGGTCAGCGTGATCTTGTACCAGTCGTCCTCGATCGCCGGGGAGCTGCACACCGCGTGGTCGGAGACCACGGTCGGGTTGCCCGCGGTCGGCACGGCGAGCGTGGTCGCGGCGGCGGGACCGTCGTCCTGCTCGCCGGTGTCGGTGCCGGTGCACATCGCCGAGCCGGCGACGCAGGTGCCGGTCGCGTCGCAGACCGGCGCCGCGGCGTCGGTGCAATCGAACGACGACACGCACTGCACGCAGCTGAAGTTGCTGCACATCGGCTTGCTGGCGTCGGTGCAGTCGGTGGGCGCGGCGCACTCGGCGAGGCGCGCGGCCAGGGTGTACGCGCCGGTGGTCGGCGCCTCGGGATCGTTCGAGGCGTCGATGACGACCGCGACCGAGCCGCTCGCCGGCGCCACGAAGTCGCCGGTCTCGTTCGTGAACTTCTGGTCGACGTAGAGGAGGCAGGAGCCGGCGGTCGGGCCGGCCGCGTCGCACGCGGTCGTGACGTAGAAGCTGAGGTCGTCGTCGGTGGTGAGGTCGAGGACGTAGGTCTTGCCGGGCGTCAGGTTGTCGAGCTGGACGACCTGATCGTCACCGACGTTGCCGAAGAAGTCCCGCTCGTCGGTGCACGCGCCCATCGCGACGCTGAGGTCCGCGCCGGCGCCCAGGGTCACGCCCGAGAACGTGCCCGGGTACGTCGAGATCCGCGCAGCGGCGGTGCCGCACACGTCAGCGGGTGGGGCGGCGTCCGGGGTCGGAACCGCGGCATCCGGGGTCGACGAGCCACCGCCGCCGCCGCAGGCGGCCGCGGTCGCGGCGATACAGGTGAACAGAAATCGGCGCATGGGGCGGGACCCTACGCATCCTGCCAGCCGTTGCCAACCGAAATGTGCGTGGCTGTGCGTGAGGTAGGATCGTGCCTACGTGGATTCCGAGAAGGCTTCGCGTCAGGACGCGGCGGCGAGCCGCTCGAGGTGCGCGCGCAGCGCGTCGCCGGCGTCGGCCTGCTCGCTGTCCTCGAGGGCGATGAACAGCGGCTCGGCGGTATCGAGCGCGAGGCTGGCCCGGGCCGGGCCCTCGGCCTCGTCGCCGCCGATGCTCATGAGCGTGGCGGCGGCGTTCTCGATGTCGCCGTCCTCGAGCTGCAGCCAGGCCGCGTCGAAGTAGGCGAACGGCTCGCGGGTGTGGCGCGCGCGCTCGAGCGTGGTCGCGAGCAGCTCGGGCCGGCGATCGAGCTCGCGCAGCGCGTGCTCGCGCTGGCGCAGGAGCGCCGTGCGCGTGGCGAACCACAGCGACTCGTCGGCGAGCCCGAGATCGGCCGCCTCGAGCTGGCCGAGGGCGTCGCCCTGGGCGCCGGCGATCCGGGCCCGCGCCAGGAGGCGGCGGGCGGTGGGCTCGTCGGTCGTGACCTCGGGCAGGCGATCGGCGAGCACGAGCGCCTCGTCGAACCGATCCTGGGCGATGCGCAGCGCGAGCAGGGCCTGCAGGCGATCGGCCTCGGAGGTCGGATAGAGGTCATCGTGGGGCGTGCGCGGGCCGGCGGGATCCGCGGCCCGCTCGATCAGCGGCGCCACCGCGGTCAGCGCGGCGGTCAGCTCGGGCGAGCGCTCGTCGCCGAGGTCGGGCAGGGCGCGCTGGGCCCACTCGACCAGCGCGCGATCGAGCCACTCGTCATACCAGGCGCGGAACGACGGCGCCTCGGGCCGGATGCCGTCGTGGGCCTCGCGCAGGTCGGCGAAGACCTGGCCGCGCCGCGGGCCGGTGAGCGCGAGCACGCTGCGGTAGCCGCAGCCGTGATCGGCGAGCTCGAGATCGCCGCCGTGGCGCTCCGGGTCCTTCATGATCGTGTCGTCGCCGGGATCGGCGTCGCCGATGAACGGCTGCGCGAGCGCCGCGGCCTCGAGATCCTCGGGCAGCGGGCTGAGCCCGTAGTACGGGCCCGCGCCGCTCGCGCCCAGCTCGAGCAGGAAGCCGCGCAGGTCGTCGGGCAGGGTCACGCCGGACCGGCGCTCGAAGCTCTCGAGCGCGCCGCGGGTCACCGGCGGCGCGAGCGTCCACTCGTGGCGCGCGGCCCCGAACAGCTGCGAGTCCTCATCGAGCGCGCGCAGGAGCGCCAGACGCGTCCGGACGTGCTCGGCCCAGTCTCGATCCATGTGTCCCTCGGCGTCACGACGAGCGGCGCGGGGGCGCCGGCTCGCGAAGATGGTGTGTCGGATCGAGCGTACGCGATCCGCGCGTGCGACGGGCGCGCCGGGCCGGCGAACGCGTGCGCGACGCGCGTCGTCACCGCGGCGCGTGTCGCGCGGTGTGGTGGCTACGGCACCGGCGCGAGGTGCAGCCCGTCGGGCGCGAGCAGGCCGAGGTGCTGCTGCTTGCCCCAGGACACCACCGCGACGAGCTTCATGTCGGCGGGCGCGCGCACGAACTCCGGCTCGACGCCGGTCCGCCACACCGCGATCGTGTCGCCGCTCTGCTGCGCATAGATGACGCCGGCCGCGTCGAAGACATCGGTGACGCCGCTCATGCCGGCGCCCTCGGGCGTCTGGACCTCCATGCCATCGTCGCAGCGCTCGCCGGTGCAGCGGAAGATCCGCGTGCCGGCGACGGTGGCGACCGCGGCCTTCGTGCACGCGCGGATGTCGGCCGCGGCCTCGATCGGGCGCACCGGCGCGCCGTCGGCGGTGGCGAGCGCGAGGCGGTCGTCCGCGAACCACAGCGCGCCGCCGGTGGCGCAGCCGTGGCTGACCGCGTCGCTGGTCGGCACCGCGACCGGCTTCGGGGCGGCCTGGGGATCGGTGACGTGCCACCAGAACCCGCCCGGCGCGTCGAGGGGCACGCCATCGGGGTCGTCTTCCGAGCCCGGCGGCTCCCAGCTCACGTCGACCGCGCCGGAGATCCGGTCGGCCTGGGCCAGGCCGAACCCCGAGCCCGGCACGCGCACCGGCTTCTGCCAGGTCGCGCCGCCGTCGGTCGAGCGCACGATCGCCACCGGATCGGTCGGCTCGTCGAGCCGCACGATCACCGCGCGGTTCGCGCCGGCGCCGATCGCGCCGAGCACCGCGGCGACCTTGCCCTTGACGACCGTCGCCGCGCCTTCGCCGACCTCGCCGTTGTCGCCGACCGGACCGGCGGTGACGATCGCGAGGGGCGGACCATCGGCGGGGGCCTTGTCGTCGCTCTCGATCGCCGCGGCCCAGCTGCCGTCGGGCACCGCGCGCGCCGACGCCGGCGCCTCGCGGATCACGCGCGCCTCGGTCGGGCTGCGCACGATCAGCTGGGTCTCGCCGCTGGGCGCGCCCGCGTCGACCTGGCCGATGAGCATGTGATCGCGCACGGCGACGTTGACCATCCCGACCGAGCCGGGCACCGCGGGTCCGGGCGCGAGCGGCGTGATCGTCACTGCCTTGCCGGCCGCCGCGGGCGGCAGGTCGGCGCCGGCGACCGCGTAGAGCGCGGCGACCGCGGCCTCGAGCTTGCTGATCGCCGGGCCCTTCTTGCCCTCGGTGCGCCCGAGCGCGCGGGTCGCCTCCTCGACGTCGGCCCACGCCTGCTCGATCTCGTCGACGCCGGTCGAGACGCCCGCGGGCCGCGACAGGCCCGCGACCTCGGCGGCGCAGTGCGGGGGATCGCCGGTCAGCGTGCGGATCGCGATCGCGTCGCCGGGATCCGCCGCGGCGCGCGGCTTGCCGACGTAGCAGTCGCGGGCGGCGATCCACGCCGGCTGCCACTGCTCGAGCTGGGCGCGAGCCTCGTCGCGGCCCTGGGCCGGCGCGCCGAGCTTGACCATCGCGACGATGCCGAGCGCGCCCGCCGCGAGGCCCGCGCCGATGACCAGGCCGACCTTGGATCCCTTCGCCATGCGCATCGATACCACGGGCGCGCGCGGTGGCGCGCCGGCCGCGGGGTTGGTACGCAGGACCCATGAGCCTCGACCCCGCCGCCCGCGCGCTCGTCCGGTCCGACTGCTACATCGACGGCGCGTGGGTCGCGAGCGCCGCGCGCTTCGCGGTCACGGATCCCGCGACCGACCTCGTGCTCGCCGAGGTTCCGGATCTCGACGCGGCCGCGGTCGAGCGCGCGATCGCGGCGGCGACCGCGGCGTTCCCGGCGTGGCGTGCGCGCTCGGCCTACGATCGCGCGGCGGTCCTCGCCGGCATGGCCGCGCGCATGCGCCAGGAGAAGGATGGGCTGGCCGCGCTCATCACCGCCGAGAACGGCAAGCCGCTGGCCGAGGCCGCGGGCGAGGTCGCGTACGCGGCGAGCTTCCTCGAGTGGTTCGCGGGCGAGGCCGTGCGGGTCTACGGCGAGACCGTGCCGGCGTCGTCGGTCGGCCAGCGCATCGAGGTGCAGCGCGCGCCGGTCGGGCCCTGCGCGCTCATCACGCCGTGGAACTTCCCGGCGGCGATGCTGACCCGCAAGCTCGGGCCCGCGCTGGCGGTCGGCTGCACGGTGGTGTGCAAGCCCGCCGAGGCCACGCCGCTCACGACCCTCGCGCTGGCCGGGTTCGCGCACGATCTCGGCGTGCCGCCGGGCGTGATCAACGTGGTCACCGGCGATGGCGCGCGGATCGGCGGGCAGCTGGTGGGCTCGCTGGCGATGCGCAAGGTCAGCTTCACCGGCTCGACCGCGGTCGGGCGATCGATCGCGCGGGTCTGCGCCGAGACCACGCGCCGGGTGTCGCTCGAGCTCGGCGGCAACGCGCCGTTCGTGGTGCTCGACGACGCCGACCTCGATCGCGCGCTGGCCGGCGCGCTGGTCGCGAAGTTCCGCAACGCCGGCCAGAGCTGCGTGGCCGCCAACCGGTTCATCGTGCAGCGGCCGGTCGCCCAGGCGTTCACCGATCGCTTGGCGGCGGCGGCGGCGGCGCTGGTCGTGGGCGATGGCCGCGCGCCGGGCGTGTCGATCGGGCCGCTCGTCGATCGGCGCGCGGTCGCCAAGGTCCGCCGGCTGGTCGAGGACGCGCTCGCGCGCGGCGCGCGGCTGGTGACGGGGACGCTGCCCGCCGACGACGCGCGCTGGATCGGGCCGATCGTGCTGGCCGAGATCACCGGCGAGATGGCCGTGTGGCGCGAGGAGATCTTCGGGCCGGTGGTCGCGATCCGCGCGTGCGACGGCGACGACGAGGCGATCGCGCTCGCCAACGACACCGACGCCGGCCTCGTGGCCTACGTGTTCGGCCGCGATCCGGGCCGGCTGCGGCGCGTGACCGCGGCGCTCGAGGTCGGCATGGTCGGCGTGAACGAAGGCCTGGTCTCGACGGCGCAGGCGCCGTTTGGCGGCATCAAGGCCTCGGGGCTGGGCCGCGAGGGCTCGCACCACGGCCTCGAGGACTACACGGATCTGAAGTACGTGATGGAGCGCGTGGCGTGGTGATGGCCTAGAGTGGGCGCGTGGATGCCCCGCGAATCCGTCCGCCTCGCGATCCCGCCGCGCCGCTCGCTGGCGCCATCATCGTCGTCGGCGTCGCCGGCGGCATCGCCGCGTACAAGGCGTGCGAGCTGGTGCGGCTCCTGACCAAGGCCGGCGCTCAGGTCCACGTGTGCATGACCCGGCGCGCCCAGAAGTTCGTCGGGCCGATGACCTTCCAGGCGCTGACCGGACACCCGGTGTTCACCGAGCTGTTCAGCCTCACCGAGGAGGCGACGATCGGCCACATCCAGCTCGCCGATCGCGCGGACCTGATGATCATCGCGCCGGCCACCGCCAACGCGATCGCGCGGCTCGCCGCCGGCATGTCCGACGACGCGGTCACGACCGTGGCGCTGGCGTGCACGGCGCCGCTGCTCATCGCGCCGTCGATGAACGTGAACATGTGGGCGCACCCGCTGACCCGCGCGAACGTCACGCGGCTGACCGAGGTCGCGGGCGCCCGGGTCGTGGGACCGGACGCGGGCTTCCTCGCGTGCCGCTGGACCGGCCCGGGGCGGCTGGCCGAGCCCGCCGACATCGTCGAGGCCGCGGCGCGGATCCTCGCGCCCCAGGACCTCGCCGGGAAGCGCGTGCTGGTGACCGCGGGGCCGACCCACGAGGCGATCGATCCGGCGCGCTACCTCGGCAATCGCTCGACCGGCAAGATGGGCTATGCGCTCGCGGCCGCAGCCGCGCGGCGCGGCGCCGAGGTCGTGCTGGTGTCGGGGCCGGTCGCGCTCGAGCCGCCGCTCGGCGTCGAGGTGATCGCGGTCGAGGACGCGCGCGCGATGCGTGCCGCGATCGACGCGCGGGTGCTCGCGCAGGATCTGATCGTGATGGCCGCGGCGGTCGCCGACTTCCGCCCGGTCGCGCCCTCGGACAGGAAGCTCAAGCGCACCGAGATCGGCTACACGCCGACGATCGCGCTCGACTCGAACCCCGACATCCTCGGCGAGATCGGCCAGGCGCGGAAGGCGCGCGGCGCGGCCCGGCCGGTGCTGGTCGGGTTCGCGGCCGAGACCCACGACGTCGTCGACTACGCGCGCGCCAAGCTCGCCTCGAAGGCGGTCGACATGATCGTCGCCAACGACGTCACCGAGGCCGGCGCCGGGTTCGGCACCGACACCAACCGCGTGGTGCTGGTCGAGCCCGGCGGCGACACCGCGATCCCGGCGGGGACCAAGGCCGCGGTCGCGCATCGCATCCTCGATCGCGCGGTCGCGCTGCTCTGATTGCTACTTGGCGGCGGCGAGGGCGCGGGCGAGATCGTCGGCCGACGCCAGGCCCACGAACAGCCGCTCCGCGGTGCCGTCGGGCTTGATGACCAGCGTCCAGGGCACGCCGTCGATCTTCCAGGTGCCGAGCAGGTCGGCGGTGTCCGCGAGCGCGGTGCCGTCCCACTGCAGGCGCGCCATCTCCTTGGCGCCGCGATCGCGCGCGCCCTCGACCTGCGGGCGGATCATCACGGCGATCGGCTCGGCGCCGGCGGCGCGCGCGACCTTCAGCGCATCGGGCAGCTCGGTCGCGCAGTACGGGCAGCCGGGTCGCCAGAACACGACGAGCGCGGCCTTGCCCTTGAGCGTCGCGGGATCGAACGAGCCGGTGCCGTCGAGGGTGCCGAGGGTCAGCTCGGCGGCGACGTCGCCGGACGGCGGCGGCGGGCCGCCGTGGCCGCAGGACGCGAGCGCGGCGAGGGCGAGGGCCGCGAGCACGCGCGGGCGGAGCACATCGGAGGCGCGATCGACGCGCACGGTCGCGGCGGGGCGTGGCATACCTGTCGCCATGGATAGCACGGGCTCCAGCGACCCGCGCGCCGAGGTGGCGCGACTGGCGGCGGACCTGCGCGCCGCGCTCGAGCGGCACGCGCGCGGGGGGCGGTGGTCTGCGCCGGGCGGCGCGAGCCCGCGGATCGCGGGGAGCCTCGAGGCGCCGCACGTCGAGGCGCAGGCCGAGGCGGCGCAGGTCGAGCCCGCGCATGTCGAGGTGACGCACGTCGAGGCGGCGCACGCGCCGGTGATCGACCTCGCCGTCGATGTGCCCGACGCGCCACCGCAGCGCGTGCGCCTGACCCTCGCCGAGGTCCGCGCCGAGCTCGGCGAGTGCACGCGCTGCAAGCTGCACGAGACCCGCAAGAAGATCGTGTTCGGCGCGGGATCGGGACAGGCCGCGCTGATGTTCGTGGGCGAGGCGCCGGGCGCCGACGAGGATCGCACCGGCCTACCCTTCGTCGGCAAGGCCGGCGAGCTGCTCGACAAGATGATCGAGGCGATGGGCTTCGCGCGCGGCGACGTCTACATCGCCAACGTGCTGAAGTGCCGCCCGCCCGGCAATCGCAACCCGCAGCCCGACGAGGTCGCCAGCTGCAGCGGCTTCCTCGACGCGCAGATCACCGCGGTCGCGCCGCGCATCCTGGTCGCGCTCGGGCGGCCCGCCGCCAACACCCTGCTCGGCATCGACGCGCCGATCAGCGCGCTGCGCGGCCGGTTCCACGATCGCCGCGGCCTCCGCGTCATGCCCACGTTCCACCCGGCGTACCTGCTGCGCGAGCCCGATCGCAAGCGCGACGCCTGGAGCGATCTCAAGCAGGTCATGGCCGAGCTCGAGCGGCTCGGCGTCGGCCCGCGTCCGCGGTGACGATGGACGAGATCGCGCTCGCGCTCGCGTGGGCCCGGACGCGCGCGCAGCTCGACGACGAGCTCGCCGCGCAGGTCCGCGCGTTCGCGGCCGCGCGC